>JAMPCO010000041.1 GCA_023666145.1 Prevotella sp. | reverse complement strand
CATATAAAATAGGTATATTGTATGATTTTGAGGTGACTGCCCCACACGGCAAATTATTTCAAAACGATAAAAACTGTTCGGTATTTACCGTGACCGGTGCCCGTCGCAACATGCCACGAAAGATATTCCGCTATATGCGCCGCCACAGTCCAAAACAAAATATAATTCACGACGTTATATCCAACCATATACGGTATTAATAGCACGGTATTTAAATAATAGTTGAATATAAAACATCTTGCTAAAATTTTTATTCTGACATAAAATATTTATGACGTGATGAATTGTCACGTTGGGGTGTCGTAACCTCTGTTTGACTGCGCGTATCCAAGCGTTAATGGACTCCTGCCGATGTTGCAGGAGGGTTGGTTAATATATTGAATATCCAACACTATTTCAGTCAAAGTAGTTACGAACCTCCTGCCACCAAATAAATTGGTGGTTTGTTTATTTTGACATGAAACAAAGGATGGGATATGAAATATACGAAAATGTTGGCTATGTGTACTGTAATAGCATTGACCTGTACATCCCGTGCTGTGGCCGGATATGTATGCGCATGGTACGTTGGTGGTGGATATACGTTGGAACCAGAACTAAACAATGGTGATTATGGCGATAACATTGCAACGTGCTATTCTGATGCAAACGGCAACAACAGGGTTAACGCATATAGCAATTCTAATTACGATGCGGTATGCTTTACATATGATAGAGAGGTTGTTGATGTCATCGGCCATCATTTATTATATGGATGCAAAGTATCTGGATACGGTTGTCGCCCCAAAAGTTATTATGATAATGACGCGGGTAAATGCGTAAATTGTCCCGATGGTTCATTTGCACAAATTCGTGATGGTACAACACATCTATATAGCACATGTGATTATTGTCTGCGTGGATATTATTGGGATGGTACGGCGTGCGTCCCATGTCCTGATGATGGCATGATGCTGCCAACGGGCGATGTGGCGGTATGGCAACGCGCTGTGACAGAATGTTTCTTGGCACCCGGTGACCACGTTGACGATACTGGTGCATTTATAATCGCACCACCTAAAAATCCCCCAACAGATTTTTGCTATTATGTGAAATGAATTTTTCTGCCCTGAATACAACTGTTCGGAAATCCCGAACAGTTTGTCTCCAAACCTGCGGCTGCACGACTTGCGCCGCACATTGGGCAGTTATCAGGCCATCGCGGGTTCAAGTCTACATATCATCGGCCAATCGTTGGGGCATAAATCACAAGCGTCAACCGCAATATATGCACAATTAACGTATGACCCAATAAAAGAATCTTTGCAAAACGGAACAGATAAAATTATGAGTTTTGTTGACAGAAATATAAAAATCATTTAACCGATTGTTATATTTAATAAATATGCCTGAACCGAACAAAAAAATAAATAAAGCACTCTGGGTATGGAGAATAATGCTGTTTAATAAAATGTGCGGAACCGAACAAAAAAATAAATAGTTTGTGCTGTGAGTATATTTGTGTTAAGATAGTAAAAAAGGACAGAAATAATGGATATTGTGATTAAGCGAGATATGTATTTGAACCGTTTGATTGCCCACAAACATAATGGGTTGGTAAAAATCATAAGCGGATTACGTCGTTGTGGCAAATCATATTTGTTATTTAATTTGTTCAAAGCCCATCTGTTAAAGTCGGGGGTAAAAGAAGACCATATAATTACACTTGCACTGGATGATTACAAAAATAAAAAGTATAGAAACCCAGATGCTTGCTATGATTTTGTGATGGCGAATATCAAAGACACTGAAAAATATTATGTCTTGATTGACGAAATTCAAATGTTGAACGATTTTGTTGATGTCTTAAACGGCTTTTTGCATATACCAAATTTGGATATCTATGTTACAGGCAGCAGTTCAAAATTAATATCGTCTGAGGTTGTCACAGAATTTCGTGGACGTGGTGATGAAATACGTGTATATCCATTAAGTTTTTCAGAATATTATGCGGCCGTTGGTGGTGATTGGTGGAATGCGTGGAAGCAATATTCTATATTTGGTGGTATGCCGGCAACGGTATCGTTGAAATCTGATGAAGAAAAGATTGTATATTTGGATAATCTGTTCCGGGAAACGTACCTGCGTGATATAATTGAACGCAAGAAAATTCGTTCTAATATTGATGAATTGGGCGCTTTAATAAATGTGGTTGCATCCGGTGTCGGGGGCTTGTTGAACCCCAAAAAACTGGAAAACACATTCAAAAGCAAGGACAAATCCGCAATAAGCGCTTTTACAATAAAACGTTATTTAAGTTATTTAGAAGATTCTTTTATTATATCCAAGGCTTTACGCTATGATATAAAAGGTAAAAAATACATAAGCACGCCATCAAAATATTATTTTACAGATATTGGGCTGCGTAATTCTCGCCTGAATTTCCGGCAGCAAGAAGAAACGCATATAATGGAAAATATTATATATAATGAATTAAAAATACGTGGTTTTGCGGTAGATGTGGGCAATGTAAATATATTTGATAATAATGCAAAAAAACAGGTGGAAGTTGATTTTGTGGCCAATTTAGGCGACCGGCGTTATTATATTCAATCTGCAACATATTTGCCCACAGATGAAAAACGTCAACAAGAAGAGCGCCCATTATTAGGTATCAAGGATGGATTTAAAAAGATTATAATTATCAAAGATGACATTCGCCCATATAAAAATGAAAAGGGCATATCTATAATTGGATTAAAAGATTTTCTCTTAAACCCAGACAGCTTAGATTTATAGGACAAGGCTTATTTGCAAACCGTTTTTTCCACCGAATTGGTACGGCAGGTTAATTTTGTCCCCGCATTATTGGTACAAACAGTGTTCCCAATGGCGTTTTTACGGCACTTTGTGCGATTGCCACGATTATCGGTATATGTTGTAATACCGCTTGTTGATTGCCGCGCCTTTATTGTTTGACCGGAACTTGTCGTGTATTTGGTTGAACCCGATGCGCTGGTGCGTTCGCGAATACGCGCACCTGTGGCACTATCCGTGCAGATTGTTTTACCCAGTGCATTTGTTTTACACGATATTGTAGCATACGAGGGTGTATTGCAACTTAATATTATTAAAACCGCAAAAATTAACTTTTTCAAATAATAAGCCTTTTAATCCAATATTAAAGCCTTTAAACCAATTCGCAATGATTAAATTGTTATTAATAGTCCATAACCCTAAAGCCAGATTGAGCAAAAAATAATTAATGTCTGGTCTCGTTTTCAAAATCTTCGTAAGTGCCGAGTTTTTTGAAATTGATATTATAACTGTCATTGGTATTTTTTGATATTTCTATGCTATCAATACCTTTTTGAATAAGAATATCATAGGTTAATAATTGACCTTCTGGCAGGCGTAGAACTTTACGTAATAACCACTTGCCCAAATCTTTGTTTGGGTTGCTCATAAGAGCTTTACTGCCGTCCTGGCATACCTTGGCAGATAATACGGTTTTGGCACTGTCGGGCAGGATTAAATCAAATGGCACATCTCTATCTGGAAAGAAATTTGGATAGACCTTGTGTATCCATGCGGGGATAGGAATATATACTTCGTCTGGGTCGCGTG
>JAMPCO010000040.1 GCA_023666145.1 Prevotella sp. | reverse complement strand
CCGTAAGACATGTTTTTATCTGTAAAAATCTTTGTCTTAGTCACAGTCACGGCCACCATCCAATAAACATTGTTTTATATCTATACGTTGTTCCAGCCGATGCCAAAACATATACTGGCAAATTATATTTTGCGATAACGATTTTGCGTTATATCGAACACCCATTTCTGTTATCAATTCACGACACGATATGGTTGTACCATTGGATGCGGACGGACTGCGAATTATGCTAATGCCATCATTATTAACAGTGTCCGTCAACACATCAGGCAAAATTGACGTATCCCCAGGACGCACATCTAACACAACCTTGCCAGATGCACCTTGCAGCAATGCACTGGACGTTTGGTCGCGCAATGTTATGTTTGATATATACAGATAATCAACATCTATACCACTTTTGGTATTGTATTCTAATGATTCAGAATCAATATAAACATCCTGGCCGCGAGATGCATTTATAAACGAATCAATTTCCAGACGTTCAACACTGAATACAATTTTATCGGTCACCAAATTACCATGAACGTTCCACTTTTCAGGGCCGGTAAAACTGGTACGCCCGGCCGTCATCGCAAAATCATAGACCGCCGCATCACCGACAGTAATATTGCCCGCATCACCAAATTTTGCAACGGTGCGACCATTTAAAGACCGCGCATACAACGTGCCACGCGTTAAGGTCAGTGCACTTTCGCCATTGGCACTTTGAAACACCGTCTTGTCCGCCAACAGTGTATTTATTACGCTGCGTTCTTTGCGCCCATTTTCAATTCCAGATACAGACAACGTACTAAACTGGGCGGTATCAAATTCACCACGACGCGCAAACGCCGCGCCAATATTATTAACAGAAAATTTGCCCATATCTAAATCAGTTAAAAATGCACCGGCGTCAATATTCGTTTCATTACGTCGCACGACATCAGAATACATATCATCCAACACAACACCAACAACAACGCCGTCATCTGTGGGCGATGCATAGAATCCGATTCTGCGCGCCAATTCTGCACGTTGAACACCAGACAATTTTCCACCAGACAATTCCAAATATGCGGACACGCCGTTAAAATCTTTGGTTATTATCAGACTGATATCCTGGCCCAATGCGTTATGCGGCACAAAGCCCAGTGGCAGACCGTACGGTTCCAATGTATCTGAAAACGCCGTGCCGGAAATTCGCGTTATCTCGTACGGCAAAGAACTGGCATTTTCGCGCACATATATTCGGGCGGCAGTTTGCGCGACATCGACTTGCGTGGCACTGGATTGCATCTGGGCATCCATATCACGGGCGACCAAGCGGGACGCAACAAACGGAACAAACGCAAATATCAGCGTTAACGCCAACAATGATTGCAATAAAAAATTTCCGCTGTGATGCTGCAAAAAACAATCCTCCTACATGGTGTCAGGATAGCAACCTAAAAAAACTATTGCAATCAGTTTTAAGATGATTTATATTCAGTGCGTTGAAACATGACAGGGATAAGCAGGATTTATTACTGTCGCAATAAGATAAACATATTTCCTGGATTAAAAAAGAAAAGATATGCAAAACAAAAAAAATCAAACATCTGTGGGGATGATGATTCAGCGCTGTCACAAGTGGCGCCAGAAAAGGAAACAATACATCGACCAGGCACGTCAGACAAATGACGAAATCGAACGCGAACGCCTGTTGCAGACGGCCGAACACTATGGTCGCATTGTCAGTGCAGAACAGGGCAAAATTGATTCAACCCGCGACCCCAAGGATAAAACACCGGTTGACACCGTGGCGGATACATCTGACACATCAGATGAAGACGAACAATTACCTGAATTTATCACAAATATGAAATAATCATAAAAATTACAGGAAATAAAAAACGCCCAAATGGGCGATTTTTATTAGAGTGAAGGTATTAGGTAGGAGAGTGTAGAGAAATAAGTCGTGGCGCAATATGCGCCACACATTACCTACTACCTATACTCTACTACCTACACTCTAATTTTTGCGGTTTCTGCGGAATTCATCCAATGACACAACACGGCGCGGGTCTGGTACTGTATCCGGTCGGCCATCCAATGGCAATTCCATATCATTGTCGGCGGCCGCATTTGTTTTTGGATGAAACGACAACATAAAATCAACCGATGGGTCTTTGAATTCAACCAGCGCAGAAAACGGCACCCGTATAAAAAACGGCCGACCATCAAACGTTAATTGGACACCGAATTCTTTATCAGACACGTTCAGGTTGTTATACGAATATTGTAATACAATTGTCATAATATCAGGATAACGAATACGCAAAAAATCAGGCAACACAACACCAGGCGCACGCGTTTTAAACGTGATAAAAAAATGTGTTCCATCACCCAAACCATTAAACTGGGCGTGAATCAGCGCATCTTTGACAACCGACTTTAATGCGTTATCCAACAGACTTTGATAATCAATTTTGCTCATATCTACACTTCCTTGGGCGTCAGTATATTATTTATTTCCCCATTATGGCAAGCAACAAATACAGCGTCCGGCACATCACGAAATACGGATGCATCCAAACCTGTTGCCCAAACCTGGGCATCGGCGGCACCCAATGCCGCAAACAGTCGCGAACGCGCCGCAGTGTCCAGGTGGGCTGCTGCCTCGTCCAACAGGATAATTGGCCGATGGGATGTTTTTGCGTGTATTAATTTTGCGTGCGCCAGTATTAAATCCAATAATGCGGACTTTTGTTGACCGGTGCTGGTTAAATTTGCCGGCAAATTCAGTGTGCGATTAAACACACCAAAATCAGATTTATGCGGTCCATCCAGCACCATTTTATCACCAAGCAATTCACGATGTTCATGCAAATATTCACTGTAATTGCGTTCGACCGCCGCGGCAGATTCTGTCAACAACTGGGATTCAACCAATCCCGTCACAGATACTGCACAATTTTCCAAGAAATAATTTAATTGACCCGCATATTGAACGCGACCTGCGGCAATTGACACGGCAATACCTGCAATCTGGGCATCCAGTGCATCCACCCACCGCCCGTCACGACCGTTTTTTAATGCAAATCCACGTTCTGATAATAATTTAGATAGCCGGGCCACACGCCCACCATGGGACGCATCAAAACTGGTGGCCAGTCTATCAAAAAACGCACGACGTTCCGATGCACTATCTACAAACAATCTGTCTTCACGTGGGGTTATCCACACCATGCGCAAATGCCGTGATAAATCGGCCAACGTTGCCGCATCACCATCGATACGCGCACGCCGATTTGTGTCGCCAGAATTAAAATATACGCAAACATCCGTATCGTCCAATAAATTTGCATGAACAGAAAACCCGCCTGTACCGGCAAACCGTGCGATTTCTGTCATTGGCGCACCGCGCAGGCCACGGTCGCCAGATAACATGGATACAGCCTCTATCACGGCGGTCTTACCCGCGCCGTTCGGCCCGGTAATTATTACATTGCGACGGCCCGCCGTATCAATACGACATAAATTATGATTGCGAAAATCCGTCAGGCACAACGTTTTTATCATGGCCGGGATTTTACACTGATTTTTTATAAAAATCAATCGGGGTCTGTGCCCCGATAATAAATTACACTACATTGGACGT
>JAMPCO010000003.1 GCA_023666145.1 Prevotella sp. | reverse complement strand
CACCATCGGATTCACCACCAGTACCAACACCACCGACGCCACCATGCCCAGTACCATCGCACCTAACACTACCCAAGCCGATTTTCTCATTATGATTACTCCTTTTTCACGGGGCTAAACTGCCCCAAGATAGGGTACCCCCCCCCCCCCGTTTTGTCAAGTCCTTTTTTACATTTTTTCGGACAAAAACAACAAAAAAACCGTCACGCAAGGTAACGGCTTTCATGCAAATTTGGCCGCGGTTACGCCGCTTTGGCTTTTTTGGTTTTCATGACCGCCCGCGCAATCACGGTGACCAGCAACAACAACGCCGATACTCCAACCACCGCGTAAACGATCCGCCCCACAATGCTGATGTTGGCGCCAAACATTAACACCATTAAATCCAGCCCAAACAACCCCGCCATCAAGTAATTCAGTCCGCCCAGCAACAAAATACTGAACGCCACAACATCGACAATTTTCATCACATTTTTCATTCTTTCACCCCTGGGCTTAGATTGTGCGGTTTGGCGTTTTTTATACGGGCAGTAACACTACGGACGGATTTGGTCGCGTAAACTTTTGTGGTAAGTAATCGCAAAACGGTGGGCTTCGTCCCGAATCCGTTGCAACAAACGCAAGGCATAACTGTGGTGCGATAACACCACAGGGGCGTCTTGCGTGGTGGTAAACACCAATTCAAACCGTTTCGCCAACGAAATGTAGGTAATGCCGTCCACCTTCGGCACGGCGCCCAACTGCCCCTTGCCGCCGTCAATCACGATGACGTCGGGGTAAGTCCATTCGCGGTGACGCAAACGGCGCGTCAAAGTTTCTTGCATCGATAAAAAGTCGTTGTTGCCTTGACCGTGTTTAATACGGAAACGACGGTACTGGCTTTTGTCGGCGGCGCCGTCCACGAACACCACCATGGATGACACGACGTATTCCCCCGCGGTGTGGGAAATGTCGTAACATTCAATGCGGCGCGGCGTTTTCGCCAACCCCAACACTTCGCCCAATTCCCGACAAGCCCCCAAGGTAAAAGCGTTCGCATCTTCGGCAGTGGATTGTACCCGCGTGCGCGTACGCAGGCGGTTGACCATATTCAATACGTTCCGGTACGCAATCGCCAATTCAAATTGTTGTAACGCACTGGCTTGTTGCATCCGATTGGTCATGACCGCCACCACTTCGTCGTAACGTTTTCCCGCCAAAAATTCCGCCGCCAACACGGGGTCGTCGTGGTAGATACTGCGGATGATGTCCATTAAAGACTTCACGTAGACACCATTGAAGTACGGCCCAAAGATTTGCCCTTCCCCGCGGTTGGTGCGCACGACTTGGATTTTACCGTCGGGCGTAATTTGGATGTACGGAAATTTTTTGTCATCTTTTAATAAAATGTTGTATTTGGGTTGGTGCTTATGAATCAAATTGGCTTCCAAAAACAAAGCGTCGTTTTCTGTGTTCACCACAAACCACTCTAAATCGGCAATGTGCGTCACCATGGCGGTGACTTTCGCGTCGTGCGCGCCGATGAAATATTGAGAGACCCGGTTCTTCAAATTTTTGGCTTTCCCAATGTAAATAATGTTACCTGCCACGTCTTTCATTACGTAGACGCCTGGGTCTTTCGGCAAGGTTTTTAACTTTTCTTTAATATTTATCATTGTCATTTGTCTATAAATAGTATATCCTATAAGTTATGAGTAACCAACAACCTAAAAAAAAGAAATTTAATTGGTGGCTGTGGCTGGCTATTGGGCTGATTGTCATTCTTTTGCTAGTTCGATTGACACAACCGTCCACTACACTACCGTCGATCAGTATCACTCAGTTAGCCGAAGACGCTGGAGTGGAATATAACCCTGCCACGGGCGACTATATCCAAAGTGCCGACACGACCAAAAATAAAATTTATGGTGCGTACAAAGTCGAAAGCACTTACTACATTATTTACCTTGACACCGCCGACGGAACTAACCAAGATCACCTGTTAACCGCAGAACAATGTATCACTATCGCACAAAATCCCAGCGCGATTAAAACTTACGCCGACGCTTCGGTCTACGATACGACAGGCACCGCGATGCGCATTTTATTGGCGAACCCGAACATCGTCGTCGATTCGGGTGCGGCACCGACCGATTGGACGCAATGGCTGGTACCCATGTTTTACATTATCATGATTCTCATCGTGGTTTTCATTTTGTGGCGCGGCATGGCGGGACGCAACGGCATTGCCAGCATGGGGCAAAACCGTGCGACCGTGGTTTTCAACGGGCCGACCCGTTTTACCGACGTGGCGGGGATCGACGAAGAAAAAGAACAAGTCGCGGAAATTGTGGACTTCTTACGCTACCCCAAAAAGTACATTGATATGGGCGCGCGCATTCCCAAAGGCGTATTGCTGGTCGGTCAACCAGGAACGGGTAAAACCTTACTGGCGAAAGCGATTGCAGGCGAAGCGGGTGTGCCGTTCTTCTCCCTTTCGGGCAGTGATTTTTCCGAAATGTTGGTGGGGGTTGGCCCCGCCCGGATGCGCGACTTATTTGAACAAGCCAAAGCCCATGCCCCCGCGATTATTTTCTTGGATGAATTAGATTCAATTGCGCGGATGCGTGGCGTGGGTGCTTCGGGTGTGGCCGAAGAAAACGAACAAACTTTGAACCAATTGTTGGTGCAAATGGATGGCTTTTCAAAATCCGAAGGCGTAATTGTGTTGGCGGCCACCAACCGCCCCGACGTGCTTGACCCCGCCATTTTGCGTCCCGGACGTTTTGACCGTCAAATCATTGTGCAAATGCCAGACGTGGAAGGTCGGGAAAAAATCTTAAAGGTCCACGTGAAAAACAAACCTTTGGGTGACGTGGATTTGAAACGGGTGGCACAAATTACCAGCGGTTTTACGGGTGCCGATTTGGAAAACTTACTCAACGAAAGTGCAATTATCGCCGCCAAAGATAACCGCCACAAAATCACGATGCAAGACATTACCGAAGGCATCAACAAAGTCTTGATTGGTCCCCAAAAGAAATCACGTATCATCACGGAAGAAGACAAACGCATCACGGCATACCATGAATCGGGTCATGCGATTATTTCCAAAGTCTTAATGCCCGAACAAACCGTGCAAGAGGTTTCCATCATCCCCCGCGGTATGGCGGCAGGTTACACTTTAACCAACAACCAAAACGAAGAACACAACCACCAAAGTTTAACCATGTTAAAAAATCGCTTAGCCATGTTATTGGGTGGCCGTACCGCCGAACAAATTTTCATCGGTGACATTTGCACAGGCGCTTCCAACGACATTAAGGTCGCCACCGAACTGGCCGAAAACATGGTCACCAAATGGGGAATGAGCAGCAAACTGGGTCCCCTGTATTACGGCAAAGAAAGCGAAGTGGCTTTACGTATATACAACCAAAAGAATCTCAGTGAATCGGTGCAAGCCGCCATCGACGCCGAAATTAAAGAACTGATCACCGACGCGATGACCCGTTGCCAAAAAATCTTGCACGACAATGCGTCCAAAGTGAAAGTCATGGCGGAATTGCTGTTGGCGAACGAAACCATTTTCGGCGACGACATTAACCTCATCATGGCGGGCAAATCGGTAACGGAAATCACCCAGGCCATGGAAAAGCGCCGCGAAAAAGAAGCACAAATTGCCAACGATGAACGAATTAACGATTTGTTAAAACAAATTGAACCATTGCTGACCCGTGCGCTGGACATTGCTAATTTGCATTTACAAGAAAAATTGGTGACCGAAGAACACGTGGTCAAATTACGTCAAAATTGCGAACTAGCGCGTCAATACGTCCGTCAAACGGGCAAAATTCCACCCATCCCGACCATCGATTTTGAATCGTTGGAAAAATATCCCACCCTGGTCGTTGTCGAAACACCCCAACCAACGGTTGCCACAGCGGACAAGTCCACCACTCCCGCGACGAAAAAACCGACCGCTCCAAAGCAAACCACGACCACGAAAAAGACGACCAAACCAAAGGAAACCGCTAATGGAAACGACCAAAAAACTCCGTCACACCCACAAGACCCCACTCATGCATAAACGTTTTACCAAAAACGATGCTGGTTTTACTTGCCAGCATTGTGGGCGTTACATTCCGCCCTTGCTTTCGTCGTCGCGCGACCATTGCACGGCTTGCCTGTATTCGTTGCATGTGGACATTAACCCTGGCGACCGCGCCAACGAGTGCCACGGTTTGTTGGTACCAATCGGCATCACGCAAAACAGCAAAAAGGGTACCATTATCAATTACCATTGCGACACCTGCGGCGCTTACCACAACAACAAAGCCGCCCCCGACGACGACTTCGATGCGATTGTCGAATTGTCCCGCAACCCGTTACAATACCTTTACGGCGTGCCACCCGAAGACAACGATTAAAAATTATTTTAACCGCATTGCATATCTAACTTAACGTTGTCAAAATTGCGCGCTATGAGGTCTTTTTCACGGATATAAATGTAAATTGTTCCCGCATCCCCCCACATGAAGTCACCTTCCCCATTGGTTGAACATTCACTAGCAATTTGACACAGTAACACCCAGTCACTGGGATTGTCTTGCTCCCGCATAAACCAACCCTCTTGAACATAACTTGCCCAACCACCGACCAAATGACTGTCCATGTTTTTCCAACACAACACATCATAAGCACGATGCAGATTTTTGTCTGATTCAGTATCACAAATTTGGGTGGCTTCGGCACAATCCTCAACAGCAGGATAGGTTTTAATCAGTTCAGGAGCAACATAAATTTCTCGGAAAATGGTAGATAAATTCTGCGGTTGATGCGCCAATGCTAGATTTTCTGTTGGTTCAAAAAATAAAATTTTCAGGTTATGATAATCTTCGGTAGCATCTTCTTCAACAAATACATACAACAATCCCGATGTGGGGAAATTTTTTAACTGCCCATTGACATTGATTTCCGCAAAATCAAGTTGTAACAAAAACGGAACTGGTTCGTTGTTACAAGTTGGCCATTTGAAATCAGCAGGCACCTGAGGCAAACCACCAAATTTAGAAAATATTTGCCTATTTTCATTGGACCGTACAAGTTTAGCGGCGGTTTTAGTCAGGTGTTCAAACCGTTGTACCCATTTAGGAAATTTTTTAGCAACGTGGCGTTCATCTGAAATTGCTTTCCCGTTTTGTTTCCATGCTTGACGATATTTTTTCCAAGACTCAACCGATAAAGTAATTAAAACCAACCCGAAAATCAAACTGAATAACTGAATCATTGCAACTAAATCAGAACCATCCGATGCACTTGACGCAACGACACAGAGTAATAAAAATCCCATACCCAATATCAGTGAAATCATCGCAGTTTTGCGAAAAAACTTCATTTGTTTGTTCACAGCAAAGTGTACTTTGATTTTTATCGACAGTCAATTATTTGCCAATATGCACCGCCAAGTCGACGGTTTTTACGCTGTAGCCCCATTCGTTGTCGTACCATGCCAACAATTTCACGAAATGGTCGTTTAAAAAAACACTGGCTTTGGCATCAAAGACCGCGGTGTGCGGATTGCCAATAATGTCACTGGAAACTACGGGTACTTCGGTGTATTGCAAGATGCCTTTCAATTCGTGTTCGCTGGCATCTTTTAAGGCGGCACAGATTTCCGCTTGCGAAGCCGCTTTTTGCAAAGTGCAGGTCAAATCCACCACGGAAACATTATCCACTGGCACGCGCAAACTGGTTCCCGTTAATTTACCTGCTAAGTCGGGGATGACCAACCCCACCGCTTTGGCGGCTCCCGTGGTTGACGGAATCATGTTGTGATACGCCGCACGTCCCAAACGCCAATTTTTCGCGCTGGCGCCGTCCACGGTATTTTGGGTCGCGGTCACCGCGTGCACTGTGGTCATCAAACCGTTTTCAATACCAAAACGGCCGTGAATCACTTTACACAACGGTGCCAGGCAATTGGTGGTACACGAAGCGTTGGAAATGATACGCTGGGTTGGTTGGTAAGTTTTTTCGTTAACCCCCATCACATAAGTCGGGGTAACTTGGTCTTTCGCGGGTGCGGTGATAATGACTTTCCCAGCGCCAGCGTCCAAGTGGGCTTGGCATTTTTCACTGGTTAAAAAAACCCCCGTGGCTTCTATCACCACATCCACCCGATTTTTACCCCACGGAATATTGATGGGTTCTTTTTCAGTATAAAATTTAACGGTCTGCCCGTTAATGATTAAAGCCTTTTGCGCGTCGTCAACTTTGATGTCGGCATTTAATTGGCCGTGTACGGTATCATAAGTCAGCAAATACGCGGCATAATCCAAAGTGACGAACGGGTCGTTCACCGCGACCACGGTCGCATCCTTGCGTTGTAAGGTGTTGCGCAACATTAAACGCCCAATCCGTCCAAAACCATTGATGCCAATTCTCATTTTAATTTTCTCCTTTCTAAATGATTAACGATTGATGATTGATTTAATCTCATAAACCACTTCGCCCGCGCGGTAACTGATTTTGCCAATGTGTTCCAATAACAAAGCGCGCAAAAAGGACAACAAGGCTAACACAATCCCCGCGGAACCCACCGTAAATATCGTGCCAATCACACCTGGGTGTGCCACCGTCAGCAAAGTGCCGCCCAAGATAAAAGCCGCCGCCGCAACCACCAAATACAAAATGCCCCACCAAATGTTGACAGGCGCAACATGACCACTCTTTTTGAAACGGGTATGTCGGTGGGTACGGGCGCGTAATTGTTCCATTTTAATTTTGGCTTCGGTGTCAGTATATTCACTGGCGTACCAATATTCTTGCGTTTTCCAACCAACCCAGTTATTCATCGAACGCATATATTTCGTTTTGGACGGATTGTCACGTAACACCGCAGCCACATCGGCGGTGTACAATTCGGCGTTCACAATCCCCGTAAAATAACCGTCCAAGACAAACAATTTACACGCCAAACGGGTTAAACGGTCGGTGATTAAGGCTTTACGGCGGCGCCAACCATTAAACTGGCGGTAGCCATAAATAATCTGTGCACCACTGGCCAAATGTTCTTTAACCATGTTTTCCAACAAGCCCATAGGGTTTTGCAAACTGATTTCGGCAATCAAAACTAAATCACCCGACGCCACACTTAACCCCGCGGTGACCGCCGTATGTTTGCCCGAACGCTGTGCCAACGTGACAATGCGGAAATTATGATGACGGCGGGCAAAATCTAACATAATCAACCGCGACTCATCATCACTGCAATCATCGACCGCAATAATTTCCCATTGGTATTGCATTTTCAAACGCAAATTTTCTAAATCGGCAATGTATTTCGCCAACACATCGCGCAAAATAACTTGTTCATTATAGACTGGCAACAATAAAGAAATTTTCCCCATACGTATATGATACCTGTAACACCCCGTTTGCGCAAATTATTTTTTCCCGTCGCAATGCCTTGCCGAACCCCACTGAAAGGATTATAATGAAACCAAATGATTAATGTCTGGGCCAAAATTATCATTGACCATAAAGTCAAACGCAGTGTCGTGGTGCCGCTTGACCCCGACCATTTTTACGATGGCGTCACGCAAATCGCCGCCGCACTGAAAATTCCGACGCCCATAATTACCCAATCCCAAATTGATAATTTTTTGGCTTTTAACCTTTTGAAATTAAAACAACGCGACTTTATCGAAAGTATCCCCTTTGATATTTTGGAATTTAATGCTATGATTGATCAATCATGAAAACCATTGTTGGGATTGCGACACCAGTTGGCTTTGGCGGAGTGGGTATTGTGCGGCTTTCGGGGGCAAACGCGCTGTCGATTACTGCCCAAATGTTTGATCGCCCGTTGCAACCGCGCCACGCGACGTTAGGGCTACTCCGCGGTAAAAATTTTACCGACACGGTCATTGCCCTTTATTTCCCTGCCCCACACAGTTTTACGGGCGAAGATGTCGTCGAAATTCAAGCCCACGGCGGGTGGCATTTAATCAACCGGATCATGCAGACCGCGGTTCAACACGGGGCAACCCCCGCGGAACCAGGCGAATTCACCCGCCTGGCCGTGTTAAACAATAAAATGACGTTAAGTCAAGCCGAAAGCACTTTGGACTTAATTCATGCCGAATCCGATGCCGAATTGCAAAATGCCGCGCGCCTCATGGCAGGTGAATTGCAGACTTTAATGTCCACGGTGGAAAACGATCTAATTGATGCGCGCGCCCAAATTGACGCTTACTTGGATTATCCCGAAGATTTGGTATCACCAGATGTTCCCATGGCACCAATCAACCGTGCGAAAGACACCATTGCCCAACTGCTGGCGACGGCCGACCACGGGCAAATCATTAAAAACGGGATTAACGTTTGTTTAATTGGTTGTCCCAACGCGGGGAAAAGCAGCCTGTTCAACGCGTTAATTGGTAACAACCGCAGCATTGTAACCGACATTGCAGGCACCACGACCGACGCGATTACGGAAAAAATTACCTACCAAGGCATCAAAATCAATTTCATCGATACGGCGGGTATTCACGACACCGCCACATCAGTCATTGAACAGCAAGGCATTGCCCGTGCCAAAGCCATCTTACAAGAAGCAGATATCTTGTTGGTCGTGGTCGACGCTACTACCCGTGTCATGGTCGATTTCCCGCGTGACAAAAAACACATCATTGTTTATAACAAATGTGACCTTTGTTCTGACATACCCACGGACGGCATCGCGGTTTCCGCGAAAACTGGTAAAAATGTGGCGTTGATTTTACCCAAAATCGTGGAACTGGCCACCCGTACCACGCCCATCAGCAACTTGGTTTGTGTAACAAACGAACGCCAAGCCAACCTGTTGACGCAAGCATACCGATTACTCACAACAATTGACACCCAAGCCCCTTTGGATCAAATTGCCGCCAACATTACTTTGGCGTTAAGTTACATTGGCAAAATTACGGGGACCAACGTTGACGAACGGACTTTGGATGAAATTTTCGCCAAATTTTGTTTGGGGAAATAGGAGGACAGCATGACCAACGATTATGACATCGTAGTGATTGGGGCTGGGCACGCTGGTTGTGAGGCCGCGGTAGCCGCCGCCAAATTGGGTCAGCGCGTTTTGCTGACCACATTGGACGAACGCAGTATTGGAATGTTACCCTGCAACCCGTCGATTGGCGGCACCGCTAAGGGACATTTAGTTTGCGAAATTGATGCGCTGGGCGGGATTATGGGACTTTTGGCGGACCAAACCGCCATCCAAATTCGGATGTTAAACGCCGCCAAAGGCCCCGCGGTGCGCAGTCTCCGCGCCCAAATTGACAAAGTCCGTTACCACACAGCCATGTTAGATTTGTTAAAACACACCCCCCATTTAACGTTGGCGATTGGCGAAGTTACCGCCATCACCTGGCGAGACCAACAGATTACGGGCGTAATTTTGCACGGCACTCCTGTGACCTGCCGTGCGGTGATTGTGGCGACGGGCACCTATTTGAACAGCGATACTTTTGTGGGGAACCAAGTGAAACACGAAGGTCCCGCTGGTTTGCCGAACGCCACCACCTTGGAACAATCATTGACCGCTATGGGGATTACCATCCGCCGCTTCAAAACTGGCACCCCCGCCCGCGTCGACATGGATACCATTGATTACGACCAAACGGAAATTCAAAACGGCGATGACAACATTCGCGCCTTTTCTTTTTTGGCAACCCAACCCATTAAAAATGTTTGCCCGTGCTATTTGACCTATACCAACGAAACTACCCATCAAATTATTCGCGACCACATCCAAGAATCCGCCATGTACAGCGGTTTAATTGTGGGCGTTGGCCCCCGCTACTGCCCCAGTATCGAAGACAAAGTGACCCGTTTCGCCGACCGCACACGCCACCAAACTTTTTTGGAACGCGAAAGTCTGTCCAGCCGCGAAATTTATTTACAAGGTTTATCCAGTTCTTTACCGGCCGCCGTGCAAGACCAATTCATTCACAGCATTAAAGGTCTGGAACACGTGTCGATTGTCCGGGCGGGTTATGCGATTGAGTATACTTGCATTGACCCGTTAGAATTGTTACCGACATTGCGACATAAACGGTACCGTGGCCTTTATTGTGCGGGACAAATCAATGGTACCAGTGGCTACGAAGAAGCCGCCGCGCAAGGTTTAGTGGCGGGTATCAACGCGGTACGGGAAATCAACGCACAAAGCCCTTTGATCTTATCGCGCACCAATTCCTACATTGGTGTGTTAATTGACGACTTGACCACGGAAGGCACTTTGGAACCTTATCGGATGTTTACCGCCCGCGCGGAATACCGCTTGTCTTTACGCCAAGACAATGCCGATGAACGTTTGACCCCCATCGGCCGTGCAATCGGTTTGGTTGACGACCACCGTTATCAGGTCTTTACCACCAAGCAAAAACACTTAGCGGAAATTCGCCAAATGGTGACGCCCAAAATGCGCCAAGAAGTGGCCAAACAAGGTCATACGCTCGGTGAATTTATCACCGACCAACCTGCTGCTTTATTGGAACAAATTACCACCGAAATTAAATACGCGGGTTACATTGCCCGCGAACAATCCGCAATTGCGGAAATCAAACGCCAAGAAGCCACGCTGCTTTCCCCCGAACTGGATTACGAGACAGTCACGGGTTTGCGCCGCGAAGCCCAAATCAAGTTAAACCAAATTAAACCGCTGAGTGTCGGTCAAGCCACCCGCATTTCGGGCGTCACCCCCGCCGACATCACGGTCTTGCTAATTCATTTACGGAAGCAAGGTTAATTACAATTCTTTTAAGCGTTGCGTTAACAAATTTTTCGTTGTGCCCGTTTTCATTTTCGACACAAAGTCAAACAACAAAATGGTTTGTTTGTGGTTCAATGTGGCTTTCTTCGTGCCAGTCTTGCCCATGGATAACGCAAAAACCGCATCGACAACGGCACGCATCCGTTCGGTAAAATCACCCGTCCCATTATTTTTCACCATTTTCAAAATTTCTTCGGCTTCGTTAATTTTGGATGCCACAATCAAAGACGCCAAGAATTGTAAATTGGCACCACTGCAACTGTCTTCGCTGGCACCATAAATCAATTTTAATAAAGCGGAATTACCCAACACCGCCGCGCGCAATTTACTTTCGGAAACGTTTTCCAAAATTTCAAAAATATCATCCCCCGCAAACGCATTGATATCTTTCAGTAATTTGTATTCCCACATATCGACCGCCAAATTAAAATCAATGGTGGCCAATTCTTTAATTGCCAACGCACCACCTTGGTTACCGATTTGTACCACTAAATCATATTTGCGCACTTCTTTATTGTTCATAATACTTTATTATAATCAATAATTATTTTTCTTGCAAGAGTTTCAAGTAATCTTGCGGATTTGCCACGGCTAAATATAAGTACAAACGCGGGCCAGCATCGCGCCCAAACAGCATATTGTAAAAGATTTTGAAATAAACTTGTTGTCGCTGTTGGTTTTCTTTTTTGGACAAATTGGGATCATTGATGATTTGGTACAAGTAAGTTTGGATTTCGCTTTCCGTGTGGGGTGTGGTTAAAAATGCCGCTAACTGTTGCAAGACGGCCTTTTGGGTGTCATCTAAAGTATGGTAGTACGCTTGGTTAAACGTGGGTAACAAATGGTAAATACGGTCGGGTTGATAATTTTCCAGCCAATATTTGACTTTTGCGAAACGGGATTCAAAATTGCCCAGTGCGGTAATGCCAGCCTGCTTTAACATTTTGAGAGTTAAGGCTTGGTTGAAACCGGTCAACGGTGCCACGGTCGCCAAAGTACTGAAACTGACACGGTTACCCTGACTTTTGGGGAATAAACACAAATCGTAAACAACTTTGTCGTATTCAGGCAAACTGGGGTCGTGCGCCAAATACTTTTCTAAATTGCGGTCAAATTCCATGTAGTGGCGAATAATCGTATCATCGTAACCAAAATCGAAAGCGTCACCCACAGGATACTTCGCGTACAAGTAACGCAGAATTTCGGGTTCATAAACTTGCAATAACTGGTTCGGTGTAATGTTGATGCCCGTACTACTGTGCATATTACCGACACCGCGAATGCCGACCCACGCATAGCAAGTCGACACGGGCGGTTCAATGCCCCAAATTTCACGGGCGATGCGTGAACTGACGTCATAACTGCCCCCCTCACTGTGGTGGTCAATCCCCGCGGCTTCAAAGCAGACGTTTTCGGCTTTCCAACGCATCGGCCAGTCCACTTTCCAAACCAATTTGATGTTATTAGCGGTTTTAACGTCCACGCTGTGTTGGTGTCCGCAACGACATTGGTAAGTCAGCACATCGGTCTTGGCATCAAAACTTAAAACCTGGGTATCGTCTTTGCCACAAATAGGACAATAAATCGTAATCGGATAATAATTTGCGCGGTCGCCTTCGTCCCCGTCCTGAGTTTTGAACGACATGATAATGTCATAAATTTGTTGACGTTTTTTTATGGCTTCGGCAATCGCCACCCCGTAACGACCGCTACGGTATTCGTCGGCTTGGTAAATCATCTGCACGGGAATTTCGTTCATGCCCAATTTTTGCAAGGCACCTTCAAATTCCCGTTCAAAATATTTAGCACTGCTTTCGCCCGCACTAAACGGCGACGGAATATCGACATAGGGTTTTCCCACGTGCACCGCGTAAGCGACAGGGAAATTTTTGGGTACTTTACGAAAACGGTCAAATTCGTCCCAAGAAAAAATTTCACGCACTTTTTTGCCCATACTTTGCAAAGCCTTCGCCACGTAATACTGTGTCACAAATTCACGGTAGTTACCGATGTGCACACTGCCCGACGGGGAAATACCACTGGCAACCACGTATTCTTCACGGTCAGGATATTTTTGCAATATTGCGGCGGCTAATTCATAACTCCAATGCATGATGCAATATATAATTTTTTTTGTGAAAATGCAAATAATATCCGTATGGCAGCACCAAACCAACCGCAGCAACCACCACAACGTGGTTTAACTGAACCACCCACTGGTCAAGTGCTCTTGGGTCCACGCGAAGGTTTTGTGGAAAATATTGATACCAATGTGGCTTTAATCACCAAACGCATTAAAAACCAGGATTTGCAATTTGTAACTTTAACGATTGGCAAATACACCCAAACCAAAGTGCAACTGGCTTACATTGACAGCATTGCGACGCCGGCCGTGGTGCAATCCGTTTTAGCGCGCTTAAAAAAAATTGATTGCGACGGGATTATCGATTCTTCCTACATCAGTGAATGTTTGAATCCTGACCGCATTGCCTTGTACAAAGCCGCCGCTTCCGAAGAAAAACCCGATATCGTAGCATCCCGACTGCTGGAAGGGCGCGTGGCCATTTTTGTGGACGGCAGCCCCGTCGTGTTGACCATTCCGCATTTGTTTTTGGAAAACATCCAAAACAGCAATGATTATTACAGCGGTAATGCAGGCGTCACAATGAAACGCACCATCCGCCTGTTGGGTGGGTTGATTGCGGTCTTGCTGCCTGGTTTTTTCTTAGCGGTCAGTTTATACCATTTGTCAATTATCCCGTTGAACACTTTAGCCACGATTGCGAACTCCACCGAAAACGATTTATTTCCACCGATTATCGAAATGATTATCGTCCTTCTGCTTTTCGAAATCATTTACGAAGCGACGTTAATCATGCCTAAACATCTCGGTTCAGCGACCAGTATCATTGCGGTGTTTGTGGTGGGTGAAGTGGCGGCTTCGGTAGGATTGCTTTCCGCCCCCACGGTTTTGGTCGTGGCCATTTCGGGTATCACTTCCTACATCATGCCGAATATGTTGGCCCAAATCAGTGTCCTGCGTTTCATTTTTTGTTTAATTGGTGGTTTCTTAGGCTTGTACGGTTTGGTAGCGGCTTTCGTCGTCTTGTTGGTTTACACCGCAGGCATTGATCACTACGGTTCACCCTATTTAGCACCATTTACTCCGTACATCCCCGATGACCAAAAAGATGCGTTGCAAAAAGTTCCCTTCCCCGAAATGATTGAACGCCCGCGCAGTATTCCCAACCGCAACCCTATTCGTCAACGCCCCATGGAGGATAGCCATGAATAACCGACACCACCAAGCCATCAGTCTCCGTCAATTGTGTTTTGGCTACTTTTTGTACAGCACCAGTATCAAACTCCTGACTTTACCATCAGGACTGGCCAGTGCCACAGGCAATTGGGCGTGGGTTTCCGCGCTGCTTGGCGTGATTTTTGAATTAGTTTTGGTGGCAATCGCCAGCATAATCTTAAAATTTACCGACAACCAAAACAAATTTTTCCGCGCTGTTTGTTGGGTACTGCTCCCCGTGGTGGTCGGGGAAATCGCGATTACTGCCCTCCAAGTTTATCAATTATCCTACACCGATTTCTTTACGAATTTAGGTATCACCGTGTTTGTGATTACTATGGTGGCGTTGGGGTGCTTCTTTTTAACCCGTCAACCACGTGCCGTTTTTCGGGCAGGCGAAATTCTCTGGCTCTTGTTCGCGTTTGGTTTAATTCTCGCCATTGTGCCAACCCTGTACAATATCCAAGTGGATTGGCACGACTTAGTGCGCGGTAACGCTGGGCAAATTGTGCCCGCCACCACCATGCACTTGTGCTTTTTTGAAACGGCGGCTTTTGTGTTGGCGTTCGGCTCCGAAACACGCAAAACCAACCGCGATTTATGCCGTTTGAATTTAACGGCGCTGTTGTGCGGAATTGGTTACGTGGCTTTCATGGTCTTGTTTGTGTTGTTGTTCGGGACTTTAAGCCAACACCAAACAATGGGGTTAATTGACATGACCACCGCTGCCCAATTCATTACCAATACGGGCAGTTTGGATTGGGTGATTGCCATAGCCATGATGGCGGCGTTAGTCTTGCGTTTCGGGGTCCAATTGGTGGCCGTCGTCACTTTAATTAAACGGGGGTTAAACCGCCAATGATAAAACACACGTTGCATTATTTGTGGGGCAAAAAGTTTTTTATTTTATTGTTGGCGTTAGTATTAATCCTTTTGCCCAATACGATCGGACACGATTTACAAGTCCGTTCTACCACGGTCATCACGGCTATGACCATCGAACGTACAGGCGACGAAATACAAATCACGGCGCAAAAATTCAAACCATCGGCTGGCTCAGACAGTCTTGAATCCGAAACCGTGACTTACCAAGGTACCAAAGTACGGGAAATGTTGGACGCAGTGTCTTTGGCGCATTGCACCGCTATTTACTTCAACGGTGAACCTGATTTAACCATTTTGCATGACCTGTACCATTACCGCGATTTACGTGGCAATACCACCGTTAACGACAGTGCCACCATGAATGAATTGTTGAAAAACCAAGATGATTATGACTAACCAAAGGTCATCAATCCCACAAGATTAAAAATCTCGGTTGTTGTTATCAACAATTTTGGGGGTACATAAATTCAAAGCCCCCGAGACAATCATCATGACACTAGGTAACCAAGCGTTGGATAAATCGACCAAAAACCAACGCCAAATGGTAATCAACAACAAGCCCGTAAAAACGATTTGATAAACCAAAAACATCCGATCGGCTTTCCACATTTGTTTGGCTTCGACGCGGATAATCATATTACCAACGTAATAAATCACAAAACAAAAACCTAAAATAAACAAAACGGGAAACGCCACATGATACCACGGATTGGCCGCCGACCCCAGGGGCTTGGCGCTGTTCAAGCCTAAATCATCTTTGAACGTGTCAAAATTCATGAAGACATACAAACAACACGCAAACATCAAACCCAACGCCGAAATAATTTTCATGATGACAATCGCTTTGTTGGAAATCCGACGCCGTTGTTTAACCATATTAAAAGGATACCTCAATTAACGCGGCGTGTACAGTAGAATAAATGTAAGTGCGTACCTGGTATTGTGGAATGGCTTGCGCGTACAAACGTAACTGTTCGCGGTATTTTGCCACTAAGTTGGCGCGTGGCAAGCGCGTCGTTTTATAATCCACAATGATGGCTTCCGTCCCCTTGACCGCCAACAAGTCCATGATACCTTGCACAATGGTTTGGTCTTGTAAGTACAAAAATGGCAATTCGCGGTAAACCGTATACCCGTCAACCAAGTTTTGCACCGCAGGGGGTAACATTCCGTATTGGATTTGGCGGTGATAAGCCGTACCAAAGGCTTTGCCGCCTGCGTCGCTGTATTTAACGGGCGCAACATAATCTTGGAACGGTTCCGCCGTTGCCAACGCCGTGACACTTTGTTTGACCAAAATCTCGGGATGCCCCACCGCCTGACAAACCTTCGGCTGCGGTACGGTTGCCATGGTGGTTGTGTCAATAACCGCCGAAGGCGCGACCGTGCCACGTGCCACCACGCCCAACGGGTTAATCAAATCCAACATCGAATTGGGTTGAATTAAGTAGGGATTGCGTTGCCAAGTACCAACGATGTACAGTTCTTCTTTAGCACGGGTCAACGCCACGTACAACAAGCGTTTCTTTTCCGCCAACAAACGGGCTTGCTGGTGTTTCAAAATTCCTAACCGTAGCACGGGACTTTTGTGAACATAATTTTCGGTATCCACCGAAGCCACACAAATCCCGAGATTTTTGTCTAACGCGATTTTACCGCTGTCGTGATGTTGCGACCACAGCGCCCCCATGTGAAATAAGATGACGCACGGGAATTCCAAACCTTTGGCATGATGAATTGTCATTAACTTGACCGCATTGGTCGTGTGCGCGCCCACGTTGATTTCAATCGTCACTAATTGATGTTCAATCAAATAAAGGTAACGTGCCACCGTGTCAAAATCATTGACCCCACGAATCGACCCCAAATACGCGTTCACCACGGGGATTTCCAACATCCCGAATTCGGTTGCTACTTGTGTCAAAACTTCTTCAGTGGCTTGGGTGCGTCCTAATTGGCGGTAATGCGCCAAAACTTGATCACATTTTGCCACTTTGCGGGCTAAGGTTGCGTCAATTTTGCCCAAACGGATGCGCGCTAAATCATCATTGGAGCAATCAAATAGATTTTGCAACACGATGTAACGCGACAATTCGTTGGTAGGATTCATTGCAGCAAACAAGCAATGATTTAGCAAAACAATCTCTGGTTCTTCCAAAGCGTTCGTCTTGCGGTCAATCACACTGGGAATATTCCGTGCCGCCAAATATTTCTGTAACCGCTCGAAATGTGTCCCTGTCTCCGACAAAACCGCAATCTCAGCAAAGGGACGTTGGGATTGCACAATCCGTTGGTAAACCAGTTCCATTTGGGACGGCAAATCCTGTGCTGTTTCAATTTTAACGACCTGTTGCAGTGCGGCTAAATCGGGTTGGCTGGTCAACACAAATTGGTGTGCAGTGGCATAATCAGCCAGCAATGGTTGCATCACCTGGTTCACAAAATGCAAAATGGGGTCCACACTGCGGAAATTTTGGTTCAGGCGCAACGATTGAATTAAGCGGGCGGTTGTCATGGCGTCAAACAATTCGGGTTCACAGTCGCGGAAACCATAAATGCTTTGTTTGGTATCCCCCACAATGCAGAAAAACTTATCATCACCACGCAAGATGTCAATCATCGCAAATTGCACGGGGTTCGTGTCCTGCCCTTCGTCCACAAAAATGTAGCGGTACTGCGCGCGAATGGCCGCTACCGCCGCGGGGTGGGATAACACTTTTAAGGCGTATTTTTCCAAATCGTCAAAATCCAATTTTTTGTATTCGGCTTTTTTCGTGCTGTATGCGGTATCAAAAATTTGCACTAATTGCAATAATTGTGCCACGATGTGACGGTCGGCGGCAATGTCCACTTGAATTTGGCTGACGGGGAATTTGAATTGCTCCGTAATCGGCTTACAAACTTTTTCACGGAAATCCGCACGCAAAGTCTTAAAATCTTCATACAGCACAAAATCTGGTTCACGTTTTAAGGTCGGTAAACTTAAATCTAATCTTTGAAAGTCGGCATAAGTTTTGGCATGGATAATCTGGTTGGCCAGCCCCACCACCCGGTCGATTTGGGGCGAAGTGTGTCCCAACCCAATGAACAATGCACGGTACTTGGTCGCGGTTTGTCGGTAAAATTCCATCAAAGCACACACCGCCGCGTTACGATCAACGTCGGGTTCATAGGCCGCCAAAGCGGTCTCCTTTAACCAAGCCTCACGGTCACGACGGGTTGCCAAAAACGCATGAATTTTGAAGACCACATCCCGCAATTCGTCTAAGTTACGATTGACTGCGAATAAATCCACCGCGGTTGCCACGTCCTGATAATGGTTTAAGACCACTTGCTCGAACACGTTCGTTTTTATTTTGGCACTTTCAATGGCATCCATGACCGCGAAACTGGGGCTGACTTCCGCGACCGAGAACCACGCCCGGACTAAGTTCGCACAGAAACTGTGAAAGGTGCCAATCGCTGCCGCTTGCAATTCAACGGGCGATAATACATCACCCAACTGCTTCTTTAATTTTTGGCGCATGTCTTGCGCGGAAGCATCGGTAAAGGTCAAAACCAAAATTTCGTCCACCCGACAACTTTTCATTTGCAAAATGTGGGCGATACGGTTGATCATCGTGGTGGTTTTACCACTACCCGCGCTGGCCGAAATGGCAATTTGGTTCGCCGTCGAATCGATGACCGTTTGTTGTGCTTTGGTTGGTCGACTCATGATGGAACCTCCTCAAAAGTTTTGAAAGAAACTTCAACCCCCTCGCCGCGGCAGTCGGTTTCCGCCCGCGTACATAACAACCGCACGGGACAGTATTTGCACACCGCTTTTTCAACCGCGTGAGCAACAACATCACCCGCCATTAACTTTTCGACCGCGGCATCGACCAAACGGTTCGCGTGCTGACAAATGTGGTGAATCACATCGGCCGTCACATAATAACGGGCACGTTCGCTGAGAATTGCCGACGGGAACAAGTCTTGGTAATCCCGATCTAAAAACCCTTTTAACAAAAATTTCTTTTGGTCGGTCGCATAACCACTACTTAACGGTAAGTAGCCCGCCCCCGCAATGGTCCCCATCTCGGCGGATAAGATACTGGCGTAAACGGGTAACTGCAATTTGTTGCCCAGATAAATGCTTTTCGGGATACTGCCGCTGACATTGCCCGTTTTATAATCCAAGACCCATATAGCACGGCGGTGATCACCCAAATCTGCCACATCAACGCGGTCAACCCGTCCCACCAAAGTTAAACCATGGGCTAACGGACGTTTAATCGCCTTTTCGACGACGGTTTGGTACTGAAACTTTCCCGTGGCAAAGATTTTGGCCAGTTGTTGTAAAATGAAGCGAATTTCCTTGGCAATATTTTTCGTTAACGGCGGATAATCATACGCCAATGCGGACACCCCCACCGCCACCGCTTTTTCCATGTTGTGATTGGTAAAATAATCTTGCAACGCCGCGTGAATTGCCGACCCCACGGTGTTGGCTTGCAAGCGGTATAACGGGCGCGGCGCCAGACCTAACCCGTTTTGGATAAAGTTCAAACGTGGACAAGTATAATAACGTTCCAACAGAGTTGTCTTAACATGCTGCTGCGGAAAAAATAACGCTGACCCCACCGTCAACGGCGTTTGGTCATCGTACCAACGGAAACTATAATACGGAGTATAAGGCACGACCTGAAAATCTTCGCGCGTCCCCGACAAAGTCACTTGTGCGGTTGCCACCGTTTGCAGCAGTTCGGCGTGGCGGTAATTGCGCAGACGTTGCAAGGCTGGCGTCGGCGTAATCTGTGTACCGACCAAATCGGCTTCCTGCAAAATGTCATCGTCGGCTTGTCCTTGGGGAAAATTTTCCGCGGTACAGTTCGCAATGAACAAATACTGCACCCGACTGGGCACCCATTCGTTGACGGGTGCAATCAGCACACGGTCAATGTATTGCGGAATTTGCGAAATTTTGGTCGCACTGCACAATGTCCAAAACAGCGCAATCAGTTCCCGTAAATTGAACGGTTGTGTCCCGTAACCAGCAGCAATCTGGTCGAAAATCGCTTGCAATTTTTCGTTGGTGGTCAAAGACTTTAACTGGGTACATAATGCCACCGTGTCCTTGGTCGCCACTAATTTTTTGATTTCGGGTACCGCACTCGCCCGCAAATTGGCTTGCAAAATACGGTTTTCCAACGCAAACGCCGTTTCATCGTCAATCGCACTGCATTGGTTAAACAACACCGCCACTGTATTTTCGGCATCGTCGTTTGCCGCCAATTCTAACAAATCGCGTAAATACTTAGCCTCGGCGGTCGTACTTAATTTGGTGCCCACATCCAAGTTAATCGGTAATTGATATTTATCGGCAACCACTTGCCACACGGGCGCCAAAGTATCAAACTCGGTTAACAGCACCACAATCGCTTCGGGAGGCACCCCTTGCTCCAGCAATGCCACAATGCGTTCCACAATGACAGTGGCTTCTCCGCGCTCGGTTTCTGCACGGACAGTAGTAAGTTGGGGCGTAAAAGGCAAGGCTTGAATTTGGTAATGTGGATACGGGGATAACTGTTGACTGAATTCCCCCTCACTGGCGGCAATCGTCACCGCCTGCGCCGTATGACACAGCGCGGAAAGAACCTGCAAACGCGCGGGCGACAAACTGGCAAAACCGCAGACAAAGATGGCCGCATTTTGCACGGTGGTACTGGCGGCAACGTGCGTGCTTAAATATTCTAACATCCCCGACGTATCGGTCACATTGGCGATGATTTGACGGTAGGCTTGATAAATCAAGTTAATGTCATGGTATTTTTTGCGTGCCACGGCGGATGGGGCTTGGGCTTCCAAAGTGGTAAAATTGACACAGGAACTGCGCATCTGGTTAATCGTATTGAACATCTTTTCGGCAAAGTCATAATGCCCCGCACTGGTTTTGAACCAAGTCAATTCACCTTGCACCTGCCGAATGGCCGTCCACAAGTGCATCACCGCACTGGTTTTATCCAAGACCGCGGGAGTCTCACCATGGTTTAATTCCGCGGCAACTAAACGATACAACATGGAAAATGTAATCACCCGTGTATTCAATAAATGCGGCTGTTGTTTTAACAGTATGCGTTCGGCTTGCAAAGTGAAACGGTCAGGCACCAACACTAAAACCGTTTGCAAAATGGGTTGCGCCGCCGCTTGCCGCAACACGTGTTCATTGGTTAAGACAAAATTTTTCCCTTGGTAGACGGTAACTTTCACCATGGTCAGCATACCATTTTCTGGCTCAAGTCGCAACCGTCAATCCGATAAACCATTTGCCGTCCGTACTAAATCACATTAAAATGTGGTAGCAAATGAACCACCCATCACCCAAAATTGAATTATTAGCCCCGGCTGGTGATTTAGCCCGTGCCGTGATTGCCATGGATTATGGCGCCGACGCGATTTATTTGGGCGGTAAAGATTTCAGTCTGCGCGCCCGTGCGATTAATTTTACCGACCAGGAAATGCGCCAAATCGTGGAAATCGCCCACCGTCGCCACAAAAAAGTCTACGTTACGGTCAACATTTTCGCCCGCAACGCCGATTTTACCGCATTGGTGGACTATGCAAAACGGCTGGATGCCTTACGGGTCGACGGCGTGATTGTTGCGGACTTGGGCGTGATGCAAATCTTCCGTGATCAAACCCAAATTCCCATCCATGTTTCCACCCAAGCCAACATTACCAACCAATCCGCCGCTTTGGCATACGTCCGTTTGGGTGCCAAACGACTGGTTTTGGCGCGCGAATTAAACCTTGCCGAAATTAAAGCCATTTGCCAAGCAGTGCGCGGTCAAGCCGAAATTGAAGTTTTCGTACACGGTGCCATGTGCGTTTCGTACAGCGGACGCTGTCTGCTTTCCAATTACATGACCAACCGCGCCAGCAACCGTGGCGATTGCGCCCATGCGTGTCGTTACAATTACGCCTTGCAGGAAGCCAAACGCCCCGACCAATTTTGGCCAATCGAAGAAGATGCACACGGCACCTACATTTTGAACAGCCGTGATTTGTGTCTGATTAACCATTTGGACGAATTGGTCGCAGCGGGCGTAACCAGTATCAAAATTGAAGGCCGCGTTAAAAGTGCCTACTACGTGGCGGGGGTGACCCACGCTTACCGTCAAGCCTTGGACGGCGTCCAACGCGACTACCTGCACGAATTGGACAAAATTTCGCACCGACCCTACACGTTGGGTTTCACTTTTGAAAAAGAACCCACCGAATATTACCCCGCCGCCCGTGAAGAACAAACCTATGATTTTATCGGTTTGGTTACCACTCCCACCACGATGCTGCTAAAAAACAAAGTCCAACCTGGTGACACGTTGGAAATTCTTTCGCCCCATGACGATACGGATAACCAAACTTTTGTTTGGACGGGTGATGTCCAAAACCAACCCGCAACCATGGTCACAATCGTGGGTTGCCCTTACCCATTACGACCTAACGATATATTAAGGCGTCCAAAGCCGCCGTCACCGTCGTCTGCCCCGCTTTAATTTGGTACTCTAATTCCAAACTGCGGGCATAACAGTCCTTAACCACGGAAGGGTTCGCACCGTAATCGCGGCGGCTGTATTTAATGGCGTACGGGGAACAACCCAATCTTTTGCCCAAGACGTTGATATCTTCGTGACTGGCGGTCGCGTAATAAGCACGGCGCATTTGGGCGACTACCCCACCAAAAATTAAATATTCGTTGGTGTTACTGCCGAGCAGCCACGCGAAAATGTTGGCGGCGGCGGTCACTTGGTGTGCCAAAATGGCTGCCCCCAATTCGTAAATTTGGTAATCCAAAGTCTTGGTCAAATACGGTTGTAAATGTTTGGTATCCCAGACGGGGACATCGGCATAGTAGGCCAAAAATTTGGTCAATTCGTTGTCAATCAAAGTGTAATAACCACCCGTGGCTTCCACCAAATAAGTGGCCGCGTCACGGGTAATTTGGTGCGGCGCAATTTGCCGGGCAATCAGCGGTATCAAAATTGTGGCGGGCATGGGGTTACAATTCACCACGGTAGCACCTTTCAAATTGGCTTCGGGTTTTTCACGGTAACTGATTAGCACCAATACATTGCCCGCCACTGGATTTTTGAGGTATTGGTTGATGGCACTTAGCGCGGTTTTTTCCCCTAACGTTGCCACCACCAAACGGGCGTTGGTAAAAAACGAAGTCGTCGCCAAAGCGGTCGTAATCGTTTCGCCCGTCACATCGTCAGCAAATTTGGTCATTTCGGCGGATGGCAATGCCGCTTGAATTAAACTGACCGCCTTATGAATCAAAAAATAATCCGTCCCATATAACAAGTACGCGGATTCAATTTGGCTTTTCAAACTGGATTTTAACTGTGCAAAGTCCACTACCCCATTAAACCACAAGTAATAACAAATAACAACCAAACAAAACCGCCACCAACGGATATTTGATTTTGGGTCGCAAAAAGACAAACCGCGATAACACAAGCGACGCACACAAATAAATCAGGATCGCCACAAAATTGTGACTGACCGTCAAGGTCGCCCAAGATAATTGTCCCATGGCATTGGTCACCCAACGGACAAAATTGAGCATCGGTTCCGCTAACCACAAAACGGCCCCACACGCAAACGTACTCACCGCAAACATCCCCAAATAAAATGAGGCGACCAACAACGGGACCAGTATCACATTGGCCACAATGCCCAATACGGGTACTGATCCGAAGAAATAAACCAGGAACGGGAAACTCCCCAATGTGACCGCGACATACAGCGCGACCAATTTGGACGTAGTCACCCGTAACACGCATTGATACCACAGATTGATTCCCAGCACACAAGAAAAAGATAACAAAAACGAAACCGACACCAGTGCATACGGGAAAAGCATTAAAATGATGACCGCCGCCAAAGATAAAACCGATAATGGGTCGGCGACGTGCAAATGATTTTTAGCAATGGCATAAACCAAACACATGATGACCGCCCGCATAATGGCGTACTGCCAACCGCATAAATACGCGTAAAAAATGAGAATTGGTGTCATCACCCACAAATGAGCGCGCCGTGGTACCCGACACCATCGTAACAAAGTTCCGACAACGCCCGCCAACAACGTCACGTGCAAACCCGAAACGGCTAACATATGGGCTAGACCAGACGCACTGAAATCTTGACGCAAGCCCCACGTTAGCACACTTTTGTCGCCGAACATCATCGCGTACAATAAATCGGCATTGTCTTGTGATAAAAACATGGGCAAATACCGACGGACATAACGTAAAACAATCCCACGCAACCCCGCCTCGGGGTCATAGGTACGGTAATACGGATTAGCGACCAAAATGGTCGTTAAGGCGTAACTAATCACTGCCGCGGCATACACGACTATGGCCACAATTTTGAATTGACGCGGTAACCGTGACCACAACAAAACACCAAACACGAGAAAACCCACCACAACTGCCACCCATGCGGACAACATGGCACTCCCGATTGCCAAAATCACGATCAGCGCTAACCAACACAGCGGACGAAAATTACACAGTTTCATCAGTTTAGCGCGACACTTCGTTACCGTTGTCAAACACCTGCGCATTTTCGGCTGTTGGTTTGGTCACCGTTTTTCGTTCGGCAGGTTGTAACAAGGTTGCGACTTTGTGGGTTGCCCTGGCGTTGTTGGTCGTAACCGTGGACTGCGCATGGTTTGCCGTAGTTTGGAACGCCTGTTTTAATTGGTTGACACCCGTCGTGACACGCACGTTTTTGGCTTTTTGCGTGGTGGTTGCCGTTGCAACCGCGGCGGTGTTAGTTGATTGTACCGCTTGTTGTTTGTCATCAATAATGGTCGGTGCGGGTGGTAATTCCTGCGCAACATCCTGAGCAGGGTTCAAGTACGGAGACATCTGCGGTGCCCGCGCCGCATAATATTGTTCAAACGCGGCACGCTTGGCAGGGTCCAGTTCCCCAATATCGGCGGAACGCGGTGCGGTACCAATGCGTTCCGCCGCGTTTTTCACCGTTGGTAATTTCAAAGGTTGGGTCAGCCATTTCTCATTTTTCGTGTTCATTTTCTGGTTGTATTCCACGATTAACTTGGCCAGAGTTTCATCTTGCTGGGCGAACTTCGCAATAATCGCGACCTGCGATTGATAGTAATCGGCTTTTCCCAAGCGCACAAACCGTTTAGATTCCTGCAATTCGTCTTGCCATTTTTGCAACAATTCCGCGTTCTTGACTTGCTTTTGGATTTTTTGTAAGGTCGCCTGTGCAATGCGTTCACATTCTTGTAATTGGCGCGCGCGCTGCTTGGCTTTGGCGTCTTTGACCCGCACCAAGTATTCTAACTCTGCCCCCGTTTCGTCGTCCCCCAACGTAAAATCGCCCAAGTTAATTAACACACTATCCTGCACCAAGCCACCCACCGAAAGCACACTTTCCCGTAAATATAACTTGCCATTTTTTTCAATGTAACGGAACGCTTTTTGGTCGAGTTTCGCGACGCTAACGTATTCACGCACGCCCAAATCCACCAATTGATATTCGTTTTTGATTGCCACTTTTTTCAAATTGCGTAAGATGCGTTTGGCTTCTTCGTCTTCATACGCGTATAACTGGGGTACAAATTTTGACTCAATGACCATCACTTACTTGACCTCGGTACGGTTGCGCAAAGCCATACTAATGGTCATTTCGTCCGCATATTCTAACGCCACACCCATGGCGATGCCTGTGGCTAAACGGGAAACTTTGATTCCGCTCGGTTTAATTAACGCCGCCAAATAATTGGCCGTGGCTTCCCCTTCCACGTCGGCCGACAGCGCGATAATCACTTCTTTAATTGCGCCACCCTGCAACCGCGTCATCAAAGATTTCAAGTTTAATTGTTCGGGACCTTTTTTGTTCAAAGGCGATAACACCCCGTGCAATACATGATAAGTTCCGTTAAACGCGTGACAACGTTCAATCACTGTGATGTCTTTCGGGTGGGCCACCACGCAAACCGTATCGCTGTGGCGTTTGGCACAAATATCGCAAAGTTCCTCCACCGCAAAGTTACCACACACCTGACAAAATTTAACTTGGCGTTTGACCGCGGTCAGCGCTGCACTGAATTGGTCAGCATCTTCGCGCGACATTTCAATCACACGGTACGCGTAGCGTTCGGCCGTTTTGTACCCCACGCCTGGTAACTTGGTGAAACAGTTAATTAACGCGTCGATGCACGACAAGTTCTGCATACCTTAATATAGCATTAACCGACTTTTCCGCAAATTACATTTTTACCAATTGCGCTACCGTCACCGTACAATCATCGGCAGGATAACCCTCGGCCAAAGTGGTTACCTCCGCTACCAATTGGTCGGCTAACTGTTGCGGGTTGGTGACATCCAAGTTATTGATAAAACCCGCCAAAGCCACCCGTTCACCGCCAAAAACGTCCAAGATGCCATCACTCACCAAAACCACCATATCGCCCGCCGTCAAAACGGCCTTGGTAATTTTGGGTTCAATGTCATCCAAAATGCCCAACGGCAACGACCCGGCTTCCACCACTTCGACTTCGCGTGCGCGTTTGATAAATCCGTCGGGCGCCCCCACTTTAATAAAATCAGTGTCGCCCGTAGCCAAATCGAACACACACATATCCAACGCCGAAAACACATCTTGCCCCGTAAAGGTCAGCAATTGGTTGACCGAGTACATAATAATCTCGTCAGGGAAACCGGCTTTGTAAAAATTTTCGACCAAGGATAACGCCAAAGTGCTGGCACGCGCGGCACGTTCGCCAGCCCCCATACCGTCACACAAAGCCATCAACGTTTTTTCGTTCGTGACGCGCAAGAACGAAAAATTGTCACCGCTGGTTTGGTTGACCCCTTTGGTGACACCTGCCATCCCAAACAACACGGCATACTTCGGTGCGGAACGCACAGACACAATTGCATAGCCCTTGGTGTCCGCATCCACCACTTCGTCCACAATCATTTTGTGACCACAAACATGGCTGACGACTTTTTCAATGCGTTGGTTTTTAGCATCACCACGTGGTACCAACACGGAGACTACGTATTCATTTTGGGTGGTCTTGGTAATCAAACAGTCTTCCGCGAAAATATTACGGAACAATAATTCTTCTTTCACCATTTCGCCGCGTTCATTGTCGAAAACCACACTGCGACAAACGTCATTAGCAAATTTACTGCATAATTGGGAAATGCCAGCCAACAAATTGGCCATCAAAATTTTACCACTGTCCAACCCCGCAATTATTTGTTCCTTATTTTGATTAACCGCCAATAATTTATTCATGGTTGACATTAAGGTGTTGATGCGGGTGCATTTCACCGATAACGTATTGGGCACATCCAACAAAGTTACGTGGCCGTGTTTCAAACCCACTTTCGCCAAAGTCGTGATGCCTGTTTCTATCTCCTGACTGGCGGTCGTGGTTTTCCGACAAGTGCCACGGTGCGGACAGCCTTCACAAACCGCCCCGGTAATTTCGGTACACAATAAAACTGCGGTTTGTTGGGGTGGTAAGGACGCACGGGTCAAATTGCGGTAGGTATTTTGCATTTCGTTAAAGACGGCGGCCAAAGAACGCATCCGCGTGGATATCCCCGCCGTATTACGGTTAATCGTGTTTTTGGAAACCAAGAACCCACCTAAACCGTCGGCGCCGAACGTAAAGTAACGTACGGTCGCCCGTGGTACGCACAAAAACAACGCAACCGACGCGACCATGGGCAACACACTCCACCAATCGTAAGCGCCGTACCCGTTAAAATACAAACCAATCACCCAATCGCCGAAAAACAACGCGACAATACTGTAAATGCGTTGTTTACTTTTGAACACCATGCACACCATGGCTAACAACACCAATATCGCGACGTACACCAAATTGGTGGTGGCGAAGGCTTTACCTAACCCTAACGCCGCCGCCAACAGCACGGTTGATTTGGGGTTGACATAATAAACACCCCACAAAATGATGAACAAACTGCAAAATTGGTAAACATCAAAATACGGATTCGCAAAGCCACACAGTCCTAACGCCGCCACCACCACGACGCACAGTAAACTGACGATCTGGTCGATCGTCCACGGGAAAGTGAACTTTTTTTGCGCCACTGCTTTCACGGTCACATAACACGCCAGCAAAAAGATACCGCCGACCAAAACGCCAATCATGGTTTGGGCAAACAGCGTATGTTGTACGACCGCAACGTACACGTTGAAGCCCTGCGAAACCACAAAACCCGCCAATAAGACGGGAAAGTACCAACGTTTTTTGCCTTTAATCAAACGAATCACCAACGCCGTCAGCAAAAAAATCCCGCAACCGAATAACACACTGAGCATATTCAGTTGTTCCGAACAACGCCACAATTCAATTAAAATTAAAGCAATCACGGGCACCACTTTCACAACAGGGGTCACCGCCAACACAAACATAAACGCAAAAGCAAACGGACGAATCACATTGGCCACCGCAGCATAATCGAGCACAATCACCATCGCCACCGCCAAAGACGTCAGCAGAAATTTTTTCATCGCAAAATTATGACAAAAACCCAAACTTTTGCGCTGTCAATTCATGTCGCATTTCCGCAAACGTTGTCAAATTGTTCTCCACGCACCGCACATGAACGCAAAGATTGTGATTGTGGTGTCATAAAATCTTGTATATAATGGGGGTATGGGTTTATTTGCAAGTGATAATACGCGTGCAGTCCGCAAATTACAACGTATTGCCGATTTAGTCGTGGCTTTGGAAGACGATTATGTCGCACTGGACGACCATGCTTTGGTGGCCAAAACCGCTGAGTTTAAACAACGTTTGGCACAAGGGGAAACTTTAGATGACATTTTGCCCGAAGCCTTTGCCACCGTGCGGGAAGCCGCTTACCGTGTGTTGGGTCAAAAAGCCTATTATGTCCAAATCTTGGGTGGGATTGCTTTGCACCAAGGGCGCATTGCCGAAATGAAAACGGGCGAAGGGAAAACTTTGGTTTCGACCATGCCCGCCTATTTGAACGCCTTAACGGGCAAAGGCGTGCATATTGTTGAAGTTAACGAATATTTGGCCAAACGTAACAGCGAATGGATGGGTAAAGTCCACCGCTTCTTGGGTTTAACCGTGGGTTTAAGTTTGTCGCACGATACTCCTGATAAAAAGCAATTTGCGTACCAACAAGACATCACTTATGTTACCAGCAGCGAAGTCGGTTTTGATTACTTACGTGATAACGTCGCCCACAAAAAAGAGAACCGTGTTTTGCGCGGCATGAACTTCGCCATCATTGATGAAATCGACAGTATTTTAATCGACGAAAGCCGTACACCGTTAATTATGTCGGCGCCGACCAAAGACAACAGCGAATTGTACAAAGTGGCGGACAAATTCACCCGCACCTTAAACCAAGATGATTACGAAATTGATTTGAAAGAACGCGCGGTGCGTTTGACCGAATCGGGCTTTACCAAAGCCGAACGGGCGTTCAACATTGAAAACATCAGTGATGCGGAAAACATGGAATTGAACCACTTCATCAATAATGCGATGAAGGCACACCACTTGTTTGCCTTAAATACCGATTACATTATCAACGCCAAAAAAGAAATCATCATCATTGACCAAAACACGGGACGCGCGATGGTGGGTCGCCGTTACAGTGACGGTTTGCACCAAGCCATCGAAGCCAAAGAAGGTGTACCGATTAAAAACGAAGACAAAACGGTCGCCACGATTACGATTCAAAATTTGTTCAAACTTTACCGCAAATTGTCGGGGATGACAGGTACCGCCAAAACCGAAGAAGACGAATTCAAAAAAATCTACGGGGTGGACGTCGTAGCAATTCCCACCAACCGCCCCATCGCTCGGGAAGATGCCCCCGACGTAATTTTCCAAAATATGGAAAACAAATTGGGTGCGATTTACGAAGACGTGCTCTACCGCTATGAGCGTCAACAACCCGTCTTAATTGGAACGACCACCATTGAACACAGTGAAGAGATAGCCAAATTTCTGAAAACAAAAAAAATTCCACACGTGGTTTTGAACGCGAAAAACCACGAAAAAGAAGCCGACATCGTGGCGGGTGCGGGACGTTTAGGCAGCGTGACGATTGCGACCAACATGGCTGGCCGTGGTACGGATATCCATTTAGGCGGCAACCCCGAACACATGGCCACCACCCAACTGAAAAAAGACGGTTTGACCGAACAAGAAATTTACGACGCGACCGCCTACTTCGAAACGAACGACGAAAAAATTTTGGCGCACCGCCAATTATTCAAAGATTATTTAGCCCAGTTCAAACAAGAGACCGACGCTGAACGCGAAAAAGTGGTCGCGCTCGGTGGTTTGCATATCATCGGCACCGAACGCCATGACAGCCGCCGCATCGATAACCAGTTACGTGGTCGTGCGGGACGACAAGGCGACCCTGGCAGTTCGATTTTTTACATTTCGTGTGACGATGAAATCATGAAACGCTTTGGGAAAGATGTGATTGGTGGCACCATGCGTTTCCTGAATTTGGACGATGTGCAAAGTAAAATGATTACCAAACTGTTCGAACGGGTGCAAAAACGGGTGGAAGGTTATTACTTTGACAGCCGCCGCGTGACCTTTGAATACGATAATGTTTTGAACGACCAACGCACCACGATTTATCGGGAACGCGATAAAATTTTGGACGGCGAAAACGTCCACGAGCAAATTGTGAAATGTTTCCCCGATTTGGTTTATGGGGTCGTCAGCCAAGCAATTGACCCGATGCGTCATTACACCGAATGGGATTTGGAGAAAGCCAACCAAATTTTGTCTGATCAATTGTTCGGTACCAAAACCGCCTACCTTGACCAAGCCAACACGGACAAAGCCAGTTTCAATGACGTTTACGAAATGGTTTTGGACGCGGTCAACGAACAATACGCAGCCAAGATTGAAAAATTGAAAGCCGATGGTTTTAATTTCGATGCATTCGAACGTGATGTGCTGCTTTCGGTCGTAGACAAAAAATGGGTTGACCACATTGACGCGATGGTCAATTTGCGCAACGGCATCGGTTTACGTGGTTACGGTGGCAAAGACCCCCTGGTGGAATACCGCCGTGAAGCAATTGGGATGTTCAACCAAATGATTGAAGCCATTAACAACGAGACCGCCCTGTTTCTGTTCAAAGTCCGCATTGAACGCCAAACGCCCCCCACACCCACCCCACGCACGGTGATGCCAACCAATGTCAATTTGAAAAAGGTGGGTCGCAACGACCCTTGCCCTTGTGGCAGCGGCAAAAAATACAAACAATGTTGCGGTAAAATCAGTTAACCAATCATTAACTCTTGTATCGGCGGTAGTATTCACCTTGCAACGCCATCAGTTCGGCGTGCGAACCCGTTTCGACAATGCGCCCACCTTTGCAAACATAAATGCGGTCAACGTTTTGAATCGTTTTGATTTGTGTCGTCACGAACACACGGGTACGGTTTTTCAATTTGTTAATAATCACATCGTTACATTTTTTTTCGGTTGCCGTATCAAAACAATTCAAAGCGTGGTTCAAAATCAATAAGTCAGGTGCGTGCAATACTGTTCGCGACAAATTGACGGCTTGTTGTTCCGCGTTGGTTAAAAGAACCGTATTTTCGGTTAAACGGGTGTTGTAGCCGTGTGGCAGCAAACGGATAAATTGGTCAAACCCAAACATTTGGGTGGCTTGAATCACGTTTTCGGGCAAAGTTTTTCCCACCCCGTACATAATGTTTTCGGCAATCGTTGCGTCAATCAAGAACGGACGGTCGAAGCACATCCCTACGCGTTCGTAGAATTTCTTACTGCGGATTCGTGCCAAATCAATGTTGTTCACTTTGATTTGGCCGCTCTTGGGCAATTCCAATTTCGTCATTAAATTCACAATCGCGGAACCCGTAACATTGTCTTCTTCCAAAAAGGCGACACTACTACCAAAGGGAATTTCAAACGTAATGTCTTTGACTTTGTCGGTTGATACATGGTCAAAAACGATGCTCCCGTCAATTTTTTTGATGTTGACATCTTCGTCCGCGGTCACGTCATCGGGACAATCCAAAATCCCGAAAAAGACTTTGGCGTAACTTTCGGTTGGTTGGATGATGTTCGAGGCCGTCGTAATGATTTTAGTGTTGGACAGGAAGCGTGAACTATACAATAAGAAAGCGGGCAAAATGGCGAAGTCGGCCATAGACAAAGCCCCATTGATCGCCAAGATACCGAAAACCACCGTAATCGCCAAATACATAAAATTAGAAAGAAAACTGATGTAAGTTTCATTCAAACCAACCACGGTATCCACGCCGACAATGCCTTTGTACCCGTTAATCGATTGAAATTCGTCTTCACCAACAATCCCGTTTTCTTGGAAAAAGCCGTGCAAAGTCGCGTGCTGTTCGGTAAAGTCATAAATCCGCCCGTTCGCTTCTTCTTTGCGCGTGTAATATTTTTGGGTTTTGTTGACGACAATTTGCGCAATAATTAAGGTCACGGGCAAAGAAATAATCACCAAGAGACTTAAAGTACCGTTCAAAGATAACATCATCACAATGTTCAAAACGAAGAAGAAAATGGTACGGCAAATTTGATAAATCATGGATAAACATTCTTGCAATAACCGACGCCCGACCGCAATTTGGTGCGTGGTTTTGCTGATTTCAAATTGCTCAATAAAGGACAACGGCACCACGTCCAATTTTTGGCGGGCATCGTCCATAATACCCAAGGTTACTTTGTATTCGTAATTGATGATGATGCATTTGCAAATCAGCGCGAACGTTTCCGACAGAAGACACAAAATCAAGTACAAAATCAGCGGTTGCAAAACGACCGATAAATCGTGGTTCAAGCCCCAAGTTTCAAATTCGTTTAACGCATCGGCCGTCAAACCTGGCATAAAAGAATACAAAGCAATCCCCACAATCCCGCACAGAATCACAATTAAAATGCGCCAACGCAACGGCTTGAAATAAGCCATGGCGCGCAGAAAGACCGACTTCTTGTGGGGCATTTTCATCCTTGCGCCTCCAATTGCTCGGCTTTCATGAAGAAAGCCGCGTATTCTTGATTTTCCGCCAACAATGAAGTGTGCGTTCCTTTCACATAATGGTGGTCGCTCTGTGCAAAAAACACTTCGTCGGCACTTTCGCAAATTAAAGGATTGATGGTTGTGAACACACAGGCTTTGTTTTCCGCACGCAATTTGTGTAAAGTACTTTGCACCACATCGTTGGATAAATTGATGAAACTGCCGTCAAAAACATAAAACTCCGCTGGTTTCAAAATACAACGCACCACATTGATTAAACTTTTGACATCTTGTGGCAACTGTGCGCGTACCGACAATGGTGTATCCAAAAACGACGGTAAAATGGCTAGATTAGCCGCCCCGATTTCGTTAAACGCGGCTAAAATTTGTTCGTCGGTAACCTCAGGGTTGAAAAGGCGGATATTTTCCCGCACTGTGCCAGACAAAAATTCGGGATAAGCGGGACAGTACGAGATAATTTTGGCACGATAAAAACGTTTGTTAAAGTCTTTGATATTGATGCCGTTCACCAAAACCATGCCTGTCGTCGGGTCAAAATAACGTAATAAAATCTTGATTAACGTTGTGCGCCCCGCACCGACTTCCCCACAAAAAGCCACCATTTTGCCTTTTTGTAATTCCATCGACAAATCCTCAATGGTTTTACGCCCATTCCAGAAACGATGGCTGACTTGATACAAAACCAAAGAACTGCCAAATTCGGTGTCTAATTTGGTTAGTCCCTGATCGATGTCTTCTTCGGGTAAATGCATGAACTGATCAATTCTGGCGTAGGCGACCCGCCCACGCGTCATCGGGTTAATCAGCAATTTGAAGATATTGAGCGTCGCCGTCGTACACAGGGTGATGTATTGCAAAATGGTGTTGATAATTACCAACTGTTCCGCCAAATGCACACCATCGTAAGATAAAGCCCCGAATAAAATAATGCCAAACGTCACAATGCCGAAAACGATGTTGTTGCTGCATTCAAAAATGTGTTTGGATTGGTCGATGTCAAAAACTTCGCGGGCTAAAGCCTTGTTTTGACGGGCGGCGGTAGCGGAGCGTTCGGACTGTTTACCCAAGATACGAATATCGCGTGCGCCCGCGATGCTTTCGCGTGTCGCCACAAAGGATTTGTCGTATGCGTCTACCGCCGCGGGCATTCGTTTGCTGATGATGGCACGGTGGACCATTAAAATCCCGATTTCGACCGCCACCGCGGCCACAATAAACAGCACATAAATCGGCGACAAGGTCATGATTAACACACAACTACCTAAGATCGTCACCACAAAATAAATCGCGGCTTGCAAAAACTGTTCGTGACGGTATTTCACCCAAGTCGTGTCTTCCATCATCGACGACAAGAATTTGCTGGTACCGTATTCGTACAACACATTGGTCGGCACACGCGTCATTTTATCATAAAGCAGATTGCGGGCGTTGCGACGGCATTTGGCACCATAGACACTAACCCGATTCCGCGCATAAAACGAAACAAAGAAAATGATCACCAACAATCCTAACACGATGCCCGCACTGATTAAGAAGTTTCCCATGCTGGGCAACATCCCCGTGTCGTTTTCAATCTTTTCGGTGACCAAATTTTTTAAGACCAGCGGGTAAACCGTATTCAAAATTTCTTGCAAACTAAAAAAGAAAGTGGCCACAAGCAAATCTTTGGCCAACCCCCTTTGGAAGTGGTATTCCCGCATTTTACGCATGCAATTTTAATATACATAGAAATCCGTTACTTAGCAATTAGTTTGTGTTTTGTTGTGCTGGGCGTAGGGCTGTGGATTGATGCGTTGCAAGGTTCCACCGCGGTCATTGCCCCAGAGCAGTTTCATGTGGTTTTGGACGCGGGACACGGTGGTTTCGACAACGGTGCCTGCGTTGACGGGGTCAGTGAGGCGGGATTAAATTTACAAATTGTCCAAGTTTTGGCGCAAGAATTACGTAACCACGGTTGCGCAGTTTCCTTGACCCGTGTTGACAGTGAGAGTCTGAATTCGCCTTACGCCCGTAATAAAAAAGTGGAAGACATGGCTAAACGTCGCGCAAAGATTCGCAGTCTTAACCCCGACCTGGTGATTTCAATTCACCAAAATACCTACCCGTTAACTTCGGTCAGTGGTTTACAATGTTTTTACGCCAACGAAACCACGGGCAGTCAAGCCTACGCCACCGCCATTCAAAACCAATTTAACGACAGCGGCTTACCAATTTACAAAACCGCTAAACCCACCGATTTCAATTTAGTCGAACACTCGCCTTGCCCCGCCGTTTTAATTGAATGCGGATTTTTGACCAATGCCAACGAACGCCAATTGCTGCAATCCACGACTTACCAACAAATTCTGGCCTACCATATCACCACGGCTGTCATTGCGGAACACAGCCGCCAACACGCGCTCACCGTCGCCTAACGCGGGATGGCACATTCTTTTTTCTGTGCGCGTATGCTGTACGTAGGAGGTACCAAAGATGTGTAATCAATGTCCAACTGTTGGCGACCTGTTCTGCTGGGTTTTCCGTTGCTGCCGTTGTCACAACACCTGCAAGCCAGTTAACCGCTGTGAATGCAAGTGCGAAAACAAATGTGAAGACCGCTGCGAACATCGTGAAGAAAAATGCGAATGTCGCGAAAAACGCTTTGAATGTGTCTGCCAAGAGAAAAAAGAACCGTCGCCTTGTGAAAAACCGGAACAAGACCACGGTTGCAACGATTGCTGCTGTAAAATTTACTAAGGCGTGAATATTTTATCTCTGGCGGTAGATACTATCCTCGGAGGTGAACAATCATGCAATCATTTACAACTCAATCGCACCAAAGAAATTACCAAGGAAACGTCGTGGTGGAAAATTCCAACAGCGCCGTGGCGGATGAACATCGTCAACGACAGCGCCACAAAATTTTGACTGGAATTACGATGTCGGTTATGGCTTTGGCCGTAGCCGTTACCAGCAGCCTGTTGGGTGCCACGGCGTTACATAATCGCCAATTAAAGAGCCAAATCCATCAATTGGAAAGGCAAAATACCCCTGTGGTCGCCCACGTAGCAAACTATCAACCAGTGGATGACCAACCGCGTACTTTGGAGATTTATCCCGACCAAACAGCAGAACCAAACCCAAACGACGACCAAGAACGTCCCCGTTTCCATGCGGAAGAACCTATCCCCGCGTTATACGACGGTGCGCCCCGTAACCATGACAGAAAACCTGGAAACCATCGTGCGCCGATTTCGGAAAAACGGCACGACACGCAACCGATGCCGAGAGTTAGTCCCCGCCATAATCCCAACGAACGTAATTAAACTAAAACGCGGTCGTGGATTTTGTCGGCAGTAATTTCAATCACGCGGGTTGCCACCGTATCGATAATTTCTTCATCACTGGTGTAAAACAACATTACGGCCTTACTACGCATCATCCCTTGGTTTAAGGCGGTAATGCTTTCCAAATCCAAATGGTTGGTGGGTTCGTTCAAAATCAACAGATTACCTTGTTCCAACATGGTTTTCGCTAACATACAACGCACTCTTTCCCCACCCGACAAAACACTGGCTTTTTTTAAGGCTTCTTCCCCCGAAAACAACATCCGACCTAACCAACTGCGGATAAAGGTTTCGTTAGTGTCTTGGGAATACTGTTTCAACCAATCTAACAAATTCAAATTGACCCCTTCGAAATAACTGCGGTAGTCCGCGGGTAAATACGAAGTCGTAATGGTCTTGCCGATGGTGACGGTACCGCTGTCGGCTTTTTCAATGCCCATGATACAGTTAAACAATTTGTCCATGCGCACACTTTTATCGGTTAAAAAAGCGATTTTTTCCCCCTTGTTAACGCGGAAAGAGACATTGCGGAAATAGCCGTTGACGGTCAAATTTTCCACCGCCAAAATTTCGTTACCTGGTTCACGCGCACATTCGAAATTGATGTACGGATATTTACGCGATGACGGTTTGATGTCTTCAATCGTCAATTTTTCCAATTCTTTTTTACGACTGGTGGCTTGGCGTGATTTACTGGCGTTCGCGGAAAACCGTGCAATAAAGTCTTTCAATTCTTGTGCACGCGCTTCGGCTTTCTTGTTGGCTTCCTTTTGTTGCTTCAACAATAATTGGCTGGTTTCGTACCAAAAATCGTAGTTCCCCACAAACATATTGATTTGGTTAAAGTCAACATCGCAAATGTGCGTACAAACTTGGTTCAAAAAATGACGATTGTGCGACACAATAATGGTAATGTTTTTAAATTCCAACAAAAATTCTTCCAACCAATGCGTACCCGCCAAATCCAAATTATTGGTTGGTTCGTCCAAAATTAAAATATCGGGATTACCAAATAAAGCCCGCGCCAACAAAACTTTAACTTTCAGTTTCGCATCCAAGTCTTTCATTTGTTGGTCGTGAAATTCTTCGCTGACGCCCAAACCCGACAACATGATCCGCGCGTTGCTGTCGGCATCCCAACCGTCCAATTCGGCAAATTCGGCTTCCAACGCGCCCAATTCATTACCCTGCGCTTCGGTCATGGTGGGCAACGCATAATATTTTTCTTTTAACGCGACGATTTCTGCCAAACGTTGGTGCCCGCCAATAACAGTATTAATCACGGATAAATCATCAAACGCATTTTGGTTTTGCGCCAGGGTCGAAATCCGTTGGTTTTTACCAACCACCACTTCCCCTTTATTCGGGGTAATTTCGCCCGATAAAATTTTTAAAAACGTTGATTTGCCCGCCCCGTTGGCACCGATAATGCCGTAACATTCCCCTGGCAAAAATTTCAAATTAACATCTTTGAACAAAACCCGTTTGCCATATTGCAAAGATACATTGACTACTTGAATCATACTTGCCATTATAGCACGGTTGCCCCACGAATTAAAACGTAATTTTTCGTTGCTGCCGACGGAACAAAAAACAACCCCTTGCGGAGTTGTTTTTACAAAGAATTATTTGAGTGTTTATGCTTGTTGTGATTCGGCTTTGTTTTTGCGCGCTTTGATGACAACCGCGATGATGACCAAAGCCACACCCACAATACCCAAGACACAAACCACAATGAACAAGGCTTTCAACCAATCATCATCAAACCAACCGCCCTTGCTGCCATTGCCGGTAGCATCCAAATGTTCTTGATATTCGGTTTCAATATTTTCAATGTTCAAATGAATCGCTGGGCGCACACCCGCGTCTTGCTTAACGGCTTTGTAAGTAAAATAATTACCACTCACAGTTTCTTCTGAACAAACCGCCATGACATATTGACTTTCGCCAGGTTGTTGATAATCTGGCGTACGTAACCAAGCGCGATTGGAAACTGTATTGTCCGTCCATCCCAGCATGGTTTCGGGCAATTGCCAAATGTTTTTAATTTCGTCAACCGACGGCAACCATAAACGTTCATTTTCACCCAAATTATAGTAAGCAGTTAATTCCTTGGTCGATTCTTTCAATTCTTCAACTTGATCAACAGAATCCTTGCTGTAAGCAAGATACGGAATAGTTTGTTTTGCATTGTCATTGACTTCGTTGGTACCTACGACATAACCTTTAACGACTTTGTTCGCATATTTTTCGTAATCTGAATTATCAATGATCGTACTGGCTTCGTTGGTTAAAAATTTACGGATGTCACTTTCACCTAACGAAACATCACCCTTGTTGATGTTCTCTTCATTACACCAAATTGTGTCGCGGTAGCCATTGCACCAAATATTCGTACCGTCCTTGAAGATATAATTACCCGCACGGGTGGTGGCATTAAAATTGGTTTTCGTGTACGGGTCCGCCATCCAGAAGGTCGCCACTTTTTGTTCAGCATTAACGTAAACCACGCGCCAATCATAACCAAAAAATTGGAAAGTTTCACCCACTTTCAAGTCCGCTTGGCTGACGGCATAACGTCCTACACTGTCGAATAACTCGATGCCAGATAATTGACCATTACTGTTGCTGGCTGTGCGTACCGCTAAAGCCTGGGCGTGGAATTGAACGGCGGGTACCGTCGCACCACCCGCGACCAAAAGCGCCAAACAAATCATCAACGCACTAAATAATAAATTGATTTTTTTCATTTTCGTTTTCCCCTTTCGAGTATAATGATACCCTAAATTGGGGTAAAAAGTCAATCCCCTTGCTTAATTTTTTTCAACATTTTTTGTTCGGACTTACTGAGTGCCGATTTACCCGACGATTTAACCTTAACGGGAGTGACGCCGTTACCCCTTGCCACCACTTTTTGGGCGTGCAGGTGGTCAAAGGCTGACTGTTTAGCGGTAATTCCGTCCGTACCTTCGGGGGCACCGAAAGCACGCATGGTTAACGAATCCACCAGTTCGTCCGCAGACAAAGTGTTAATGGCTTCCGCTAACTTTTCCGCATTGGCGGGGTCGTCAGCATCGGCATTGGCAATGTAATCTTGGGCACTGGCTTTGGCATATTGTTTTGCTAATAAATCGGCTTCGGCGACGGCGGTACGTTCGGCGATACGTTGGGCGGCACGTTGACGGGCTTCATCGTGGGCTTTCAAACGCTCCGTTAATTTTTCTACCCCCATAATCAATAGCCACAACAGTCCTAAACCGACAACACTTAAAAACAGCCATAACCAATCCATATATTTATACCATAGCGTGAAACGGGATTTTTGACAACTTATTTTACTGGTCGTGCTGTTTTTACGGATTTTGTTGCTTTCACGGGGTGTGGTGCTTTGACAGGCTGTGCCACGGTTTCAACTGGTTCAGCAGGTGCTTCCGTTGTCACAACAGGCGCTTCCGCCGATGTAGTGGGTGTAACCGGTGCAATTTGAGTTTTTTTATCGCGGCAGAAAATGGAATAAAACGCGGGCACCACAATCAACGTCGTTACGGTACCAAACAACAATCCGCCAATCGAAACGACCGCTAACGGTTGCATAATCGCGCTGCTACCACCTTGATTGAAAAGTGACCAACCGAAAGCCATGGGCACCATGGCCAACACTGTCGTTAGCGCGGTCATGAAGATCGGACGTATACGGGTATGCATCGCCGACACTAACGCTTCTTTGACCGACAAGCCGTCGCGACGGGCTTGGTTGGTGTAATCGACCGCCAAAATACCATTGTTGATGACCACTCCCATCAAGATTAAGAAACCGATTAAAGCAGGAATTGATAACGGCATACCGCACATCGCCAACAGCAAGAACGCCCCCGTGAAGCCCAGCGGCACACAAATCAAAATGATAAACGGCATTAAGAACGATTGGAAAATTGCCACCATGACCAGATAAATCAACAAGAAACCAACCAGCAACGCAATCCCCATAGAGGTGTAAGTACTTTCCATTTCGCCTTCCAAACCGTTATCCAAGATGGTAATGGCTTGGTCTTTGAATTGGTCACTGTCCATCAATTCGTCCAGATATTGGTTTAATTTGGATTGAATTTGGTTCGTATCCGCACTGGGGTTCGCCTTAATGGTCACCGTTGCCGCGTACTTACCATTACTCTTGACAATTTTAATGCCTTGGTTTTGGTCATAAACCACCGCGCGGATACCTAAGTCGTCCATTTTGTCCGCGAATTTGGCTTCTAACGCCGCATTAAAATCGTCCAAAACGCCACACGCAACTTTGTATGCCGATGCATCGGCGGTGGCACTGGCGTCGACCGCCAAGGTAACCGAAACATCACTCGACATCATACTGCTGGTTAAAGAAGAAGCGGAAACTTCAATGTCATCGAAGTTTTCATTGTGGTAATTTTGTAAGGCCTTGTAAACCTTTTCACTCGCTTGGTCGGTGGTCAGACTACGGTTGTCTTTTAATTTGATTTCCAATGACACTTGTGCCCCACTGGATAAGATGCTGGAACCCGCGTCGTATTCTACCACGCACTTTTCGACGTCGCTACCCAAAATATTCATCACTTCTTCGTACAACGGTTGCGCTAATTCTTCTTGTTTGTTGTCAACCGTTTGTCCATGCGCGTTCAAGACCGCCGACACCGTTAACGTACCTTCATCGGTGGACGGCATCAAAATGAAACCGTTCACAAATACCAATAAGACCGACCCCACGAACAAGACCAACGCCAATGCCACAGTTAACAATTTTTTATCAATCGCGAAACGTAACACTTTGTCAAAAACTTGGTTCGCACCCGCGGTAAATTTACCCCAACCAGTGCGCACTTTTTGCCAGAATGTTGGTTTTTGTTCAGCATCAGCAACCACGGCAATTTTTTTCTCGGGTTTCGGGTTAATTTTGAAGGTCGCCACAATCGACGGCAAGAACATGACCGCCACGACGAACGAACACAGTAACGACAAAATCACGACCCAAATCAAATCGGTAAAGATTTGCATCATCAAGCCTTCCAAAAAGAACATGGGGAAGAACACGCAAATAGTCGTCAAAGACGATGCCAACATCGCCAACATAATTTGGGAAGCCCCCTTACTGCACGCCTCTTTCAGCGGGAACCCCTTACTGCGCAGACGGTAAATGTTTTCCAAAACCACCACCGAGTTATCCACCAACATCCCCACCGCTAAGGCTAAGCCCGACATGGAAATAATGTTCAAATTGATGCCCATGAAATACATGGCCACAAAGGTGCCGACCAAAGCCAACGGAATCGAAATACCAATCGCCAAAGTCATTTTGACCGAGCGCAAGAACAAGAACAAAATCAACAAAGCCAACAAACCACCGACAATCAAATTTTCACCGACCGAACCAATTGTTTGGTTAATGTATTCGCCTTGACTGCTGGTCACGTCGTAAGAGAAACCAGGGTTTTCCGCTTTAATTTTGTCCAAAGTTACCAACACATTCGCGCAAACTTCGGCGGTAACCGCGTTACTGCTCTTTTGAATCGAAATGCTGTAAGTTTTAACTAATTCGTCACCAGAACCTTCCCAAGCCTCGTTTTGGTTGGTCACACTGGATTCAATATTGGATGAGACCGTACCAACACCCACCGTCGTCGCAACTTTGTTCAGCACATTATTTTCTAACCAAGTTTGGGTTTGGGCGTCATTCGTGCCTTGGTAAGAAACCGTGACATACATGACCGCCAACAAAGACGGGTCAATTTTCAAAATAGTTTTATTGTACTTGGTACCATAGGTGGTGGCATCGTCCAACGCGATGTTTTCAAACGCCAAAGCCAATTCGGTCAAATCGACCGTCGCGTCGCTGTTGTATTCCAGCGTAATCATCACTAAACCAACCGACAACATGGTTGTGCTGCTGGTGTTTTGGATCCCGTTCACACTCGACAAGGCTTGCAACGCCGTATCGGTTAAAGTTTCCATTTTCGTATCATCGGGCATCACGGATTCCAAAAGGTCTTGATAACTGCTTTCATCTTGGAGTAGGCTACTATAAGCAGACGCAACCATGTTGTTGTCCTTAATGGCTGCCATTAAGTTAGTCATCAAAGACGCCGAGTCGCCTTGCAAAATTGTGCGCAAAGCCGCGGCATCTTGATTGATATCAGCGTCGGGATTGGCTTCATAATATGTTGCCGCTTTTTCCATTGCGGATTGCACCATGGTCTCGTTCAAACGTTCCATTAAGTAGGTTTCGTTGGGGCTTAACACCACCACCGCGTAAGGTAAGTTCATCGACGGAAACAAATCCACCGACATTTTGGAAAAAGCAAAAACACCCAAAATGATGATCGCCATAATGCAAACAAACACGGTATATGGTTTTTGTACGCCGATTTTTGCAAACCAATTTTCTTTAATATTTTGATCCAGTTGTTCTTGATTCGTTGCCATAAATACTTATTATGAACACATTTAGCAATTTTGTCAATCGCCATTTTCTAAAAAAAGACTTGCCACGCATGGGCAAGTCTTGTCTCATTTCCAGGTCACAACCACGGCTTATTTTTGTTTACTTTTGGCTTTGGTGGTGGTTGTGCCCTTGTCCGTTGCGGGCATTGCAACCGTTTCTTTAATCGTGGAAAACAAAGTCGCTACATTGGCTAAATCGTTCGGGACTATGATTTTGGTGGCTTCGCCCACCGCCAACGCTTTCAAGGCTTCATAACCTTGCAAAGTCAAATAAGCCGCGTCGGGTTTTGCCGCCACAATTTTTTCAATCGCTTGTTGTTGACCTTCGGCTTCGGTTAATAACGCAATCTTACGCGCTTCGGCTTTCAAAATTTCCGCTTCTTTTTCACCTTCGGCAACCAAAATTTTACTGCGCTTTTCACCTTCCGCCAGCAAAATGTTTTCCCGACGTTCACGTTCGGCACGCATTTGCTTTTCCATGCTTTCTTGAATCGCGGCGGGTGGTAAAATGTTTTTCAATTCCACACGGTTAACTTTAATGCCCCATGGGTCGGTCGCCGTGTCAATGATTTCGCGCATTTTGGTGTTCACGGTATCACGACTGCTTAACGTTTCGTCCAATTCTAATTCGCCGACAATATTACGTAAAGTAGTGGCGGTTAAATTTTCAATCGCTTGCATCGGACGTTCAATCCCGTAAGTGTACAATTTCGGGTCGACGATTTGAAAAAACACCACACTGTCAATTTGCATGGTAACGTTATCTTTGGTAATCACTGGCTGTGGTTTGAAATCGGCCACTTGTTCTTTCAAACTGATCATCGGCAAAGCACGGTCAATGAACGGCACAATGAACTTCAAGCCCGTACCCAAAGTTTTGTGGTACTTACCCAAACGTTCGACGATGACCGCCGTTCCTTGCTTAACAATGCGCACCGACAGTGCAAAAATTACAACCAACGCCACACCGATAACAATAATCGCAATTAACCAAGGTGTCATTTTTTACTTTCCTCCTTCTCGGCCGCTTTCACGACCATTTTGTTACCTTCCACACTTTCAATGGTGACCAAATCATTTTGTTTCAAATTAGTATCGCATGCCACTTGCCACACGACATCGTTAATTTTAATCGAAGAATGACCGTCCACGACGTCCGCCAACAGACGTGCGGTTTTACCGAAGTTTTGGTCGACGTTGGTCGGCACCGTCGGTTTTTTCATGAAACGTTTAACCAACGGACGTGTCGCCCCAATTGCCACAATGGTCAACACAAAGAACACACCCACTTGCCAATAAATGTTCACGCCGCAAGCCGCCAAAATCAAAGCGACCAAAGCACCGACCGAAAAGCAGCAAGCAAAGAAGTCCACGGTGAAAAACTCTAATAACAAGGTGAACGCCATAATCACTGCCCAAACTACAATCATTGTTGTTGTCATATTACTATAATATAATTTTTTTGCCGCGAAATGTCCAGTCTTTTTTTTTATTTCGGTTTGGTTTTGGGTGCTTTGCGCCCCACTTTTTTGGCTTGTAAAGCGTTAATCCGTTCGCGGTATTGAATCGCCAATTCAAAGTTAAGGTTCTGGCTGGCGGTATTCATCAACGCGGTCAATTGTTCCACCGACAAATTTTCTGCGGTAGTATCACCCTTGGCTTTTTTGGTAATGTAAAGCGAATTTTTAATCGAACTATACACCGTGCGCGGCGTGATGTTGTGCTTGGTATTATAGTCCATTTGAATTTGACGGCGCCGTGCCGTTTCGTCCATTGCGGCTTGCATACTGGGGGTGACCGCGTTGGCATACAAAATAACCCGGGCTTGTGCATTGCGCGCCGCCCGCCCAATTGTTTGAATCAAAGCGCGCGTAGAACGAAACAAACCTTCCTTGTCCGCATCCAAAATTGCCACCAATGCGACTTCGGGCAAATCCAAACCTTCTCGCAACAAATTGATACCCACAATTACATCAAATTGGTCTTGACGGAACGCGGTCAAAATCTCGGTACGTTCCAATGTATCAATTTCGCTGTGTAAATAACGCACTCGCACTTGATTTTCGGTTAAGAATGCGGTTAAATCTTCCGCCATTTTTTTGGTTAAGGTCGTGACCAAAATTTTGCCTTTACCCGCCGCCACCGTGCGGATTTCGTGCAAAACATCACTGACTTGGTGGTCTTTGGGACGGACAATCACCACTGGATCCAACAATCCAGTGGGGCGAATAATTTGCTCCACCACATGGTCACCCGCCAAATCCAATTCATAATGCTCAGGCGTCGCCGATACGTAGATGCACTGCCCCAACCGTTGGTTAAATTCTTGAAAATTCAAGGGACGGTTATCGTAGGCCGACGGCAAACGGAAACCAAAATCGACCAACACTTTTTTACGGGCACGATCGCCATTGAACATCCCCCGAATTTGCGGGACAGTAATGTGCGATTCGTCAATAAACACCAAATAATCATCAGGAAAATACGACATCAAGGTGTACGGCGGTTCGCCTGGTTGACGCCCGTCAAAGTAACGCGAGTAATTTTCGATGCCTTTCACAAAACCCAATTCCGCCAACATTTCCAAATCGTAATTGGTGCGTTGGATAATGCGATGACTTTCCACCACCATGTTGTTATCATCAAAAAACTTTTTTTGGATGGCTAAATCGGCACGGATTTTTTCAATTGCTTCGTGTAAACGTTCCGAACCCACCGCAAAATGCGAAGCAGGGAAAATCGCGATATGTGACAAAGAAGAAATTTTTTGTCCCGTCAAAGCGTCAATTTCGAAAATGCCATCGATTTCGTCACCCCAAAATTGAATCCGCACCGCCACATTGGAAGCATAAGACGGAATCACATCCACCACATCGCCATGCGCGCGGAAACTACCCCGCACAAAATCAACATCGGCGCGTTTGTATTGATTGTTGACCAAACGCGTGACCAAATCGCGGCGGTTCAGCGTCATGCCCGGGCGCAACGAAATGCCCATTTTGAAATATTCTTGCGGTTCACCCAAGCCATAAATACAGGATACCGAAGCCACAACAATCGTATCGTTGCGTTCGCACAATGACGTGGTTGCCGCGTGGCGCAGTTTATCGATTTCGTCGTTGATTGCCATGTCCTTTTCAATGTAAGTATCGGTCGCGGGCAAATAGGCTTCGGGTTGGTAATAATCGTAATAACTGACAAAATATTCCACGCGATTTTGGGGAAAAAATTCCCGAAACTCGTTACACAATTGTGCCGCCAAAGTTTTGTTGTGCGCAATCACCAAGGTAGGCTTGTTCACATTTTTAATCACGTTCGCCATGGTAAAAGTCTTACCACTGCCCGTCACACCCAACAAAACTTGGTGGCGCAAACCATCCTTGATACCTTGGGTTAACGCCGCAATCGCTTGCGGTTGGTCACCCGTCGGTTGGTACTGAGCCACTAATTTGAAATCCATACTTGATTATTTTCCAAAAACACGGTTTAATAACAGACCCAAAATAAACGCCAAAATTGCACCACCCACCGTCAAAGCCAATTTCCACATCACGGAACGGAACATTTGGCGTTTTTGCGACTGTCGTTCGCGGTCAAAAGCCGCCCCCCGCATGGTCAACGAAACTAAAAAATAAACTTTGCCGTCCTTGTCTTTCTTTTCGCATTCGATGTAATCATCCAAAGCCAAATTGCTGATGACGACGTCTAATTGTTTAGCGGTAATTTCGTAGTGCGGCATCAACGCCGTCAACAATTCTTTGGGGGTAAAGATGCCTTTGTTTTCGCCCTTACACTTTTCAAAAATGTAAGCCATGACATGGGCTTCGGTCTTATTTAACATCTTCTTGGGGTGCCTCCACCGCTTTTGGGGCGACAGGTTTGTCCTTCTTAACTTTGTTTTTATCCTTGACGGCGCTGGGCGCATCAACGAAACGGGTTGCCCGTGCAGTTTTCACGAAGTAGAAGACCATACCCGCCAACAGACCAAGTGACAACACCACCAGGATAATACCCCAAACCGTGTTCAGGTTGGTGTTTTTGTTGGTTGCATCCACATCAATCGTAAATTCAATCGAATTCGAAATCGTATTACCAGTGTATTTGTTAACCATGGAAACGTTGACTTTGTAGGTACCGCTGCCACCAGTTAAATCAAATTTGTATTGATATTTGTAACCGTCACCTTGGTCACCATAAATTTTAAGCGCTTTGGTTTCATCATCCGCATCTGACCAATCGCTGGTACTGATAAACGAACTACCTTCGTAACTGACCGTAACACTCACATTTTTATAAAGGTATTCCGTATCCAAATGGTCGGGGTGGCAACCATCGTTGTCGTTAGCGGGATTCGGTCCCTCATTGATCAAGTCTTGCATATCACTGTTGCCCGTAAAATAAAGTTTGGACAAATCAATGGTAACATAACGATGACCGTCGACTTTTTCAATCACCACGTTGTTGGTGTCGCCCGTATCGGTAATTGCTTGCGCCCCTTTGCCGTCGTCATTGTTGTAGGTTAAGAAGCCTTCATTGAAAGCCAATTCCCCATTTTCCAAGTTACCAATGGTCACGTTGAAGTTCACGCTGGTACTATTGGTTTTGTAAGACACGGTGTAAACGCCCGTTGCACCGCTGGTACTGACCGCGGCAAGTTGATAAGTTTGGGGATTGTACTTTTCTGTATCCTTGCAATCTTTGGAGAATTTACCATCGGGGCGGAAAACATAGTAACCATCAATTTGGGTAATCACACTGGCTTTGTTACTGCTGCCACCGGCATTCAATTTTTTGCTGGAAACCAAGTAGTTACTGCTGCCGCTCTTTTGCACGGTGATTTCTACTTCGTCGGAACTGGTGGTATCGGCAATGACGTTCGGCATCGGGATCGCAATCGCGGGATACAGATAACCCGTAATTTCCATTTTGCCTTCTTTTTCTTCGTATATCGGTTCCAAATAATCATACAGGTACGCACTGTCGACCACGAAATCAGTTGCGGCACCATAGTTCGACGCGATAAATTCTGGTAAGATAATCGCGTACGCTGGATTGTCTGCGGTACGAGTTTCGACAACGTAGGTGAAGTCACCAACCTTGTTAGTAGTTTTTCCACTATCAGCGTCTGTTGGTGCATCGGCATTGGGCAAAACAGTTTTGTCGTCGTATTCTTCGCCCATACGGATGCTGGCAACACCACTGCTGCTGTCGTTAACCTGCACCACATAATTGGTGGTTTTCAAGACATTGTCTTTCGTAAAAGTATATTGGAAAATGTAAGTTCCCGTTTTGTTCGGGACAAATTTGTTACCGATGATACAATTCGGATCGTTGACCCCCATCACGGTAATGGTATAGTAACCTTCGGGTCCGTCGGTAACATTGCCGTTATCGTCGTATGGATACAAACGACGATTTTTCGCAAAATATTTTGTGCCACCTTGTTCGTCTTTACTGACCACATAATTGGGCAACACGGCGCTTTCCCCTAAACTGATCGTGGCATCAATCGTGTAATTGGTGGCCGCGGCAGGAGACACACTTAACGGAGTAATGTTCCAATCACCACTGGATGCAACTTCAATGGTTTTCACGCAGGTTTGGATTTGACTGCTGGCGTGTTCTTTGGCGGTGATCACCAGGATGTAGGTACCACCGACACCAGGAGTGAAACTCCAATCCGTGGCTTCGTAACTGCTGGCGTTAAACGCCACCGCACTGACAATTTCCGCGGAACTGTTACTGCTGTTTACCATGTTGACTGGCACACGCGTACCGTTGTCTTTCATTAAATACACGGCGACGGTCATTTGTCCGTCCACGACGGTATTATCGCTCCATGCTACTTTGATGCTGTCGAAAACCACTTTTTCACCCGCCTTGTAGGAATTGTCGTTGTTGGGTGTAACCGTGAAGTCTGCATCGGCTTTACTGCTGTCTTTGGTCGCGTAAATGGTAAACGCGGCACGTTTCCACGCATAACCATATTGTGCGATTTCGTCAGTGTCTAATTTGCTAAACAAGGCTTCCTCGAAATATTTGTTATCGGCGACATTTTCATCTTTGATGACAGGATTCGCTTCTACTTTCAATTTGGCTTGCATTCCGTTGAAATTGCGTGCCACCGCATAAATGTAGTAATCGACGTCCGTCAACAAATCTTTGGTATCGAATCCGTCCAAATCATCCAAATCAACCGTAACGTGTGACGCGTTAACATTGTAATCCAATTTATATGTTTTGCTTTGATCATCAGCATTGACCAAATAATAATCAATTTGGATGTCATCGGCGGGCGTATGGGCATCGGTCACGGTCGGGATACGGAAATCGAAGGTGTGACCTTCCCACAAATAAACATCGCTGACTTGGAACACATTGTTGGTGTCAATCACAGGCGAATTTTCACCGTCCGTACCGCATTTGTAATCACTGTCGACATAAAAGTACAAATATTTGGTTTTGGTATTCGCGTAACCACCGCTGTAACGGGTGCCATCTTCAAAAGTCGGTTGTTCTTCTTCCACCACGATGCGTACACGGTATAAACCTTCACGTTGGTAAAGTTGCACAACATTGTTGCCTTGTGCACGCGTAGCGCCGTCAATGACGAATTGGATTTGTAAAGGATCCGTCATATCGTAAACAAAAGTTTTGCTGTCATTTTCACTGCCACTGTAAACATAGTTATCATTCGACGTAATGGATTCACCGTCGACATTTTGGATTTGTTCAATATTGAAGGCAGTGACTTTCATTTTTTCGAACGGAGTAGCATTGTCGTGTGGGAAAATTGCAGGCAAGACTAAACCGTCATAGTTAATGGTAATTTTTTGTGACGTAGTCGCATCGGGTTTTTCGGTCATCGGCAAATAAACATCATATTCTTGCAAGGTGCTGAAATTTTTATTGTAATTTTCGATGGTCGCGCTGTCATCTTCGTTGTAATTAGCCACCCAAGCGAAACTGGGTTCAACGGCGTCACGGTAGATACGGATACTGTCGCTCCAATAACGGACGTAGGAATTGTTGGGGTCTTGTTCGATGTTGACGTCGTCGGTGTCAAAATCGTCGTCTAATTGGTAACCAAACAAAGTCGATGTTTGGAATTGGAAACGATACCAACCCAACGCTTTAATTTTCACGGTCAAGTCATCAATTTCCAAATAGTCGACCGCGGTGCCGTTTTCTTTCACGACCCATGCCCCGTCCTCTTTTTCCACGGTCAAATTGTGAATTTTACTGTTTTTAGCGGTCCAATCGCTGGGTTCGTCGGAGTACAAGTAGCATTGCACTTGGCAGATGGTGGTTTGGGCTTCAACGTTGAACGAAGTCGAACCGACTTTAGCACTATCTGCGGTGGGGGCGGTTAAACTGATGCTGGAATAATAGGCTAAACTTTTCACGCTGGGCGCGGTCGGGATATTCGCAAACGTCACTTGGCTTTTAGTGATATTTTTAATTTCAATGTCGGACAAAGGTACCGCCACCAAAAGTTTTTGACTGGTGGCGTTCAATAATTGGTAAGTAACTTTCAAAACACCCGTGTTCTTATTATCGCTCAAATCAATGACCATGCCATCTTGGTCAAACGCCGTAATTTTGTCGTTCAGATTTTCATTTTCCAAAGTAATGTTGGCACGTAAGATATAATCTACTTTTTGATTATCATCGTCTTGCAAAGTAACGACCGCGTATTTACCGCTTTCGTCTTCAACGATTTCGGTAACTTCCACGGTTTTTTCCGCCACACGGTAAGTGGACGGCAACGGTAAGGTTAATTGGTCGAGATCTTTCGGTGCCACCGTCACCACGTTGTCGGGCATCGTCATGCCGTAGGTGGTATCGGTTACGGTCACGGTGTAAGTGTCAAATAGCACTTTTTTGGTGTCATCGGTGTAAAAACGCCATTCGTATTGACCGATTTCTTGGTAGGTATATTTGTTATCGGGGAACGTACTGATGTTTTTACCCGCATGACTCAACACCACCACACCGTTGTTGTTAATTGTTGGCACGGTGACCGTCGCCGCATCAGTACCCAATTCCACGGTACGTGCGGGTAAGTTAGTAATGGTAAAAGGATTGGTATCTGTCACGCTCATTGGGTTCACGCGTAATGCCGCCGCAACCGAAACGGCCGGGCTAAACACACCCATAATCGCCACCAACAAAAGCACAATGGCGGGTGCAATCAAACGTTTCAAACTTCTTTTCAATTTGTCCATGTTGATAATTATAAAACCAATCCGCAAGATTAGCAAGTTATTATTTGCAACAATTCTTGACTTTATTTCACAAACAGGCATACAATGAGCACATGACAAACGTAATGGTCAACCGTGACGGCAAATATGTAAAAATCGAAACCCACGATTTATTATCTTTGCCGACCAACGAACGCATTTGGGTGCAATTAACCAACCCGAACGAAATCGAAGTCCACCGTGTGATTGATGAATTGCAGATTCCCGAAGATTTCGTGCGTTCGGCCTTGGACGACGAAGAAGGTCCGCGCTTGGACGAAGACGACGACACCCATTACAAGTTAACCGTCTTTGACATTCCCGTGGTGCAACGTGACCACAGCAGTGATGCGCCTTACACCACGATCCCGTTATCCATGATTCAAAAGGGGAATTTAACCGTGACCGTTTGTTTGCAAGACCATTTCAAATTTCAAGAAATTAAACAAGGCACTTTACGCACCAACAGTCTGCTGGACAGTCAAAAAATCAATTACCAATGCTTATTGGCTTTCCACAGCCTGTACGAAACTTATTTGCGCATGATTGACAAATCCAGTACCCGTTTAGAAAGCAAGTTAATGCAATCCCGTGACACGGACACCAACCTCCGTGAGTTAATGCGTCTGAAAAATGCGTTAATTTACTTTGCTTCGTCTTTACGCCAAAACATTGTGGTAGCAGAAAAGTCTCTGGCACAAAAGAACTTGACCGAAGACGACGTCGAAACTTTGGAAAACATTATCGTCGAAATCAAGCAAGCCTTCGCCACCTGTAACCTGCAACGTGAATTGATGACCGAAACCATGAGCACCTACAACAACCTGGTCAGTAACCAATTAGCCGAACGGATGCGTTTGTTAACCATTGTTACCATCATCTTGGCGATTCCGACCTTGATTGCGGGTATCTACGGTATGAACGTCGATTTACCCTTTGACCACCTGGATAACCTGGGTTCGTTTTTTATTGTTTGTGCCGTCATGGTGGTCGCCTGCGTCGCGGTCGCGGTTTGGATGTTTCCTAACCGTCACACCCTCAAACCCAAAAAGACGCCCCGCCGCAAACGTAATCGTAAACACCACACCGAAGACGAAACTTCTGCCAATTAACCTTGGGCAGTCAACAAAGCCCGTGCATGGGCCAGCGCCGTGTCACCACCACCGATAATCCGCGCGATTTCTTGTTCGCGGGCGGGCGCATCTAACGGATAAACGTTAGTAATGGTTTGGTGCGCTTCCACATTTTTTTGAATTAAGAAATGGGTCTGCCCCGCCGCGGCTACCGCCGCCAAATGGGTGACCACGATAATTTGGGATTGACGCGCCAGCGCCGCCAACTTAGTCGCCAACGCCAGCCCCATTTTACCCGAAATGCCCGTATCAATTTCATCGAACACCAAGGTCTTTTGGGGTTCGGGATTTGCGACCGTTTTCAATGCCAACATTAAACGGCTCATTTCCCCACCCGAAATAATTTGCGCTAACGGGCGCACGGGTTCGCCCACATTCGCGGAAAACAGAAATTCAACTGCGTCCGCGCCGTTGTTTTTGGGGGTAACCGCATTGAACTGGACATCAAATTGGGTTTGTTCCATGCCAAGGTCTTTTAATTGGGTGGTTAATTGGGCTGCCAATTCCTTGGCCGCCGCTTGACGTACGGCCGTCAATTGGGTCGCTAACTGGGTCACCACCGCGGTTTGGGCGGCAATTTGGGTTTGCAATTGGTCGATCGTATCCCCCGCTTGTAATAAGCGCGTCTGTTCGGCTTTCGTCTTTTCCGCAAACGCCAAAACATCCGTCACCGTCGCACCGTATTTGCGTTTCAAGTTTTTGATTTCATCCAAACGGTCGTAAACACTTTCTAACGCATCCGCACTGAAATCGGTCTGCTCCGCATAATCCCGTAACTCCATGAAGATGTCACCGATTTCACTACTGGCGGCGTTCAGACGTGTGGCGAGTGTCTGTAACTTTTCATCGTATTGTTGAATGCCTAAAAGCCGTTTTTGCGCCACACCCAACGCGCCGTCCGCGTCGGTCAAATTATCTACTACGGTTTGTAAACCTTCCGCTAATTTTTCGGCGTTGCGTAACACCAAAGCCCGTTGGTTCAAACTTTCTTCTTCGTCCGCCGACAAATGTGCCCGTTCAATTTCGTTAATTTGGTACTGGTATAAATCTAACAAGCGCGCTCGCTCGGCGGGGTTATCCCCGTAAGTCGCCAATTCGTTCCGTAACGCCTGTAACTGCGCATACGCGGATTGGTAAGCGGTCAAATCGGTTTGGGCAAACGCGTCCAGAATCCTTAAATGGTTTTTGGGGTCCAACAATTTTTCGGTGTCGTGCTGTCCGTGGATATCGATCAAACCGCTGGCCACTTCCCGTAAACCTTTCAAAGTCATGGGTTCATCGTTGACCCGAATTTCACTTTTGCCGTTCGCGTGCAAAGTACGCACGATAATCGTATCATCGAACACCGCGGTCACCCGTGCCAAGTCCGCCCCGTGACGAATCGCATTCACCGATAACTTGTCACCAAAAATAAAATTCAAACTGCCAATAATAATCGATTTACCCGCCCCGGTTTCCCCCGTTAAGACGTTAAACCCCGCACCGAAATTGATTTCTACCGCCGGAATCAAAGCCAAATTTTGAATGCGTAAGGTATTCAGCATTATTCCTCCAACAGTTGTTCCACGTCGTTAACGACTGCGTACACCTTGCCTTCGGCTTGGTCCAATTCCTTTAAGACCGTTTTAACCAATTCAGCGCCACTGATAAAACTATCCAAGGCTTGGTCAATCCGTTTTTCCGCCTGAATGGATTGGGTTAATTTTTCTAATTCCGCAATGGTTTTATTCATCGACTGTTACTCCAATTCTACCATCATTAAAACAAATTTGCAATTTGTCTTTGGGTTTTAGATCGCGGACGCTTTTGACCACTTGCCCGTCTTTCGCCACCGCAACAAAGTCCTGCGGGAATAAATGCAAAAAGCCCAACGCTTGGGTGCGTAATTGTTGCAAACGACTGGTAATACTGTACTTCATTTGTGACCACAAGCGCAGCACCACATCTTTTTGTGAGACCAATTCGGGAATCACCATTTCGGCGGCGGCAGAGGGCGTCGGGGCCCGTAAATCCGCCACGTAATCCACCAAAGTAAAATCGGTCTCGTGTCCGACCGCGGCCACAATCGGCAAAGTACTGCCTGCCACGGCACGGGCGACATCTTCGGTGTTAAAGCACGACAGGTCTTCGTTGGAACCACCACCCCGTGCCACAATGATTAAATCAACCGTTTGGGTACGGTTGAAATATGCCACGCCTGCACAAATTTCACGGGCGGCGTTTTCCCCCTGCACCGCGGCAGGATATAACACAATATCCACCAACGGGTTGCGCCGTTTAGTCACCGTCATAATATCATGAATCACCGCACCGTAACGGGAACTGACCACCCCGATACGTTTAACTTGACTGGGTAACGCTTTTTTGCGGTCAAATAAACCTTCGCGCTGCAATTTTTCGGTCAAGGCTTGTAACTGTTCTAACAATGCGCCCGCCCCCGTCTTGACCAAAGCATGGACGTTAAAATTGATTTTACCCGCCTTCTGCCAATAATCGACCGTGCCGCGTAAAGTGACTTGGTCACCGTCCTTCACCGCACAACGGGCTTTTTCCCAACAAACACACGGGATCGCCGCTTCGCGGTCACGCAAAGTAAACCATACGCCGTTGCCACGTACCGACACGCCCGACGCTTCTCCGTTCAAAAGGATGTTGTGCAACATTTCTTCGGCGACAAACACCGATTTAATGTAATTGTTTAATTGTGTAACCGATAGTTCCATGCTACTCCGCCAGTTGTGCTAACACCCCGTTCACGAACGCACCGCTGGATGCCTCCCCGTATTTTTTGGCTAAACTGACCGCTTCGTTAATGATCACTGGTACAGGGACAGTTCCCAACGCCATTTCGGTCGCCGCTAAACGTAACGCGGCTAAGTCGGTTTGGCGCAAACGATCCAACGTCCATTTCTGCAAATGCGCACTAATCTTGGCATCAATCTCCGTTCGTAGTTCGGTAAACTTTTCCACAATTTTGGTGATGTATTGTTGTTCGGGTGTCGGTGCCGTTTTACCGTCCAACGCCAAATTCCACGCGTCCGCATCCCAAACCGTCTGCTGTCCCATGGCAAAAATCAAACGGAAAGCAACTTCGCGGGACTCACTTCTGCTTAGTGCTTGCCCCATACTTTGCGCCCCGTACATAGATATTGACTTGGTCAATTTTATCGTTCGTAAATTGCGTGGCGGTATTCAACACGGCTTCTTGCACGCGGTAAGCCACGTCAGGCACGGAAAAGCCCGTTGACACCAACAGGTTAATGTCGACGATCAAATGGTTACTGTCCTTACAGCGGCTGATTTTCAAATTTTTAATTTTGTTTTTGTTACTGCGCATATGTTTGCCAATCCCCGCCACACCACGCACTTCTTTCACGCACAGCATTAACGATTCGCGTAACAAATCGTTAGCAAAGCGTGTCTGTCCCAAATATTCGCCGTTTTCCACGTGCACAATCGTTTCCATTACTTACATTTTAATGTATTTTGCCATTGTGTCAATGGTTTGTTCCAACGTCAGATCACTGTTGTCCAGGTAAATGGCATCAGGAGCCTGTTTCAACGGCGCCACCGTGCGGGTCATATCCTGTTCATCGCGCCGCTTAATTTGCGCCATCACTTCCAATAAAGACAAATGTTCGCCCTTGGCATCCAAATCCGCTTTCCGACGTTTGGCACGCACTTCCAACGAAGCGGTCAAATAAAACTTGTATTGAGCCTGGGGCAAAACCGCCGTCCCGATGTCACGCCCTTCCATAATGCAATCACCTTGCGCTGCCACCAACGCAATTTGCCGGTTGACGTAATCACGCACGCCAACATACGCCGCCACGGTGGGCACCGCCACACTGACACGGTTGTCGCGAATCCGCGGCGTCACATCTTGCCCTTGGGTAAAAACCCGCACCGCATGGTGGTCTGTGACGTACAAACGCAATTCGATTTTATTCAAGGTCATCAAAATCCGTTTTTCATCGTGCAAATCGATGTTATTTTCCAACAGATACAAGGTGACCGCACGGTAAGCGGCACCCGTATCCAATGCGGGAATTCCCAATTTAGCCGACAACCCTTTGGTGACCGCCCCTTTTCCGCTGGCGACGGGTCCGTCAATCGCAATGTTGATACTCATAATTTAATCCCTGCCTTTTGTAAGGCCGTTAAAGCCTCGCCTTTTAATAAATCCAATTTCAAGGGCGTCAAAGTAATGTAGCCCTGTTTCAACCAACATAAATCGCCTTTTTGTTCGTAAGCGTCCAAGCCGAATTCCATTAACGGATTTTTAACCCAAGCAAACGTCGAGCCAAACGGATTGACTTCAATTTCGTATTCGTTGATAAAAATTCCGTCCGTTAAAGCGGCGGGCATCACTTTCTTAGGTTGCACTTTGTCGGGGAAATTCACGTTCAAGACCCCGTAATCAGGTGTTTTGGTCACCAAAAATTCTAACTTACGCGCAACATACTTCGCCACATGACGGTAAGCCCGTTCTTTCTTTTCCGCTTTAATCGCAGCGCTAATGGCAATACTTTTGATGCCTTGAATCGCCCCTTCCATGGCGGCCGCGACCACCCCACTGCTGTAAATCAAATTGCCCAGATTATTGATGGGGTCAATCCCCGTAATGATTAAATCGGGTTTGTCTAATAACAATTTATCCAACGCCAACGCAACACAATCACACGGCGTACCATCTACCGACCACATTTTCACGTTGTCCAACACAAACCATTGTTGTGCGTGCAACGGACGTTGGTCGACCGTTAAAGAATGTCCCGCACCACTCTGTCGCGTCAACGGTGCGACAATACACACACGGTGGTCTTTACAAAGTTCTTTCGCCAACGCCACAATCCCAGGGTGGAAGCAACCCGCTTCGTTCGTCAATAAAATTTTCATTTGACGACCTCCTTTTGCATTTCTGCCAAATGGGCGGCGTCGGTGCAGTTATAGGTCAACGGAGCCATAATGATGTAATTCTTTTTGAAATACGCCATGCCCGCGGTCGGTGCCACCGTGGCTTTTTGGGAACTGTCGCGTTCAACCAATTGAGCCCAGTAGTATTTGTTGCCTTTGCAATCCACTTTTTCCAAATAGCGCGTCATCTTGGTCAAATTATCCATGGAAGAAATGCCAACACCTTGGTAATCGTCGTATTTTTTGACAATCGGAAGCGTGATATTCAAGAACGTATCGGTCGGTAATTTGGCTTTGGCAAATTTTTCCACGTTTTTCGCGATGAATTGTGCCGCCGGTAACAATTCGGCTTCGCTGTGTCCCCCGATTTGCATTGGCACGCCAACCGCAATACACGGGATATTATTGAAAGCGGTTTGCATCGCCATTCCAATGTTCGATGAGCAAAAGACGTCGGTACCCAACGAAATCCCGTTGCTAATCCCACAAATCACCAAATGCGGTTTACGGTGTTGCATAATGTTGCCCAACATGACCGAAATCATATCCGCGGGTGTGCCGTCAAATTTATAGGCGGGAATCCGCACGCCGTTAACCGTATAATTGGAAATCTGTTTGAACTTAATTGGGAAACCCCCGTAAGAAAACGCATTACCCTTTTGGCGTCCTGGACCTTCCAGCGAACAAACCGTCACCGTGTGTTTTTTTGCCAGTTCACCCGCCAACACTTTTAATTCCCGTGACTCTAAATTCCGCACATTTGCGATTAGGATATTCATCATTTTCATGATATACTTTTTTTTGATGCGCGTAAACAAATATCTTGCTTTGTGTGGACTCGGCAGCCGCCGCCATGTGGAAACGTTGATCACCGCGGGACGTGTCCGTTTGAATGGGGTGGTGATTACCAATTTAGCCACCATCATTCCCGATGATGCGACCGTAACGGTCGACAACCGCCCCGTCCAACCCCCGACCGACAAAGTCTACATTTTATTGAACAAACCCGCGGGCGTGGTTACCACCACTTTTGACCCCCAAGGTCGAACCACCGTTTTGGACGTGATTCGCCAAAATCCCAAGCAATACGCGACCCTGTTAAAAACGGTGCGCCTGTACCCCGTTGGCCGTTTGGATTATCAGACGTGTGGTTTGCTACTGCTAACCAACGACGGCGCTTTGACCAAGCAATTAACGCATCCGTCCACCCACGTCAATAAAATCTATCACGCTACGGTCAACCGCCCCGTCACCAAGGCCGAATTAGCAACTTTATCCCACGGGGTCAAGATCGATGGTGTCCAAACGGCACCCGCGGAATTTTCCTATCTGCAACACGACCGTACCCAAATCCAAGTCATCATCCACGAAGGACGCAATCGGCAAATTCGCAAAATGTTTGAAACCTTAGGCCTGCAAGTCACCCACCTGATCCGTTTGCAAGAAGGCAAATTGACTTTGGGCAATTTAGCCAGTGGCGATTGGAAATTTGTGCGCAAAAGTCAAATTATTTAGCGACGGAAGATGGCTTGACGGAACATTTCGACGGGCAACATGGACAGAGCCAAAACACCAGAGAAAATAATGTAACCCCAATCAATTGGCACGGTACGAAAGACACCCCCACCCCAAAAGATAATCACAAATTGTGATAACACAATCGCCACCATGATAATGACGAACGCTTTGTTTTTGAACAATCCACGCAGTAAGTTCATGCCGTTCGCGCGGGCGTTAAATGCGTTGCAAACGTTCAGGAACATAAAGAAAGTAAAGAACACGGTAACGAAAACTTGTTGGTTACCCACAATGCTTTGGATGTACGGCGAAATTAAGAACCACAGGCAAATCAAACTGCCGAACACACTGCCCCAAATAATTTTGCCCCACATGGTTTTGGTAATTAAACTTTCGTCGCGCCGCTTCGGCGGTTGCTGCATATATATCGGTGCGGGTTTTTCGCCCCCAAACGCTAAGCCCGCCAAGGTATCCATCACCAAGTTAATCCACAACATTTGGATCACGGTAATCGGTGCCGCAATGCCGAACAAGGGTGCCAAGATACAAATCGTCATCGCAATAAAGTTAATCGTCAATTTGAAAACCAAAAATTTGCGGATACTTTCAAACAAAGTGCGTCCAAACGAAACCGCTTTGGTAATGGATTGAATGTTGTCGTCCATAATCACGATATCGCCCGCCGCTTTGGCTACTTCGGTCCCACTGCCCATCGCAAAACCTAACTCGGCACGTTTCAACGCGGGTGCATCGTTAACTCCATCCCCCGTCATGCCGACCACTAAATTCAAGGACTGTGCCACCCGTACCAACCGACTTTTGTCTTGGGGATATGCCCGTGACACCACCCGTAACCGTGGCAAAATTTGTGCCAAAGCCGCATCGTCCAAACGGTTAAGTTCCTCACTGGTTAACACCAAACCATCTTCGTCTAAAATTCCCACTTCCCGCGCCACCGCCACCGCGGTATCGCGCGCATCCCCCGTCACCAACACCACTTGAATTTGGGCGGTATGTAAAGTTTGGATACTGGTCAAGGCTTCGGGACGAATCGCATCACGAATCACGACAAAGCCCAACAACACCTCGCCTTGGGTCACGCAAATTACGCGCATGGCTTGTTGGTTTAACGCAGCCACCCGCTGCATCAAGAGGGCGCGTTCGGAAACGTCCAACTGACAACGCGGCAACAACACTTCGGTCGCCCCTTTATAATAGGTATCTCCTTGCGCCGTGGTGGTCGCCATGAATTTGGTCGCCGAAGAAAACGGTTCCACGTGTTGTTTCGTGGCCTTGGGCAGCACACCACTCAACAATTCGCCCCCGAACGCGGCCAACACCCGATCCGTAATGTTACCCCCGATAAACCCTTGCGCGGTCGGTTCGGCTTCGTTATTCACCACCAAAGCCGTACCCAACAACTGTCCAAACCCACCCAACTGCGTCCGAAAATCTTGGGTCACATATTGTCCGTTGGGCAACAAAACCCCACACACGCTTAATTTACCTTGAGTAATGGTACCCGTTTTGTCGGTAAAAAGGATGTTCAAACTGCCCGCCGTTTCCACCGCGCTCAGTTTTCGCACCAATAATTGGTCGCGCATCATGGCGCGCATATTGGACGAAAGCACCACGGTAATCATCATCGGCAAACCATCAGGAACCGCCATGACGACCACGGACACCACCAAAGTAATCGCCGACAAAATCTCTTGAAAAGTAATGCCGCCCCCGCTGACACTGATTAAATACGTGACCGCCGCAATCGCGGCACCAATGTAACCAATCACGGAAACCAAGTTCGCCAGTTTGGATAATTTGACTTTTAACGGGCTGGTCGGTGCGCTTTCGGTTAAACCTTGCGCGATTTGTCCGTAAGCGGTTTGGTCACCCACCGCCGTGACCTGCATCACCCCACTGCCACCCGTGACCACCGTCCCCGAAAATAATTGTCCCGCCGCCAAAAAATCGGTTTTGCCACTGTCACGTGCCACGTGCTTGTGACATTCCAAACTTTCGCCGTTCAAAATACTTTGGTCGACGCTCAATGTGCCGTCCACTACGACGCCGTCGGCGGGAATCTTATCCCCACTGCCCAGCAAAACGATGTCGCCCGCCACAATCTGTGTCGCCGGTAACAAGACGGTTTTGCCCGCGCGTTTGACACGGGATTCAATTTGTCCCGACATGGTTTCCAATTTTTTGAACGCGGATTCACTACCTAATTCGCTGAGGGTACTGACCACGACCGCAATACAAATCGACATCACAATACCAAAAGTTTCCAAAAAATTGTGAGTATAAAACAAGCACGCAACGTTAATGCCCGTGACAATCATTAAGATTTTCATGATTGGGTCACCCAAGTTACCAATCAAGATTTGCCAAAAACTACGCTTTTTGGGTGGAGTCAAAGTATTGCTGCCGTGTTGACGACGTGCACTTTCGACCTCCTGGCTGGTTAACCCGTAAAAGTCTTGCATTTTCTATATATATAAAGGTGGCAGGCAAAATTTGCTTGTCAATCAAAGACCAATCCATTAAAATTAGCCTTATGTTAGCCGATATCTTGAAAACGCTCCATGACACCGAAGACCAGGCTGAACAAATCATTGCGAAGGCCAATGTGCAAGTGCGTGAAATTGAAAAAGATACTTATCAACGCTTAACTAAAATTGAGAATAATACGAATGCTGAAATTGCGGCGGCGGTAACAAATTTACCGCAACCCCAACCGCTGGCGACACCCACCGTTAACATCAATGTTCCCCAAGCCAAAATGGATGCGGCGGTGGCGCACATTATCACAGCAGTTTATGGTGCCTAATCATGATTGCCAAGATGAAAAAAGTCTCCCTGGTTGGGGAGCGCACCGCCTTAAAAAAAGTGATTGATACTCTGAAAGCCACGGGTAACTTTCAAATTACCTTTTACAAAAACAGCGATACCCCTTTGGACGCCGACGACCAAGCCCGTAAGAACGATTACACCGCCGAATTGAACCGCGTCACCAGCGCGCTGCAATACTTGCAAGCCGACAGCAAACCCGTCGATTTAACTTACCAAGCCTTGAAAAGCGTCACCAAAAAACAAAAACAAATTGAAACCTTGCTGACCAAATTGGAACACGCCAAAATTGAAGCCACCGATTTACAAACTCAAATTAACTTAAACCAAACCACGATTACTAACCTGCAAAAGTTCCGTGATTTACCCATCCCCGCCCATTTATTAAAATCGACCAAAACTACTTTCGTGCTGGCGGGTTTAATCGCAACCGCGGATTTTACCCGTTTTACCAACGACATCGACACCCAAGATTTCATCTACGAAACTTATCCCACCACCCACAACCATTTATTGGTGGTCATCATGGGTGACTTAGATAACCAACCGCTGGCCGAAACGATTTTGGATTACGGTTTGACTCCGTTCCCCACCTATTACAGTTTTGAACGAACGCCCTTGCAACAAATTGATTACCTGTCCCAACAAAACCAAACCTTGACGGAGCAATTAACGGAAAATACGCGCAGTCACCACCCCACCCTCGAGCAAGTCAATTTGTTAAAAACTTATTACGATTATTTGTTGAACGAAATTGATACGCTCGACATTTTGACCGCCACGATTCAAACCAAATTGTGTTTTGTGGTGCATGGCTGGATTCCGGCACGCTCCGCGGACGAATTTACCACCCTGATTCACCAGACCGACAAAAACATTGTTGTTTCCTTGAAAGACGCGACCGCCACCGATACCCCGCCCGCCTTAGTACATAATTCACCACTGGTTCAACCGTATAACGCCATTACCATGATGTATGGCGCCCCTGGCCGCAACGACATTGACCCGAACCCCTTTGTCGCTTTCTTCTATTTCTTCTTTTTCGGTTCCATGTTTGGCGATTTGGGTTACGGCTTATTGCTGTCCGTAATTACCGCGGTCATCTTGTGCGTGAAACGCCCCCAAGGGGGTACACGTCAATTACTGGCGTTGTTCTGCATGGGCGGTATTTCGGCGGCACTGTGGGGTTTATTGTTTAACAGTTTTTTTGGTTTGAATTTGCCGACGTTCATCCTTAACAAAACTTGGCTGGACCCATTAGGTAACGACGCAACACTGTTCTTCGCCCTTTCCCTTTATTTGGGTGTGATTCAAATCACGGTCGGCAATTTATTAAACTTCATTAACCAATTGCGTTTGCGACACTTTATCGACGGCGTTGGCAAAGCCTTACCGAACTTGGTTATGTTCGTTGGTTTGACTTTAGCGTTCCCGGCTTTAATCCAAAAATTGATTCCGTTGGATTACGCGGTGGTTGATTGGTTCCAACCACTGATGGTACCTGGTTTGATCGTAACCTTGGTCGGTTTTGCGGGCGTTGTGCTGTTTAACGGCATTGGGCGCCGCTTCGGTGGTTACGTGTTGGGGATGTTTTCTGGCGCGTATAAATTGGTCAATTATTTCAGCGACCTGCTCTCCTACGCCCGCTTGTTCGGGGTGGGTTTGGTTGGTTGCGTAATTGCGTACGTCGCCAATTTCTTGTGCGGGATGTTGGCGGACATCGGCTTCATCGGGATGATTTTGGGTGGAATTGTAGCGGTCTTGTTCCACGCCCTCAACATCGCGTTAAGCCTGTTGTCCGCGTACATCCATAATGCCCGTTTACAGTTCGTCGAATTCTTCGGCAAATTTTATGAAGGCTCGGGGACTCCGTTTGTTCCGTTAGCCAGCAAACTTCGTTATGCCCGTATCCACCAGGGTACGCGTATATAAATTGAGAAAAGGAAAGGAGGAAGAAAGAAATTTATGGGAGGAAATGCTTTTGCGTTAATCGGTGCGGCACTGGCCGTTGGTTGTTGCTGTATGGGTTCGGCGTTCGGCGTGTTTCATGTGCAACGGGCCAGTTGCGGCATTATCGCGGAAAAACCCGAAAAATACAGCAAGACTTTGATTTTGCAGTTAATTCCGTCGTCCAGTGCGCTGTACGGTTTTATCGTCGCGTTCTTGGTCTTGGTCAAAGCCGTTTTAGCCAATGACGGTTCCTACTACTCGGTCGACCAAGGTTTGATGGTGTTGGGTGGTTGCTTAGCCGTGGCGATTGCGGGTACCACCGCCGCCATTGCACAAGGGAAAGTTTGTGCTTCCGCGGTGGTTATGGTGGGTAAACGTGACGACGCGTTAGGCCGTGCGATTACCATGGCGGTTTTCACCGAATTGTTTGCATTGTTTGGTTTGATTATTTCCATTTTGTGCGTGTTATTGATTCCCACCACAGCGGCAACTTTATAAGGAGCATTCATGACCGAACAAGATTTAACCAAAAAAATTTTACGGAATGCTAACCAACAAGCCAAAGACTTGCTGGCTACGGCCCAAGCCCAAGCCGACGCCAAAATAGCGGAAGCCCAAGCCCAAGCCACGGTGCGGAAAAACACCGCCCTGAAAAAAGCCAAAGCGGATTTAGCCTACCGTCAAACACAGCAAAAGCGCGCCTACGAAGTAGCACAAATCAAAGCCCAAATCAATGCCCAACAACAATGGATTGACCAAGCCTTCAACCAAACACGGGAAAAATTACTGCACGCAACCAAAACGGAAATCCAACGTTTGGTGGACGCCTACACCCAAAAATACGCCCAGCCAGGCGATAAAATTGTGGTGGCACAAGCCTGGGCGCACGCATTACCCCAGTTACCAATTACGGATACCATTGCGGGCGGTATCATCATTGAAAACCCAACTTACCGCTTAGAATTGGATGTGGACAGTGTTTTGAACGCGTTGCGTGAACCGCTGGCACCATCGGTGGCGGAAATTCTAGGAGTGATTTGACATGGCAGGCGGCGTAACATTTGCGAATGCCAGCATCATCATGCAGGGCGATGCCCACCTTTTAACGCGCAAACGGATTCGTGATATGGCGACCGCCGACGACCGCGCTACGTGTTTACGTGTACTGGCAGAATGTGGCTACCAAACTGATTTTGACGACGATGATGCTTTGTTAGATGCCGCCCGCGCGCAAACCATGGACACATTCAGCAATCTGTGTGAAGACCCTGCGTTGCTGTCCTGTGTTCGCGCGATAAATCAATTGACCGAAGCCAACGCGACGGAAACCTTTGCCCTGTTGGCGGTACAAATCCCGCGCATTAAAACGCCCAGCATCCGCACTTATCTCACCACTTGGGTGGATCTGGTCAACGTCCGCAATTTTTATAAAGGCAGCCAGACGGTCTTTCCTGGTGGCAATCTGACGGCAGACAACCTTGACATCTTTCCCCATCAAACTTCCGCCCAACGTGAGGCGGCGTGTCGCGCCCGATTGGATGCGTTGGGTGCGGTCGATAAAGATGACATTTTCCAACCCAATCCTTTGTTTTGGTGGTACTTGCAACGCGAAAAAGAATTGATCATCATCAAAGCCTTGTTAATCAGCAAACGCTTTCATTATGACGTAACTTGGTTGCGCGAAAATTTAAGGGGGCTGTATGAACAATTCCAATAAAACAATTGCTGTCATCGGCGAACCAGCCATTGTCAAAGTTTTCCAAGCGATTGGTTACGCTTGTTATTACGACACCGCACCCACCGCGGTCATCACCCGTTGTGAAGAGTTAGAACGTGACGGCTATAAAATCATTTTGATTTTGGAAAAGATTGCCGCCCAAATTGGTCAGTATTTGGATCGCCGTGCGGGCATTGCTTACCCGATCATCCTGTCCATTCCCGATACCGTGACGCAGGATCATTATGGTTTGCAACGCCTGAACCAAAATATGGAAAAAGCCATGGGCATTAAAGTAGGAGGAAATTGATGAAAACAGGAACAATTATTAAAGTCAGTGGGCCATTGATTGTCGCGGAAAATCTGGACAGTGCCAATTTGCACGACGTGGTCTATGTCGGCGACGGCAAACTGGTCGGCGAAATCATTGAACTGCGTGGCGACCACGCCAGTATCCAAGTGTACGAAGAAACCAGCGGCTTAAAAATTGGCGACCCCGTGATTAACACCAATGCCCCGCTGTGTATGGAATTGGCACCAGGCATTATGTCGGGCATTTTTGACGGAATTGGTCGTCCGTTAGAAGACATCCGCCGTTTGGTGGGCGACCGCATAACTACGGGACTGACGTTAGACAAATTAAACCATAGCCAAAAATGGAAATTCCAAGCGACCAAAAAAGTCGGTGACGTAGTGACCGCGGGCGATGTATTGGGAACGGTGCAAGAAACCGCCGTGATTGAACACCGCATCATGGTGCCTTACGGGCTGCAAGGTAAAATCACCCAAATCCGATCGGGTGACTTTACCATTGTGGATGACATCGCCGCCATCGACGGCAAACCCGTCCAAATGTTACAAAAATGGCCGGTACGGCAAGCCCGCCCCTACGTCAAAAAGTTACCCACCAGTGTGCCGTTAATCACGGGACAACGGACCGTGGATACGCTGTTCCCGATCGCCAAAGGAGGTGTGGCGGCCATTCCTGGCCCCTTCGGTTCGGGCAAAACCGTCTGCCAACACCAAATTGCCAAATGGTCGGATGCCCAAGTGGTGGTTTATATTGGTTGTGGCGAACGCGGCAACGAAATGACCGACGTTTTGAACGAATTTCCCGCCCTGATCGATCACAAGACGGGCGAACCTTTAATGAAACGCACCATCTTGATTGCCAATACCAGCGATATGCCCGTGGCGGCGCGCGAAGCCAGTATCTACACGGGAATTACGATTGCCGAATACTTCCGTGACATGGGCTACGACGTTGCCATCATGGCGGACAGTACCAGCCGTTGGGCGGAAGCCTTACGCGAAATGAGCGGTCGTTTGGAAGAACTGCCGGGCGAAGAAGGCTACCCCGCCTATCTCAGCAGCCGCATTGCGGAATTTTACGAACGGGCGGGACGGGTGCAAGTTTTGGGGTCAGACGCGCAGTTAGGTTCGATTACCGCGATTGGTGCGGTTTCGCCGCCAGGGGGTGATTTAAGTGAACCTGTTTCGCAAGCCACCCTGCGCATTGTGAAAGTTTTCTGGGGCTTATCCGCGGCTTTGGCCTATCGCCGCCACTTTCCTGCGATTGATTGGTTGACATCTTATTCCTTGTACGCTGACCAACTGGCAACTTGGTACCGTGACAACCTTTCACCCGATTACGCACAGCACCGTCAAGGCGCGATGAAAATTTTACAACTGGCGGCCAATTTGGAAGAAATCGTGCGCTTAGTCGGGGAAGATTCCTTATCTGACGCCGACCGTTTGATTTTGGACACCGCCCATCTGTTACGAGAAAACTATTTAATGCAAGACGCGATGAGCGAGATTGACACTTACGCGGCGCCACGCAAACAGTTCCTGATGTTAGAATCCATGATGACTTACTACAATTTGGCGGCGGCCGCCATTCAAAAAGGTGTGGCATACGAAGCCGTCATCTTGCCCACGGTGCGGGAAGAATTTGCCCAATTCCGTTACATCCCCAACCAAGACGCGGACAAGATTGCGGCACTCACCAACCGCATTAAATACGAATTAGGGGGAAAACTGGCATGAACAAATATTACAAAACAATTCAAAGTGCGGTCGGTCCCTTGTTAGTGGTAACCGACACCGCGGGTGTGACCTACAACGAATTTGTGGAAATCAAAGCCGACGACGGCACCGTGCGTTACGGTAAAGTCTTGGAAGTTATGGACGATAAAGCCATTGTCCAAATGTTTACCGCAGGACAAGGCTTAGGCATCCACGATAACGCAGTTAAATTTACGGGACACGGCTTGGAAGTCGCGGTTGCCCCCAACATTTTGGGACGCGTGTTTGACGGACTGGGTCGTCCGAAAGACGGTGCCGCCCCCTTAATTGCCACCAAAAAATTAGACATCAACGGCGCTCCCATCAACCCCACTGCCCGCGATTATCCGCAAGATTTTATCCAAACGGGCATTTCCGCGATTGACGGTTTGAACACTTTGGTACGCGGACAAAAGTTACCCATTTTCTCCATGTCGGGCATGCCCCACGCTGAATTAGCGGCGCAAATTGCCCGTCAAGCCACGGTGCCCGCGAATGATGCGAAATTTGCGATTGTGTTTGCTGCAATTGGTATTACCCACGACGAAGCGGCTTACTTCATGCATTCCTTTGCGGACACGGGGGCACTTTCCCGTGCGGTCATGTTCATCAACCTGGCCAACGACCCTGCCTTGGAACGTATTGCCACCCCCCGTGTGGCGCTAACCGTCGCCGAATACCTTGCGTTTGAATTGGATTACCACGTTTTGGTGATTACCACCGACATGACAAATTACGCCGAAGCCTTACGCGAAGTTTCGGCGGCGCGCAAAGAAATTCCTGGTCGGCGTGGCTATCCAGGTTATCTGTACACGGATTTGGCATCACTGTACGAACGGGCTGGTTGTATCAAAGGACGCAAAGGCTCAATTACCCAAATTCCGATCTTAACCATGCCCGAAGACGACAAAACTCACCCGATTCCCGATTTGACGGGTTACATCACCGAAGGTCAAATCATTATCTCCCGTGAACTGTACAAAAAAGGCATCACCCCACCGATTGACGTGTTACCTTCCCTGTCGCGACTGAAAGACAAAGGGATTGGCACGGGCAAGACCCGCGACGACCACAAAGGGGTCTTGAACCAATTGTTCGCCTGTTACGCCAAAGGCAAAGACAGCAAAGAATTGGCGCAAATTTTGGGCGAATCGGCGCTGTCGGCGACCGACCAACTCTATTGTAAATTTGCAACCGCCTTTGAAAACCAATTCATCAACCAAGGTTTTCACACCAACCGCACAATTGAAACCACTTTGGATCTCGGTTGGCAATTATTACGGATGCTACCAAAAGTCGAATTAACCCGCATCAACAAAGCCATTTTGGATAAATATTATGACGATGACAACCACGACTAATCTCAGCGCCACGCGTATGGAGCGACTGCGCCAAAACGACCGCCTGAAAACGGCGCGACGGGCGCATAAACTGTTAGAAGATAAGTACGACGAAATGGTGCACACTTTTGCGGAATTGATTCAGCAAAATCGTACTTTGCGCGAACTGGTCGAAAAAAAATTGACCCAAGCCTTGCAACTATTTGTGTCGGCGAACACCCACATGACCACCGCCGCGGTCGACGCCGCGTTGCAAATGCGCCACCACGAAATCACTTTGACCTGCTCCACCAAAAACATCATGGGCTTGACCGTCCCCCACGTAACGGTTGACCATGTTGGTGCCACGCAAGATACCATCCTTTTAACGACGCCCACCGACTTTGACGAATCCATTCGCTTGCTGCAACAATTAACCGCAACCATCATTGAATTGGCGAACGTGGAAAAAACTTGCAGTATGTTGGCGGACGAAATTCAAAAAGTCCGTCGTCGCATCAACAGTTTGGAATACAACATGATTCCCAACATCCAAGCCGCGATCAAATATATCACGATGAAACTGGACGAAAACCAACGCGAAACGCAAATCCGCGTGATGAAAGTTAAAGCGATGCAAACCCCCGAAGCATAAACAGTTTTCAATGAAAAAAATCAGCCCACCCATGGGATTGCGTCATAATTGCGTGACGGTGTCGGTTAATTTAATTTTGTCGTCAATGTGGTCGCTCTGCATGACGAAATAATTGCAACAGTTCGCTTGCCCCGCCGTGAACCAATCAAAATAAACTTTGAGTGTGGCTTTTTTTTCGAGAGCGTAATATCCGCCTTTGGCATAGAGCACATTGAATTTTTTGGTGGGTTCGGCGTTCAATGTAACTACCCCACGGCAAACGATAAAGACACCGTTGCCTTGGCACAAATTGTCAATCACGTCACGGATGTCCAACGCATCCACAGCATCATTATAAACAAAAATTTCCAGGCTCGTGTTGTATGCGTCCGCGGTCAAACCGATTTCAATTTTGTGTAAATAATCGTGTTCATACGCTGCGTTTAACGCTGCCAAATCCAAATGAATTGCGGGACGAATAGCACGTTTGGACCAAACTTGGTTACTGTCGGCATACAATGCCCACGCGCCGATAAACGCATAATAATTACAAGCCCCCGAACGAATCCAATATTTGAGAGTGTTTATTGGTATAACTGGCATCCCCCAGTAACCAAACAATTCGGTCGCCGACGGTAACCACAAATAATCGTTCGCCCAATCGCCATATTTGGGGATGTTATTGCCCGTCGGGCTGTAATTACTGCCTTGAGCGGCGACAAGATTATCACCATAAGCCCAATGGTCGGTGGGGTCTTCACCCCAGTTTTCATTTTTCAGATTGTATTCATATAGGTTGCTGTTCACCGCCGATTGCCCCGAACGTTGCCAAACGACTTGAGATGGTTTCACAATGTAATTAGTTAAAGAATCCGCCACATTGTCCATGGAAAATTTTGCCAGCGCATGGTTGGTGTCGGGTGTAACCGTGTTGTTCAACGTTCTACCTTCATCGGTGGAATAACCGCCCGCGTTATTTAACACTTTGGTGCGCACGTAACTGGTGCTGTACATATCGTTCGGATAAGTGTAATACGATATGCAACCTTGATTGGTGGGTTGAAAATTCCAAATTGATGTGGTAAACGGCTGATCCAGCCATAACGTTAAAATTGGGCGACCGTCATTGGTCGTGGATAAATACACCGCATCCCATTGGTATCCACCGAACGTCACTTGAAGGTCTTGATCGTTATTTTGCGCACGAAAATTTGCGGTATTTTGCGGTTGTGTTGCCAAAGTTTTGATTTCGTCGTAGGTTGTCCCCGCCTTTCCGCCCAGTACATCGTACAAATTTTGCAGATTAGCAGTGTTTCGGTAAATTTCGCCAACCGCCACGGTCGCCGCGCTGACGGGTTTCAAATTGACCGCCAATGCGGTTACTACCGAGGTACCAACAGTTAAAATAATTAAAATTAAGCCAAGAAAAAGTGATAATTTACGCGTTCGTTCGTTCGTTCGTTCGTTCGTTCGTTCGTTCGTTCGTT
>JAMPCO010000039.1 GCA_023666145.1 Prevotella sp. | reverse complement strand
CTATTATGCTCAGAAAATAGCGGGCTTATTCAATATCTTCACCGCCCTCCAACCAAGAGTTGGAACGGCAGGTGTTTAATGTCCCCGCGGACACTGAGCATATAAAGGGTTTCGACGCCCTGAACCACGCTTGCGATTCAAGGCAATTATAACACGCTGACTTACTCAACGCAAGGTCAGAAAATCCTAACCTTAGAACAGGTCATCATTAGATGTGGCAATAATATAACACAACATAGTCAGAAGTGAACAACGACATTTACTTTTTTAGCATTTTGTATATTTCATCAGTGGCTTTTTGCATGGATTCCCGGACAGGGGCAAGCGATAATCTGGCGTAAATTGTCGTTGATTGCAAAGACTTATGTCCCAACGATTTACCAATAACATTCAAACTGCTGCCAATAATAGCCTGATAAGACCCCATTGTACGCCGCAAATCATGCATTCGTAAATTTTCTATCCCAGATTGCGCCAATAATTCAGCCCAAAATCGTTTCGGACTTTCCAGATGACCGCTTGCGCTGGCGTCACTCGGAAACACCCAACCAGATTCACGGATGCCAATATCTTTTAATACCGCTATCGCTTGCTCGGTCAGTGGTATTTGTTGCGATTGATTGTTCTTGGTATCCGGCAAGTACATTATGTTGTTATGAAAGTTAAAGTATTCCCAACGTAATGACAAAATATTCGCCTTTCTTTGTCCCGAAAACAGCAACAACAATATAAAATTTTTCAGTTTTTTATTCGTACTTGCGTTTAACACATCCATAAAACGGCTTATCTCGGAGGGTTGCAAGAACCTATCCCGTGCGGTTTCTTTATACATACGGATATGAGATGCCGGATTAGACGAAATCAGCCCCCAATCAACCGCCATATTCAACATATGACGTAATAATGCCAGACAGCGGTTCGCCATATAAATGCCGCGGTGTGAGCCGATATCCTTATGCCAAGCATCGACATTTAAGCGCGAGATTTGATTAATCGGACAGTCTTTTAAGCCACTAAACCGAGCCTTAAACATTCTCTCGTTTTCTTGCCAGGTATCCTGTTTTTTGAATATTTTGGCGTATTTCGGTATATATTCATCATAGAAAAAGTCGTTTAGGCTGACCGTTGCGGCCACAGTCTGATTATATGCCGCATTAGTCGGCAAGATTCCGTTTTTTATATCTTTATTTAATAAAAACGCCCTTTCGCGGGCGTCGTCAATGTTCATATACGGATATTCACCAATCTTGAACATAACTTTCTTTTTATTTGATTTACCACGAAAATAGAACGTTTTTGCCCCGCCATAGCCAACGATTAACACCAGGCCCCGCTGATTTATATCACGAAATGCCGACTTTTTAACATCATTGCTGGGCGGTGGCAGATTATCCAACGTGGCGGTGGTAAAATTAAACTTTGATTTCATTTATATATGCCTTTGAGACAATTATAAGATAAGGTCGGCAAAATCTAAATAAAATCCCGATTATGTCCCAGTATCCCGATAAAACCGAATAAAACACAACAATAAATCCGCAGAAATGGGGGATGTTCAGAGCCCATAGCCTTACTTTTAATCATTGGGTCCAGGGTTCGAGTCCCTGTGTCCCCACCAGGAAATTAGCCGCCGTTTGGCGGTTTTATTTTTTGGATTGTATAAAAATATGCATAACCCTATATTGCGTATGATATATTTTGATTTACATTTAACGCGCATTGCAATATAATTACTCTTTGAATCAGTGGGGACGCTGGTTCGGGGCTTTTGCGAGCCTAGTTTTAATCCGGTGCAGTTTTGCATCGTTATATGATGTGGTGCAATCTGCACTGTTATCATCCCTGACTTATGTCGGGGAGCTGTTGTTATAAAATAGGTGCGCAACCGAAGGCAACAGAAATCCAGTGATTAAAACTGATTTCGCAAACTCCCCGACCGCTCTCTGTTGAGCGGTATTTTTATTCGTCAAGGGGGAAACAATGAAAAACAACAGTATTACTGTTGCCGATTTATTTGCCGGCATTGGTGGTATTGCACTAGGCTTAAAGCGGGCAGGATTCAAAATATTATGGGCAAACGAAATGGACCATAATGCCTGTACGACATATTCAACCAACTTTAAGCATAAATTATATGAATGCGAAATACAAAAATTGAACCCAGAAGAATTACCAAAAGTAAATATGCTAGCCGGCGGATTTCCTTGTCAGGCATTCAGTATCGCCGGTTATCGCAAGGGCTTTGGAGATACACGTGGTACATTATTCTTTGAAATAATGCATCTTGTTGATTCTATTCAACCAGAATACCTGTTTTTAGAAAATGTAAAAAACCTTGAACGACACGACAAAGGCAATACATTCAAAGTCATTATTTCAGAACTAGAAAAACGTGGCTATTATGTAAAATATAAAGTATTAAATACCTGTGAATATTCCGATGTCCCCCAGAACAGAGAGCGCATTTATATTATCGCTTTCACAAACAAGGCAATATATGAAGCCTTTGAATTTCCAAAAAAAGTAAACAAACATAAACCAATATGTGAATTATTGGACGATAGCGCAGACGATAAATATTACTATGACAGTAAATCATCATTTTATCCAATCTTAAAGAAAGAAATGATAAAACATTGCACTGTTTATCAATGGCGCAGGGTTTATTTACGCGAAAACAAGAATAATTTATGTCCAACACTTACAGCAAATATGGGAATGGGCGGTCATAATGTTCCTCTTATTTTAGACTCCAAAGGAATTCGCAAACTAACCCCAAGAGAATGTGCTAGATTTCAAGGATTCCCAGAAAATTACAAATTCCCAGACATTGCAAATTCTGCGCTGTATAAGCAATTCGGAAATTCTGTATCTGTTCCGGTTATAGAAGCCGTGGCGAAAGAAATAATGAAGGCAATAAAGAAGGTGTCTTAATTGTTTTACGATACCCAAAAGCTTTCTTTGCAAAATGAATATAAACAGTTGCTTCGTATAGTTGGTTCTTTATCACGATTATCCAGCGACAGTGATATTCCATACTTGTATTATAGAATGGCCGAAAACATATTTTGCAAAGCATTTGGGGCAACCAATTTAGCACGCAGTGATATATCAATAGACGCATCCAAGGGCGACTATGGTATTGGATTAAAAACGTTCCTATATAAAAACGGCTGTTGTGTTGAAAAAGTAGCAGAATTTAATCGACAACGTAGCTTATTTGCCCATGCAGAGCAGACAGATATTCTACATCTGATAAACACCATTGCCGAATTACGAAACCAGCGCATTACGACAACAGTAGACATAACCGGGGTTGAACTGGAAAAACTGCTCTATCATTGCGTTGTCAGAACAGATAAGCGGTTTATCATATATGAAACTGGTATGGATTTAATAGATATTCCAAATATAAACGGAATTCGCAAATCCACAGATAATACAGTCTATTTCAACGACCGCCATAACGAATATTGCTTTAATATATCCAAATCAACACTGTTCAAGAAATTCAATGTTGATACTTTGACAGATTTTGAAGTCCCGATATATGATGACCCATATTCTGTATTATACGACCTATTGAATGATGACATACCCGCAGAACGAGTGACAGAAGTAGTCGCCCCAACTACAAATATAGTCGGTCGTGTAGTTTTGCCACTATATTCCAACCGTGGTGGTATAAAAAGCGTTCCGGCAAAGAGTGGTCTTAATCAATGGAATGCACAAGGGCGTGAACGCAACCCAGACGAAGTATATAT
>JAMPCO010000038.1 GCA_023666145.1 Prevotella sp. | reverse complement strand
CGTTCGTTCGTTCGTTCGTTCGTTCGTTCGTTCGTTCCATCAATTTAGGATACCATAACAACGCAAAAGTCACAAATCAATTTTTGATGTTGCACAAATGACGTTATTCCCCCAGCAACAAATTGCGCGGGGCAATTTGTTTAATTCTCAGCGACAGTAAACACGCAATCCCAAACGACAAAAGTATTAACCCCATGCCCACCAACACACTGAACGTTATGGGAATACTAAAGGTACATTTGACAATGCCAAGCGAACTTAAGAACAACGACATTAAGGGATTGATTACTGCACAGCCAATCACTAACCCCACCACTGTGGACAAGATTAACGCGGGCATCAAGGTCAATGCCGTTTGCACAATTAACTGTTTGGTCGTGAAACCTAAGGCTTTCAACACACCATAATCGCGTTGCTTATTGTTGAGCATGGTACGCACCAACAAATACAGTACGAAAGTAATAATCACAATGGCCAACAACAAAATCACAACGACAATCGCCGTCAACAACACGACATAAACCGACGACGAACCCGCGATAATGGCATCCACATTGACCGTGCTGTTGATACCGTCGGCAAATTCGGCTTTGACGGCCGCATTAAAAGCATCTATATCGGTACCTGCCACCAAATTCAAATAATAACTGGTTTGCGTCAAGGCTCCCAATTTTTCGTAGCCAGTACGGGTCAAAAGGCAATCGCGACCCAGATTGTTCGCACCCTGCGTTAAACCGCAAATTTGATATGTTGCGGTTTTACCGTTGGCGGTAATGGCAATTTGATCGCCAATTCTGAACCCCTGTTCTTGGGCGTATTTGCCCGCAATGGCGATTTCAGCATCTGTTTTGGGAAAATTACCAGTGTAAACAATCGTTTGGTTATTGGCTTGGCGATAATCATTGGAAATGGTCGCCGTCAGTTCAGCACCGTCCACATGCGCAACATTTTCCGTGTGATAAAGGTAGACTTTTTCCACTCGTGGATCGGCTTCCATTGCCGCGATAAATTCGCTTTCCGTTTCCGTTTGCAGATTGATACAACTGTCCGCCGTTTCGCCAGCAATTAAGTCCAAAAACGGGTCGATGTTCATAATCACGTTTTCGGTCATCAAACCCGAAAACACCACAACCAACGACAACACCAGCATGGTAATCACAATCGTCAGGTTTTGTTTCCAGCCCCCCAGCGTCGTTTTCAAAGCCAAAGCAAAATTCAGTGTAAGTTTGGTACTGGCTAAAGGTACGTGGTTGTGTTTCACGTGGTGTGTTTGTTCCCCCGCACGCAGTGCCGCAATCGGTTCGATTTTTTTCATGCGCCGTGCCGCCAGCCAAACACTGAGTGCGACGGTGCCGCCCAAAATTCCGAACGTTATCAGCAACGGCAACGGCAAAAAGCGCATGGCGTAAGGAATGCCCGTTTGTGCCATCATCATCGCGTTCAACGCCGGGAACACCGCATACGCAACCGCCACGCCCAATACCGCCGCCAACAGAGTCACGCCCAAGAACTGCAACAGTAAAGTACTGATCAATTGTCGGGACGTAAAACCCAAGGCTTTCATTACGCCGAGATTTTTCAAATTCACTTGGATATAATTCGCGATATTGGACGCAATCACGACCACCGCAATCAAAAGCACGATGAACGCCAACGCCATCAAAACCATGGCACAAATATTTTGCGCAACATAACGCGCTTGCGCCACAGCGTCGTAACAGTCACTGGCCGTCGCCACCTGCGGAAAGGCGTCGGCAATGGCGGTTTTTAACGTCGTTTTGTAACTGAGATTATTGGCCGCGTCGTTTAAGCGCACCGCACACAAAGTCGCGGTGGCGGCATAACCATTTTGCTCTAAGGTTGCATACTGGTCATCGGATAAAATGATTTGTGTCAAAACGCAGTTATGTGAGCCCATCATCGCGTTGTTGAAAAAGCCGCAAATCGTGTATGTCACGGTATGACTGCCGATGTTGATTGCCAGCGTTTTTCCCAAGTCAACGTCGGCCGATTGATACAGCATCGGTAAATAAACGCCACTGGCAAAAGTGCTGTCGGACACGATGTCACTCTGCCCAATATCACGTGCGACGGCCGTGGTGCGACGCATGAACACCAATTCACTGTTCATTTCGCCGCCGTTATAAGCAAAACCACCATTCGCACGCAAACATGGGTCGCAACGATATTGCGCCACTGCACGATCCGCGTCTAATTTTTCGGTTAAGAAATTACGCACCGTGTCGTCATTGCTGTTGACCGTCAAAATCACGTGTTCGGCGTTCAATTCATCGTGATAACGGTCAAAATTGGCGCGGTAATCCATCGCCAACATCAACCAAAGGTTCAGCAGTACTGCCGTCAAAAACACCAGCACCACAATCGCAATCGTTTGCCCTTTGGACTTCCGCAAATTGGAACGCGCCAGCAACCAATATTTGTTCATGTTACCACCCCATTTTTTGCAAGAAAGCCGCTAATTTTTCATGCCGCGCCTTGTCGCCATGGCGGTATTGTCCTAAATCACATTCGCCCAAAATTACCCCGTCTTTCAAATATAAAATACGGTTGCCACGTCGCGCCGAACGTAAATCATGGGTCACCATCACCACGCTTTGTCCCGCCTCATTAAATTTGGTCAACGTGTCCAATACATCCAGCCCCGTTTGGGAATTCAACGCCCCTGTTGGTTCGTCGGCGAAAAGAATTTCGGGTTCATTGATTAACGCACGTACAATGCCGACCCGTTGGGCTTGCCCACCCGAAATTTGGGTCGGGAATTTTTTTTGTGTGTCTTCGGGAATATCCACCGCCGCGAACAACGTTTTGGCTTTTTCTACCAAAGCCTTTTGATCGTGCAGAACCAACAACCCCGCGGTCAGCACGTTATCCATGACGCTCATACCGTCAATCAAATAAATTTGCTGAAAAACAAACCCACAATGGTCACGGCGAAAGACGGCTAAACCATCTTGCGATAAATTGGTAATTACTTTATCACCGAATTTGATTGTTCCCGCCGTGGGCGTGTCCATCCCCGAAAGCGCGTACAGCAAAGTCGATTTACCCGCACCGCTGGCACCCATAATCACGGTAAAGTCACCTTGATAAAGTTCTAAATCAATATCCTTTAAGATTTGTTGCTGCTGTCCTTCGTGGGCAAAAGTTTTATTCAATTTTTCGGCTTTTAATAAGACTGTCCGCATCACGTCCCCCTATATAGTTTCATCGTCCTTGTCTTGTAATTCTTTACCGTAACCAAAGACCACACTCAACATCAAAGTCACCAGCCCCGCAATCAGCCCCACCACTTCAACATGGCAAACCAGTTCGCTGTTGGGTACTAAGATTTGAATCAAAATGGTACCAATCACCGCTGGCACGACCGAAATAATCATGCTCGACCAACCAATGCGTTTCAAGCGCTGAATCACGGGCAAATTAAACGGCGTGCCCGTGCTTGCAATGATACCAAACAATTTTTGCGTGTGCCAAAAAAAATCAATCAACAAGAAAGCGTACATCGCCAACACCGTAAACAAGATTGCGACTTCGGTCGGGGTTAAGGTTGCCACCGCGTCCGTCAATGATAACGCAATTGCCAACACCACGAAAACCACCGTCGCCACACAGGATAAAAGATACATTACTTTGCAACCAATCTTGCATCCCTTGGCAATTTTCACTAATTTGGTTTTATGGTCCATTTTCACTCTCCAATCACACCCTACTGCGGAAATGATGGTTTGTCAATATTTTTTATCGATAATCGATAATTTTTCGTTTTACACCAAACTTGGGTTTATCGGGGATTGCGTTAGTTTTCTATTTACTGGTTTTCTACGTGGTTTTTTTGTCGGGCTTTTTAGCGTCCTTTTTGCTCTCTTTCTTCGTGTCGCGGCGGGTGCTGTACGTGCGCACCA
>JAMPCO010000037.1 GCA_023666145.1 Prevotella sp. | reverse complement strand
ATGGTGCGAACGAGAGGATTTGAACCTCCAAAAATGCGCTTCTGAGACGCACGCGTATGCCAATTCCGCCACGCTCGCAGGTTAGTGCATTGTAGCCTATCTTGCGTGGTGTGTCAATGTAACTGTGGTGATATCGAGAATTGATTTGTCAAAACAGCAGTTTATGTGTAAGGTATGATTGTGGTCTTAAAACGCATCATGATGAACGGTTTCAAATCGTTTGCCGATAAAATCGAAATTGATTTCGGGGCGGGTATCACGGGGATTGTGGGACCAAACGGCTGTGGTAAAAGTAACGTCAGCGATGCGATTAAATGGGTGCTGGGCGAACAAAGTTACAAAGCCGTGCGTGGCAGTTCAATGCAAGACGTGATTTTCAAAGGTACAGAGAACCGCAAAATGCAATCTTACGCCGAAGTGGCTTTGGTGTTCGATAACCGCACCAAGGTGTTTGAAATCGACGAAAGCGAGGTCACAATTTCGCGTAAATTATTCCGTGACGGCGAAAGTGAATATGCTTTGAACGGACAGCCCACACGCTTGAAAGACATTAACAATTTATTGCATGACAGTGGGATTGACCGCGACGGCTTAACGATTATCAGTCAAGGACAAGTCGCGGATTTGGTTTCCGCCAAACCCGAAAACCGACGGGGTATTTTTGAAGAAGCGGCGGGGATTGCGAAGTTCCGCGCGCGGAAAGATGAGGCGGGGCGGAAGTTAGAACGCACAACCCAAGAATTGGTGCGTGTCGGCGATGTGCTGAGCGAGATTGAACGGAATTTGGGTCCGTTGATGAAACAAGCCGAAAAAGCGCAAAAGTACTTGGCGTTGAAAGACGAATTAAAACAGTTAGAAATCAATTTATTCATTTATAAGTACGATCATGTGGCGGAAGAAAAAGCCAAGGCGCAGGCACAGGCCGACCAATTGGACGGCGAATTAAAGAAATTGCAAGCCCAATTAGAATTGATGGACCGCGCCAGTGCGAACGGGATGCAAGAATTGTCGGCGTTGGATAAAAAGGTCGCCAGTTTGCGCGACGAAATTTTGGCGCTTTCTTTGGACAATCAACGCCAAAGCGGCGAGCAGTTATTGTACCAAGCCACGGCGGACAGTTTGCACCAAGCCGAATTGCAACGCGAACAGTTACTTTCCAAAAAGCAAATGATTGCCAACATCATCGATTCGGGTGAGGGCTTCAAATACAGTGTCAAAAAATTGATTGAAGAACGTAACAAGAACAGCACAGTGGCGCGCGCGATTGTCGGGGTGGTATCGCAAGCATTGACGGTGCCACCAGAGTTGGAAACCGCGATTGAAATGGCTTTGGGTGCGGCGGCGCAAAACGTGATTACGCACAACGAAGAAGATGCCAAACAGTTAGTGCATTTATTGGCCAGTAAAAACCTGGGGCGTGCCACGTTCTTACCAATCACCGCGGTCAAAGCCCGCGAGTTACGTCCCGAAGAAAGGACGCTTTTGCGGGGCATGGGCGCACGCGTGTTGGGGGTCGCCAGTGAATTGGTGACTTACCAACCAGAAATAGCGGGTGTGATTGCCAATTTGTTGGGGCGCGTGATTATTTGTGATAACTTAGATTCCGCGATTGCGTTGGCGCGGCAAGCCCGTTACGCGTTCAAAATTGTCACGTTGGACGGCGACATTATTGAACCGCGGGGCAGCATCACGGGTGGCAGCAAAAACGCCGTGACCACTACGCTGTGGCACACCAACAATTTACAACAGATTGAAAAAAGTTTGACAGAAGTCGACCAAAACATGGCGGTGCTCCGCGAAAAATTGCGCACCTTAAAAGAACATACCCAAGACGTGCCCGTCAACGCGGTGCAAACTAAATTGGAACAATTGAAAGATGAACTGGCGCAAACCCAAGCGGCGCGCGACAATTTGCATTACGCGACGGGTACTTCGGTATCGGGACGCACCGAGTTATCCGAACAAATTAACGCGTTGCAAGTCAAATATTATTATGCCACCAATTTATTAACCAAGATGGACGCGGAAATCGAAAATTTGAGCCAACGCATCACGGACGAATACAATCTGAATTACAGCGCTTGCTATGCGCAACGTGACCCCAATTTTGATGTGCAAACGGCGGAACCGCGCATCGGCGAATTGCACCGTGCCATTCAACATTTAGGCAACGTTAACTTGGACGCGATTGAACAAGTCAAAGCCGACAGCGAACGCTACGAAAGTTACAAAGCGCAAAGCGACGATTTGTTCGCGGCCAAACAAGATTTAGAAAAAGTCATGCGCGACTTGTCGCAACAAATGGAAAAGAATTTCCAAACCGCGTTTGAACAAATCAACCGCAATTTTGGTACGGTCTTCAAAGAATTGTTCGGCGGCGGCAACGCGAAATTGGTTTTAACCGACGCGGAAAATTTCTTGGAATGTGGCATTGACATCATCGCCGAACCACCAGGCAAAAAATTGGCGAACATTTCGTTGATGTCGGGGGGCGAAAAAGCCTTAACCGCGATTGCGATTTTGTTTGCGATTTTGAAATTCAAAACGATGCCGTTTTGCCTGCTGGACGAAATTGAAGCGGCCTTGGACGACGCAAATGTGTCCCGTTTCGCGAATTACTTGCACCATTTTTCGGGGGAAACCCAGTTCATTGTGATTACGCACCGCAAACCAACCATGGAATTGGCGGACCGTTTATACGGAATTACGATGGAACAAAAGGGCATTTCCAAGATTGTGTCCGTCAAATTGGCCAGTTAACCTAGAAATGCCGAAACGAAACCACAAACGTTACTCAAAATTGGGTAACGTTTTTTATTGCCCCTATTGAGTATTGCCGGTGAACCAATTAAACTGGCAGATAAACTCAATAAAAGGGGAAATTAAAAATGGCTACCAGTAAATATGGGGCAGAATACTCGGAAGAACGATACGAGTTTTTTGCCAAAGCATTGCGGGAACGAGATTTGAAAATCGTCGAACTGCAAAAAGAATGTGAACAGAAGCAGGAACAGTTAGACGAGTTATCAATCTTTGCAAACTGTGTTGTCCTGTTAAAGAAACTCTTTGCCGTAATGCTTAAACCACAAGAAAAAATCGGTTAAAGGGAGAAACAATATGTCAGCAAAACCATGGGGAGAGCGAATGAGAGAAAAAGGTTACGTCGCTATCCAAGTTGTTTTATTGCATGAAACACTGGAACGTTTGGAATCCGTTAGAAAAAGTCGCGGCTTAACTAAACGAACAGATGCCGTGAAAGAAGCAATCTGTGATTACATCTTGAAACACGAAGGGGGTGTTAAGGAATGAACCAAGAAACAGTGGAAAATTTTACACCTTGTTACTGTGTTGTCCCTGTAAAACTTTTATTTGATAAAAGCAAAACGACACAAGAAAAAATTGACACAATTATGCAAATGTTGGAAGTACAAACGAAAGAAGCGCAGAAAATTATTACGCAAGGTATTGACCAAATAAACGGGGGTGAACAATGAGCAATTTGATTAAAGATTGTGGAGTTTACACCACCATACCTGGAAACATTACCCATGATAAAGACCTTGACTTAAAAAGCAGGGGAATGTTGCTTACTTTGTTGAGTTTACCAGATAACTGGAATTTTAGTGAGCGTGGGCTAGTTAAAATTTTTAACAACGAAGGGCGTGCTAGTATTCGTTCTACTTTGAAAAAATTGGAAGAACTTGGTTACTTAAAACGTGTACAAGGTCGTGGTGTAGATGGAGCGTTTGGTAACATCGATTACATCATTTCTGATACACGACAAGAAGATTTTTTGGCAGATACTGCCGTGGTTCGGTTTTTGAACCACGGTGGAAATGAAAATACCGTGGTTCGGTTTTCCGACCACGGGAAATCGAACCAGATATATAAAAGGAATAAATAATGATTTTAGATAACACAAAGAAAAATAGTAACTACTTAGTAACAGTAACACCCCCAGCAAAATTTGAGAAAAAGGCGGTGGTCGCCATGTGAAATTTTTTCTT
>JAMPCO010000036.1 GCA_023666145.1 Prevotella sp. | reverse complement strand
CCCATTGTTCGCCATCGAACTGGTAGATGTCCCGCGTTTGCGTGTTCAGATAGATGTCATTCTTTATCACACTGTAGCCATCGATGTTTACGCCCGCCGTCGTTCCGTTCAGGTCCGTTATCGTTTTCGTCCCCGTGAACCATTGGCTCCCACGCATCGTGCCAACCACCGTTCCCCACCCCTCGGTCGCGTTATAGCGGTACATTTCCCCGTTATTCAAGTTTATATAAATGTCGCCCTCTTTGCCTGTGACTCCCGTCGCCGTCGGGACACCAAAGTCCATGGAGATTCCCGCTCCATCCGTCCCGTCCACGCCGTCCGTTCCGTTCGTCACCGTAAAGGTGGATGTCGTACCGTTACTGAACGCAATCTCGTAAGTGTCTACTGCACTGCCGTCCGCCGTCAATTTGCTTACTCCGACTATCGAGACTCCCGTGTCGCCCTTTTCACCTTGGATCCCTTTCGCCGACACACCCAAATTGGTATCACCCACACACCAATAGCCATTGGCGTCAATGTACGGCGTATCGCCTGCTTCCCCTTTTTCGCCTTGTACTCTCATATTGGTGACGACGCCACCAATTTTCCAGTAACCATTCTCGGTTATTTCCAGTTCGGCGTCTTTCCCCGCCGCACCCGTTTCGCCTTTCAAAGATACCATCCAGTCGTATTGAGATAACGGGTCTTTACCTTCGTTTTTGGGGTCTTGCTTGAAGTAGTCACAATAAATGTCGTAGGCGGATTTGCCCGTCGCTCCCGTGTCGCCTTTGGCGGCGTTGCCCGTATCTTTGTAAATTTTGTTTTGGTAGCCCACACTATAAATGCCAGCGGGATCGGCTGCTTGTGCATCTTCCACGGTCTCATAATTGGACAAAACTCCCCAGTGCCCGTTATCCAAAACCGTTAAGCCTTCGATTGTGCTGACCGACATCGCATTAATAAATTCGGTGTAATATTTGTTGTCCGCATAATCCGTATATCCTTGTTCTTCACACCAAATATCATAGACGGATTTTCCGTCTTCTCCGTCACGTCCGTTTTTCACCGTGAAATAACTCGGTTCTTGCGCGGTGTACGTAATTTTATACGTATCTACGTCGGGATGGTAATGGCTATCCTCAGACGTCACTTTGGTTATCGTGGCAATCCCGTTCCCCGCTATGGCTTGCATAAATTCCGTCTCGGTTTTACCTTTGTTCGGGTAACCCTTTAAGTTTTCGTCATAGTAATCTAACCATATTTCGTAAGATGATTTACCGTTCGTGCCGTTCGTTACCGTGAACGTGAACGGGGTCAAGTAGCCGTCATCGGTTGGTGCCAATTCTGGGTTAGTAAACGTGATTTTGTAGGTATCCAACACGCCATCCACCGTGCTGGTCTTTTCAATGCTGGCTATACCATTACCCGCCGCACCGCGGTCACCCGTGGGTTTAATTTTTTGGTCAACACCGTTAATGAACCAGTTACCGTTTTCTCCGACGTACGGCAAACGCACCGTGGCGGAAACACCCGTATCCACACCGTTCGTCCACCAGTTACCGTTCGGGCCGACTTGCGGTGTGTAACCGTCTTCACCTTTTTCACCTTGTTCCCCTTTGGCACCAACCAAGGAAATTAACCAATCGTCTAACGATTTTATCGGGTTATCCGTCGTGGTTTGTGTGTACAATTCGTACGCCGAATAGCCTGCTTGTCCTTGGTTACCTTGTTCTCCTTTTTGTCCCGTCGCACCTTGTTCACCACGTGCCGACACCATGGTATTTTCGTAATACACGCCGTCCACCAATTCGTACAAATATTGTTCGCTTTCGTCCAAGGCGTCATAGTCAAAATCTTCCGCGGTTTTCTTGCCCCAGAAACCGCTGGGTAAAATCGTAAAGTCTTCCAGTGTACCAATGATCAAGGAATTTAAGAACGCGTTTTCGTCTTTACCTGCGTTGGGTTGGTTGTTGTCTTCATCCACATAGTCGCGCCAAACTTCGTACGCGGTTTTACCGTCCGTACCGTTCGCACCTTGCAAAGTGGTGACTTCTTGCCAGGTGTAATGGAAACGGGTAACCTTTTCACCGTTGATTTCCAAGGCACCTTCCGCGGCGAAATAGCCAAACAAGTGCGCATGGTTATTGCTGTCCAATTTGTAGTTCCACACGTGGTAATAGAAACTGGTTTCCAAGCCTGTGGCGTCCGTAAACGCCGTAATTTGCGCCGTAGTAATGTCTTCCGCGTAGGTTATGGTTTTCCCGTTAAGGATTAACCCGTAATCCGCGGCGTTGGCTTGTAATTCGTTAAAGGTCTCCGCATCAATGGTTTGTTCCACCAATTTACCGTTGTATTGGTTTATATAATTGTCACTGGCTTGTTTTTGGTAAACCGTGTTGGTGGTCGTATACAAGTAAAAATCGTTCGGGTTACCAAGGGTTGCCAACGGTTCGTAATCACCACTCAGCCAGCGGTTGGCATCCGCACCGTTCATGCCAGTACTCGTGTTGTTGCTGCCGTTCGTGACATGAAAATAGGTCGCGGTGTTATCGCTGTACGTGATTTTGTAGACGTCGGTTACATCTGCATCCAAATTGTTTTGCGTAATGTAGTCGGTATATTCCGTACTGCTTTTGTCCAAGGGGATCATGGCCGTAATGCCCGTGCCGTTACCCCCCGCCGACACTTCCGTATCTGTGTCGCCAATCCACCAGTTTCCATTTTTAATGTACGGGGTTTGGCCGTCTTGGCCTTGGGCGGGAACTTTTGTATCCGTGTCACCCACCCACCAATTTCCGTTAGTACCTATGTATGGCATCGCCAAAGTAACATCGGCCATCACGCCCGTATCTGTGCCGTTCACCCACCAATTACCGTTTTCGCCAATGGTGGGGGCTTCTCCGTCCTCTCCGTTTTTGACTTGGAACGTCGTGCTTAATCCATTGGAGTAACTAATCGTATAAATGTCATAGTTACCGTTGGTATCCGTTTTCTTAATGCTGAGAATCGAGATACCTTGCGCACCTTCGGGACCAGGTGCACCCGTGTCACCTTTTTCCCCTTTATATTGTTCGTCCACCATCTGGTTTAATTTGGTGGCGAAGACATTACTCATCACTAGGAAACTGCCACCCGCCGAGCCGACCACCAAAATAATGGCTATTAAACACGCCACCCAGATTTTCAGTCCCTTGATTCCTTTCTTTGCTGCTTTAACTACTTCCCCCATCTTTCGTTAAACTCCTTTTATCCCTTGACCTTAATTTGCTGATTTTCACCCGCATTTATTACTTGTTGGAAAACCACCTGTTCCCCGGCGGTTACGGTTAAGGTTTGTGTTCCCGCTAAGGCGTTAAAAATCTTGGTACGACTGTACAACGTGAGGTCAATGTCTTGTGTTTGCGGACCTAAATGCACTGTCACGTTTTCGTAGCCGACCAAATTAGCATCGAACAACAATTCAATTTGGCTGGTGATCGCGAATTTCTGGGTCGCACTACACGCTTGGTAATTGACATCCGCGGGAACAGTTACTGCGACCGTGTATTGGCCGACCGTGCTGGGTTTACGGTACAATCTTTGTCCGTTTTGGTAATACGTAATTTGCGGTACGGTGCCGTTACCTTCCATTAAAGTCACCGTCGGTTCGTTTGCTTTACGGGTATAATTCCAATTTTCCATTTGCACACTTACTTGTCGTTCCTTTTTGGCGATGATACTGTACAGACTGTAAACCGTATCGTTATCCGCCACTTTGTAATAGACGTAATGCACACCGGCTGTCACCGCCTGCGGTAAATCGGCGGTAAAATGGTTTTCATCGTCGAGACTATACGTAATATCTTCTTGCCCTGCGGTGATTAAGGTTTGCGGACGACCGTTATAGATGAGACCGTCCACTCTTTGGGGTGCCACGACCGACGCGGGTGCTGGTACTTCGGGGTAATCGTCTCCCCCGACTTCGGTCGCACTAGATGGCATGAGCGGCAATAAAAATAACCCGGTAATCGTGACCGCACAAAACACCAAAACGGTAATCGTTGCCAAAACGAGTTGTTTCTTTTGTG
>JAMPCO010000035.1 GCA_023666145.1 Prevotella sp. | reverse complement strand
CCCCCCGAGCGGGATGGAAAATGAGCCATGTCATTAACGAGGTACGTTCATGGCTTGGTTTGATTTTATCATCACGCAACCAATATTGTGGGTTATTCAATTTTGTTACCGCATTATCCCCAATTACGTCGGCGCGTTAATTTTATTTACCCTGCTGGTGAAATTGGTTTTGTTCCCGTTTTCCTTTTGGAGTCAAGTCCAATCGGTCAAAATGGCGAAAATCAAACCGCAATTGGACGACATCAAAGCCTACCACAGTGACGATTGGCGCGTCTTAATGCGCGAACAAAAAAAACTTTACCGCCAAGAACACTACCACAGTTTGGTTTCGTTACTGCCATTGTTGTTACAAATTCCGATTATCGTCGGCGTCATCCGCGGTTTGGAAGACGCGAACATTTTGGCGGCAGTCCCCACGCTCAGCCAATTTTACATTCCGTTACTGGCGGCGGTTTCCGCGTTCGCACTGTGCTACGTGCAGAACTTATGCAACGTGCTGGCCAAAGCAATGGGCTTTTTTTCCAAATGGGGTCTGGCCATTTTCTTAACCCTGCTTTCGTTGTATTTTGGGCTGACTTGTGGGGTGGGTTTCAACATCTATTGGATTGCGGGCAACGTCTTGGCGATTGGCATCCAATTATTGTGTAACGTCCTGTACAACCCCAAAAAGTACCTGACCTACACGGTGATGCCCCGCCCGAAAAAAGACCGCGCTTTAATCAAACGCCAAAAGGCCCGCGAAAGAGTTGACATGAAAAAATTTGCCACCACCAAAAAATACTTGGTGTTTTACAGCGAAAAAAGTGGTTTCTACAAATATTTTCAAGGTGCAATTAACTATGTCCTGAACCACTCCAAAATCCACGTGCATTATTTAACCAGCGACGTTGACGACCAAGTCTTCCAAATTGACCATCCGCGCTTTCACGCCTACTATTGCGGTCCGCACAAATTGATTGTCACGATGATGAAATTGAACTGTCGCGTGATGGTGATGACGTTGCCCGATTTGGACAAATACCAATACAAGCGCTCGATTGTGAACAAAAACATCGAATACATTTACCTGGACCATGCCTTGGCCAGTTTGTCCCTGCAATACCGTAAAAACGCTTTTGACGCCTACGACACAATTTGTTGCTACGGTCCGACCTATAACCAAGACGTGCGCGCCATAGAAAAATTCTATGGTACCAAAGCCAAAAATTTGGTCAATACGGGTTACCCGTTATTCAACCAATTACTGAACAGTTACCACCCCCACAAACCAGCACAAAAAACCGCGATCATTGCCCCCAGTTGGCAAAAAGACAACATCCTCGAAAGTTGCCTTGCCCCGTTAATGGCACAATTGAAAGCCGCGGACTACCGCGTAATTTTACGTCCTCACCCCGAATTTATCAAACGCTTCCCGCAAAAAATTGCGGCCTTGCAAGCCCAATACCCCAACGCTTTGCAATTGGATTTTGCGGTCAACGTACTGGATGCCGACTTGCTGATTACCGATTGGAGTTCGATTGCGTTCGAATATTCCTACGCCACCAACAAACCGACTTTGTTCATCAACACCCCAATGAAAATTTTGAACCCCGATTGGGATCAATACGGTGTCGAGCCATTGGAAATTACCTTACGCCACCAAATTGGTGTCGCACTTAACCCCGACCAATTGGATACTTTCCCGCAAGCCTTAACCCAAATGGCCACCATCAAAGCACCTCGTCAAATCATCCAATCATATATGTACGACAGCACCCAAGCCGACGCCGCCACGGGTGAATACATCATCAGGAGTGTCAAAGGAAAATGAAACATCCCATCACAAAAAAAGACATCATCTTAATCGTACTCGGTTGTTTGGCGTTTGTTTGTAACTTTCTCATTTTCAACCAATTGGATGTGATTATGCACAACCAAAACGATTTTGGTATCACCGCGGGCGAAGTTTTGTGGTTCTTTATTTTAATCGGCTTGCTGTTCATGGCGGCACTGGTAGGACTGTTACTCCTGCTCTGTCGCTTCTGTCAAACGGCGTACAAAATTCTGTTGGGGCTTTTGCTGGGTTACACGTTGGCAAGTTACGCCCAAGTTTTGTTTTTCAACGGCGATAGTATCAACGCCATGGATGGTTCAGCACTTTATACGGGGATCAACGGTTTCGGCGTATTCATGAACCTGGTCGGTTTTTTCGTTATCTTTTTGGCCCCAGTGGTCTTATTGATGCTGGTCAAAAAACGCAAGGAACTGTTGCAAAAACTGGTCTTAATCGTTTGCGTCGTGGTGGTGGGGATGCAATCGGTTGGTTTAATTACCACCGCCGCCAACATCCAACCGTTAGACGCGGACGCCAAATATTATTACTTTTCGGTCGACGATTATTTGCAAGTTTCACAAAACGAAAACATTATTGTGTTTATGATGGATCGTTTAACCACACAATACGTCGAAGACGTCTTCGACCGTTGGGGTGACACCGCTACGCAAATTTTTGACGGTTTCACTTGGTACCAAGATAACATCAGCGAATACCGCCAAACTTTTCCCAGTGTAGCGGCAACCATCACGGGCGGTGCCAATTTTACAACATCACAATCACAGATTGATTTTTTACCCACCGCCTGGGAAAATAACACGGTGTTCAAAGCCCTGAAAAAACACGGCTACCGTGTGAACGGATTATTGGACGCCAATTCGACTTACTACAACATTGCCGAAGTAGAACCGTACTTCGACAACATCAAGGTGGCGACCAAAGCGGAAACCAAAGTCAATTACGACCAAGTCTTGGGCAATACCACGGGCATAGCCGCCATTCGTAATTTACCTTTCCTAGCCAAAAATTGGATTCCGGTGCATGATTACGCCAACTTGGCGAACGTGTTTGTCGATTTAAGCAACTGTGACGGGTACTACCCCAAAGCCACCAGCCCCTCCACCGATTTGTATTTTTACGACACCTTGCAAAAAACTCCCCTGACCGTCAACGACCAGCCCAACACTTTTAACTTTGTCCATTTGAACAGCGCACACAACCCCTACCTTTACGACGAAAATTTGGACCACAAAATTTTCCAAACCACCGACGCCATCACCCAAGCCTATGGCTGCATGAAAATTTTACAAACCTATTTCAACCAATTGAAAAATTTACACGACCAAAACGGGGTCAGCCTTTTCGACAAAGCAACCATTATTGTGATGGCGGACCACGGTCACGACAATGAAAAATTCAAAGATTTTGCCAACCGCGGTGTAGCCTATGCTTCCCTGTTCATCAAACGGGCGGGTGAAACCGACCAAGTCCCTTTGTACACCAACAACACCGCACAAATGTCAAACCGTAACTTTGCTGCCACGATTTTGGAACTGCTGGGCGAAGCACACGACGATGCTTCGTATTTCGACCTTGACCCCGCACCCAAAGCCCAGGGCGACGAAATGGCGCAAGAACGTTATTTTTATTATACACTGTGGTCAGGTTACAACGGTGACTTCCACTCGGTCGCCAATGTGGAGTGGACGGCCAAAATCAACGGCAGTGCCTACGACGAAAAAAATTGGGACATTACTTATTGTTAAAAAACGACCACTTTACAAGGTACGGTCGTTGTTTTGGTGTACTAAATTTTGGGTGTAATCTTTGACCACTTCCTCACGCACCGCGGCGGGGAAATTCATCTCACGCAATTTTTCTTCCACGATCCGAATGTTGGGTTGGGCTTTACTGAGAGTCAACGCGTCAAACAAATGGTTAATCACGCCGTCTGCGGTTTCATAACGCGCGTGATAAACTTGCAACGGTTTGGTCTTTTTGTCGGCGGTGGCCAATTCCGTCATTACGCCCACGCCGTCTTCCCAACGCGGTGAAACCACCGCAATCGTCGTTTCCGCCACGGGCATTTCGGCTTTCATCGTTCCTTCCATGTAAATGCGCCCCAACATGGCATCCTGCGCCACAAAATCCACCATAGCGTTATCCACATAAGCGTTGGGATGTTCGCGGTTCGCCAATTTCGTTTCCTTGGTAAAATCAACGGCCGAACCAATGCGCCCTTTGGTTGCAAACGCCGCATATTCCGCGGTCGGTTTTTGGTTCGACATCGCGCGAATATTATCTTCGCGTTTGGTTTCCGCCAAAATGGCTTCCACCTTTTGACGTTGTTGTTGATTATAATTAAAATCTGGTTGAATCATCATGACCCCCTGCTGTTTTGATTGTACCATATAAATTCAGCCATTTCAATCACTAATTTATGCCAACGCGGCACGTTCTTTGTGGGGTTAACCCAATTACCACACCCAAAGGTTGTGCCCAACTTTTGTTTGCCTGCCCTTACGCCAACTTGGGTTTGGTGGTGTTTTTCGGGGTGGCTCGTTTGGCTTTGTTGATGGAAACGA
>JAMPCO010000034.1 GCA_023666145.1 Prevotella sp. | reverse complement strand
ACGAGAAAAAATTGCGATTGAACCAATGCACGTTCACTATGCTACCGAAAAAGCCGTGCTGGTAAAAATGGCGATTGCTGGGCAAGAAAACTTGAAAGACACTTGGTTCCCAAAGTACCGCGTCAGTTTGGACGAGAAAGGCGAGAACGTCGTGGCTATTGATAGTTACCTGCAAAAACAATATGGCAATCTCATTGCCAAGCAAGCCGAAATTAAGGCCGCCGCGGTGGGGAAGAGCGTTAGCCAAGAGCCGAACAAGACAGCAGAACAGCCAGTTCTGTCCGGTAAAGAACTTGCCCAAAAGTTGAATGCGCAACGTTTGGCCAATCTGGAAAAGAATGTCCCAGCCGAAATGAAAGCTTTGCCGAACTGGTGTGTGTTGAAAATTTACAAAGACAAAGAAACCGGCGCATACAAAAAGTTTATTGTTGATGCCAACAAACCCGACGGTGGCTGGGCGAGCCAAAAAGATTCCACCACATGGACGACGTTTGATAAAGCGCTCGCATACGCCAAAGCGAACAACGGGGCAGGGTTATCCTTCGCCATTAAGGGCAGTGGGTTCAATGCTTTCGATATTGACCACTGCTATGACAAAGAAACCAAAACCTACAATGAAACCGCACAAAAATATTTATCCGCTTTGCCAAATTCTTATGCTGAACGTTCGGTGTCGGGTACAGGTTTGCACATTTTGACCAAAGGTTCTGTTTGCGAGAACGGCAAGTACAACGAAGCCCGCGGTGGCGCCGAAGTGGAAGTCTTTGAGACGTGGGGCTTTGTTTCGATGACCGGAAACTTGGTGGATGACAAGCACACAGATTTGGTCGAACTGCCAGAGAACGTGAAGCAAGATATCCAAAACCAAATTGGTGAGAAAAAAGTATTCCAAGCCCCCACGCAAAATCGCAACCAATACCACAACTATGCCAAAAGCGACAGTGAAGTGATTGAGAAAATCCGCAACAGCAAGAAATGCAATGAGTTCGTAGAACTGATGAACGGGGTAGACCTTTGCGGCGACCATAGTCGCAGCGACGCTAAACTGATGAACATCTTAGCATACTTTACCGATGCGAATACTGCACAGATGCAAAGCATCTTCAAACAAAGCAAACTTTATCGTCCCGATAAAGGCGATGCTTATGTTGAACGGACGGCCAAATATGCAGCCAATACCTTGAACCAAAGGGCGCAATAAAAAGGGGTTCAATCATGGTGCAATTTGGCCTAAAAAACACGAAAAATACTGAAAGCAGGATAAGCGGTGACGCACTTTGCCACATTTTTGGCAATCTACCCCCTACGGGGGTAGAAAAGTGACGCACTTTAACAAAGTCGTGCGTCACATTTGCGTCACCTTGTGATGCGACAATTTGGAAACCAAATTTCGTTGAGAAAAATAAAAAAGGGAGTTAAAAAATGACAACAAAAAACACAAAGAAAAATAAGCTTACGGTTCGTTTAGCAGATGCAAAAACTCTGTCACTTTTTAATGAACTTTTAGCAACGAAAATTTTTGATAGCCAGAATGTGTTGGTCAATAAAATCATTGATTTTGCAATTAAAGACTTTGCTGCAATTTACTTGCCAGAATACAAACAACCAAAACAGCCAGCAGCTTCGGTTCAAGTCGATGCCAAAATTGAAAGAATGTTGAAACAAATTAGGGCAACTGTGGAAGACACTCATGTAATGTACATGGTAATTGAGCGTATGGTGGCCACACTTTACAACACTAAGGCAGCCGAACTGAAAGGTGAGAAAGTTTCGGTCGAAGAATTTAGCACAGGTATGCTAACCGATTTACCTGCTGAATGCCGGGACATGGAACAAGAAATTGTACAAGGACGCGTAAGACGCTTGGGGGTGGCCGATGAGTAATAACGTGTTATTTCAAATTAAGTATTCCGCTAAAAATCCACCGCGTAATTTACCAGCCGAGAAAAAAGTGGCGTATGCCCAAGAAAGACAATTCTTTGATTGGACTGCACCATACAATTACATTTCGTACACACTGAATGAGAAGAAAGTGGAGAAGTATAAAGACTTCCGCAGCTACGCTAGTCGTGAAGGCAATCTTGGCTTGTTCTGTGCAGATAAGGTTTATACCGAAGAAGATTTGCTTAAAATCAAGGAACAACTAAAAAACACCAATAGTCATATCTGGCACGGTTTTATTAGTTTTGACGAAGACACAAGTACAAAATTTCAAGTCCAAGAACAAGCAATGCACTTTTTGAAGCAGCACTTTACCGACTTCATTAACCGTACGCATCTTAATGCTGACAATATTTGTTTAGTGGCTTCGCTACATCGTGATACGTTGCACCGTCATATCCACTTTTCGTTTTTTGAAAAGGAACCAACGCACGTGGACAAAAATGGCAAAATTGGCTATACGACCAAGGGTAATTTTAAGCAATCCGTGATTGATAACTGGTTAGTTTCGGCCAATATGGCAGTGGCGGGTAAAGATGAATATTACGACAGTCGTAATGCTGTAATTTTGAAATTAAAAGAGATGAAAGCGGATTTCACGGATCAAGAGATGCAACTGAAATTTTTATCCCTAGCAAACAAATTTCCCAAAACTGGTCGGCTGGCGTATTCGAGTGAGAGTATGGCCGGGCTACGACCGGAGATTGACCAACTGGCCAATTTTATCTTGTGTTCTAATCCCGAAGTTAAAAAACTGCACCAAGAGTTTTTGCGCAAGCTCAACGCCCGCGATAAACAAGTACAAGCGATTAAAAAAGACAACAAAATTGAAAGTCGCATTGATTACATAACCACCTTGCGCAATGACTACAAAGCGCGTGTTGGCAATTTGGTGATTGGTTTGGCCAAGGAAATGCGCCGGCAATATAAACCAGCATATCACAGGGAAAGTAGTAAACAGAGAAAATATGAAGCCAGGGATATGCGCTGTCACGCGGCCAAGGTTTACCGTCGGGCTACGGCTACTGATGCACTGATGAAAATGCTTGGCAACGTGCAGAAAGGTATGCAAGCCGAGTTTACCGATACAGTTAAAGATGTTGAGTACATGATGATGCAAGAAATGATGATGCAGGGGGCTGGCGCATGAAATCGAAGAAGCATATTATTTTAATCGTTAGTTTCTTGGGCGTAAGTGCCATTGTGCTTTTATTCACAATGGTAGCAGTTGCTTCAATTATTTCGAAACGCTTTGTCTTTAACGGCCAAATTGTTTTGGGCTGGTTTGCAATCATACTTGCTGGCGTTGGTTTGTGGTGGGCTGGTAAAAAAGGCAACATAGGCAAGCAAGCATTGAAATCGAATACCGATTTAGAAGATACCCACTTTTTGACCACACAAGAAATCAAAAATAATAAGGGTCTATGTGTGACTAAATTCTCACAACTGGCGGAAGTAGTGGACGGTGTGCTGGTCAATGCCAAAGTGAACAAACAAGGTACCGATGCCGAAGTTATCCTGGCGAAACCAATTCACACTTTGGTGATTGGTACCACGGGGTCGGGAAAAACCACCACGTTTGTGAGTCCCACGATTGAAATTTTAGCCCGTACCAAAACCAAACCCAGTTTGGTGATAACCGACCCGAAAGGTGAATTGTACACGTTGCACGCCGACACGTTGGCCAAACAAGGGTACCAGGTACAGGTGTTGAACCTGGACGACGTGTACAGTTCCGCACGTTGGAATCCGTTTGCTGGGGTACTAGCCAAGCAAGCGAAGATTAACCAGGGCGTGATTAAGGTGCAGAACAAGTACAAGGTTGTGGATAAATTTTACGAGACAATGACAGATGCCGAAAAGGCTTTGAAAAAACACCGTCAAACATTGTCGGACGAAATCTATGCAGATTTGGCGGATTTGATTTACACGATGTGTCCGGTCGAAAACCAGCACGACAGTACTTGGCAAAAAGGTGCGCGGGACTTGATTTTTGCAGTGGCGTTGGCACTGTGGGAAGATGTGCGTGACGGGAAAATCCGCCCAGAACAATTTACGCTGTTCAATCTTTACAAGATTTTAACCGAGCACGCCCAAGATGAACCGACGGATTTGATTGAATACTTGCAAGAACGTGACAAGTTCTCCAAGGTTTGGGGTTTGGCCAAAACCGTCTTGGTGACTACTGACAAGACATTGACCAGTTACTTGGGCGATGTGAGCCAATATATTTCTTTTTTGAACGACCGCGGCATCCAAAGTTTGACCGCGGGCAATGATATTGACTTTGTCCACTTTGATGAAGAACCCAACGTGCTGTTCATTAAAATTCCCGATGCCAAGGCCAACCGACACAAGTTAGTGTCGTTGCTGTTGGTGCAGATGTACAAGTCTTTGGTCGATAAAGCCGGCGAAAACCAAGGTACGGGCAAAACCAAAGCGGAAGAACTTTTGCGGACAACGTACTTCTTGTTGGATGAGTTTGGCAACCTGCCGAAGCTCAACAAAATCGATAGCATTATTACGGTAGGTCGTAGTCGCAAAATCTTTATGATTCCGATTATCCAGAATTTCAAGCAACTAGATAACAAATATGGCAAAGAAGTAGCCGAAATTGTGAAATCAAACTGTAACATTAAAATTTTTATCCAGGCGGGGGATAGTGCTACGAACGAAGAGTTTTCCAAACTCTGTGGCAAAAAGAAAATTGTTAAAAAATCATTTAGTGAAAACAAGGACACGAGTATGTCTGCGTCGGTGGAAGAGCGTCCGCTGATTACGCCCTACGAGTTACAAAACCTAAACGATGCCAATGCGGGGCGCATTGGTAACGCGATTGTGTTGGCGCTGGGTAAGAATCCGTTGAAAGCCGTCTTTACGCCGTGCTTCCAAGCCAAGCAAGTTTATCCGTTGCAAGAAAGTGCGCTGGCGGCGGTGGAGCAAAGCGAGTTTGA
>JAMPCO010000033.1 GCA_023666145.1 Prevotella sp. | reverse complement strand
TAAAGAGGGCATACACCTCCGCATCTGAGAGCGCGGTTTCCATGACCATGACACGGCGCAACACCGACCCCGACGCGCCAAAATAAATTTGCGCGCCCGTGACCGTGGTCGCGGCGTCCGCGTTCACATCGTACCACACCACGCCGTCTACGGTGTATGTGTAATGGTTGTCCCCGTCCACGCGCACCGCCATGGTCAACGGTTCACCACGCGTTACAGTGCGCACCATGGTGCCGTTCACGTACAGTGACAAATTATCGCCGTCGGTACTTTGGGCGTCAATGTCGAATTGGTTGGCACTGCCCGCCGTGCCGACACCAAACAACGACACGCCGTCGGTGCTGGGTTGGACGTTCGCGAAATCCACGAAATACGTCATGTTGGTCGTACCCCATGCGGTGGCGCCCGATTGGATTGGCGTGTTCAACACCAAACCGTCGTCCGTCATGTAATTGCCGTTGACCGTCATGTTGTGGTAATTGCCGCTTAAATCCATTAACTGGGTGCTGTAACCAAGGTCGCCGATGTAAAAATATTCGATTTCCATAACTGTATCATCAATACCATTTGTTCCACCCAGCAACCCATATACCTGTCGACTATCTAGCACATCGCCATATTTTACTACCGTAACTTGCCAATCGCCGGTTGCGACTAATGAACCTGCGATGATCTCATGATTGGTATCATACCACCAGGCATAAGGAAAGATTTGCGAGCCAATTTTTGAATAGCGCCACTTAAAAATTGCGTAAGAACCACTAGTAATTTTTTTGTCTATGATGCTACGATTATCTTGCCTCACAGCAGTATTACGCAAAATACCATTCGATTTTGCAATCGTACCAACATTAGAGAACCACCCCGTCCAATTTGTATCGCCGCCGACACCGTATTTTTTGCCGTTCGCACCGTCGGGCAGATTGGGCAAAGTCGTGGTGTCAAACCACGCCACGGGATTAACGGTGACCGCACCCGTGCCGCGCAGGTTACCCAAATACGTCCATGCGTCACCGTTGTATTTGTAAACATCGTAACTGGTACTGTTCAAATACAAATCGTTTTTAATGACGTTGTAACCGTCGATGTTATAGCCTGCCGAAGTGCCGTTCAAATCACTCAAAGTCATGGTACCCGTAAACCATTGCGTGCCGCGCATCGTGCCGACCACTGCGCCCCAGCCATTTTGATAACGGTACATTTCGCCGTTATTCATGTTGATGTAAAGGTCGCCGTTTTTACCATCTACGCCGATGGTGACGGGGTCGCCAAAATCCATGTAGATGCTGGCCCCGTCGGTTCCGTTCGTGCCGTCGGTACCATTGGTCACGGTAAACGTGCTGGCGGTACCATCCGTGAATGCAATTTCGTAGGTGTCCACCGCTTCGACGGTATCAATTTTGTGAACGCCAGCAATTGAAATTCCCGTATCCCCTTTGTCGCCTTTTAAGCCACGCGCAGGCACGCCCAAGTTTTTGTCGCCGACGCACCAAAAGCCATCCGCGCTGATGTACGGCGTATCTCCTGCTTCCCCTTTTTCGCCGGTGACTTTCATATTGGTCACCACGCCACCAATTTTCCAATAACCATTTTCGGTAATTTCCAGTTCGGCGTCTTTCCCCGCCGCACCTGTTTCGCCTTTTAACGAGGCTAGCCATTGCGATTTCGTCATTACTGGTTCGTCATCAGGAACCATGGAAACGTAAACATCATAGGCACTTTTACCCGTGTCACCACGTGCCGCCACGCCCGTATCTTTGTACGCCGCACCGTCAAAACCTTCCACGTAATTATCGCTTTCGCCCGCAGGCACTTGGTCCATACTTTCGTACGCCCAAATACCCCAGTTACCGTTACTTAAAATCGACAAGCCGTTGACCGCATCAATCGCAAACGATTTGAAAAAATCTTCATAATGGTCTTCGTTATCAATACTGTAACCGTTTTGTTGCAGCCAAACTTGGTACGCGGTCAAGCCGTCACGACCATTGCGTACCGTGAAATATGTCGGTGCTTGGCGTGAATCGGTATAGGTAATTTGATAAGTATCTACTTCGGCATCGTAATGTTCTTCGCCGTATTTAACCAAGTCAATCGATGCAATGCCATTACCATCCGCACCCGCCAACGCATGGAAGAAGTCTTCTTCGGTGCCGTTAATGTTCGGAGTAACTTCCATGTTGTTTTCGTTGATATAACTGTAGTTTTTCCAAATTTCGTACGCAGATGCACCATCGGCACCATCTTGACCATGGGTTACCGTAAAACTTACTGGCAACAAATATGCTTCATCGCCCGCGGTCAAATCAGGGTTGGTAAAGTTAATCGTATAGGTATCCGCCAAACCGTCCAAGGAACTGGTTTTCACGATGTTTTTGATCCCGTTACCAGCGACACCACGGTCACCTTGGGCACGTTGATTGGTCGTTTCGTTATTGATGACCCAATAACCAGCGTCGTTGATACTGGCCGAGAAACTGGCGCGGGTACCAGTATATTCGCCGTCGATGTACCAATAACCGTTACGAATTTCGGGCATAGCACCGTCTTCGCCTTTGTCACCTTTTTGACCAACCAAGGACGCCAACCATTCGTTCACGGATTTTTTCGGATTATCATCGGTGGTATTGTAATACAAATCGTACGCAGACAAACCAGGGACACCTTGGGCACCCTGCTGACCTTTGGGACCAGTCGCACCAGTTTCCCCACGTGCCGAGACTTGAGTATTTTTGTAATAAGACTTAGTACCATCACTGTTTTCAATGACTTCGTACAAATAAGAATCCGGGTTGCTGGTACCTTCACTTCCGTCTTCGTTTTTGGTGGCTGCGTTATATTCTTCTTCGGTAATCTCTTGTCCCCAATAGCCGCTGGATAAAATGACAAAACCGTCCAAGTTGCCAATGATTAAAGTATTGAAGAACGCTTCTTCGGTGTAATCGTCGGGGTTGGTACCAGGGTTATTTTCCACCATATAATCACGCCAAACAGCGTACGCCGAAGCACCATCTTCACCGTTGGTGCCGTTCGTACCTTTCAGATCGGTAACGAACACCCAAGTATAATGAATTTTAATAATTTCTTCATCTTGGAACGCCAACGCACCTTCCGCCGCCACGTAACCAGATAAATGAACAACATCACCGTCAATCATGTATTTCCAAGCGTAATAATAAAAATCTTTTCCCAATCCCAAGTCCTTGTCGGTTGTCAGCGCATTGACTTGGTCAATCGTAATGTTGTCATCATAGTTAATTACATTATCAATAAATATTAAACCGAACTTATTCGTATCATCTTCATTTTTGGCTTTTAATTGGTCAAAAGTGGCCCGATCGATCTCCTTTTCAACCAATTTGCCCGTATAACGCAGGTTAATATTTTGGGTAGTTTGCTTTTGGTAAACTTGGTTTGTGGTTGTATACAAATAAAAATCGCCCGGGTTACCCAAATTCAAAGCGTCCATAGTCGTGGGGTCGATGTTATCGCTGAACCATTGGGTACCGTCCGCACCGTTAATACCACTGCCCGTAGCGTTACCGCCACGTCCGTTAGTGATATGAAAATAAGTCGGCGACGCATTACTATACGTAATTTGATAAACGTCGGTAACGGTAGTATCTAAATTATTATCCGCAACATAATTTTGGTATACTGTGGTGGTTTTATCAACTTTGGTCACCGAAGTCACGCCATTGCCAGTGGCGGCCACGCCCGTATCGGTATTACCGATCCACCAATTTCCATTTTGAATGTACGGTGTTTGACCGTCTTGACCTTGAGCGGTTTTACCAGTATCCATGCCGTCAATCCACCAGTTACCGTTTCCACCAATGACGGGCAGATTCAATTCCACGTCCGCCAACACACCAGTATCGGTGTCACCAATCCACCAATTTCCGTTCGCGCCAATGGCTGGAGTTTCACCGTCAGTGCCATTATGAATTTGGAACGTTTGCGTCAATCCGTTCGAATACGAAATCGTGTAGATATCGTTAAGACCGTCCGCATCAGTGCCGGTTTTTTCAATCTTCAAAATCGACACGCCTTGCGGGCCTTTCGGGCCTGGTTCCCCCGTGTCACCTTTTTCGCCTTTGTATTGTTCATCCACCATCTGGTTTAATTTGGTGGCAAAGACATTATTCATAACTAGGAAACTGCCACCCGCTGAGCCGACTATCAAAATCATGGCCAAAATACACGAGAGCCAGACTTTTAGCGCTTTGCTCATTCCTTTTTTTGCTGCTTTGACTGTTGTTTTAACTACTTCCCCCATCTTTCGTTAAACTCCTTTTTTTCTATCCTTCCACCATTATAGTTTGGTTAATTTCCGCGTTAGTTATTTCCTGCTGGAAAATTTCTTTACCGTCGGCGGTCACAGTTAAGATTTGTGTTCCCGACAAAGCGTTAATCAACATAACACCATGCTGTGGGTTAATCGTTAATGGCGTTTGTGCACCCAAATTAATTTCGACGTTTTGATAATGATAGAGTGCAGAATCAAACACTACTTTAATTTGACTGTAAATTACAAAATCTTGTGTCGTACTACACGCTTGGTAGTTTGCACTGCTCGGCACGAAAACTTTGACCGTGTATTGTCCAACTTTGGTTGGTTTTTCATACAAGATTTTTCCGTTGCGTTGGTAGTAGGTAATTTGTGGTTCGGTTACACCATCACTAATCGGTAAATCAATTTCAAGTTCATTGCCGCGTTGTCCGTAATGCCAACTTTCCAGTGCGCAACTAACTGTACGTTCAATTTTACTAATTTCACTGTGTAAATTGTAAATCATTTTATCGTCCGCGACTTTATAGAAAACGCAGTAATTACCAGCATCAATCGCCGTGGGGATTGCGCGGGTGAATTCGCCGTCGTGTTCCAAACTGTATGTAATGTCGTCTTGCCCCGCGGTGATTAAGGTTTGCGGACGACCGTTATAGACGAGACCGTCCACTCTTTGGGGTGCCACGACATTTGCTGGTGCCGAAAATTCGGGATATTCAAAATTTTCACCTTGGTCATTTCCGCCAGTACTGGTGGCATTGCTGGAAAATATCGGCATCAAAAGCATACCGGCCAAAATAACCGCACAAAACACCAAAACGGTAATCGTTGCCAAAACGAGTTGTTTCTTTTGTG
>JAMPCO010000032.1 GCA_023666145.1 Prevotella sp. | reverse complement strand
ACAAAAACCGAGTCGAATGTCAAGAACAAAAGACGGGGAGGTAAGAAATGACCTTGATTAAACGACTGGGTGTTGTTTCGTTAATTTTGTTGTTAACCGCGTCGATTATTCTTGATGTCGGTTATATTTGTTATTCTATTTTTAACAAAGATTTTACTACTGGAATTAACAATATTGGTAAACAAGACGCATTTGACGTAAAGCCATTAGACCCCGAAGATGAAGACGATCCGCGTAATCACGAATGGTTTATCGAAGCCCAATATTACTCCAACGAAAATAATAACGGTATTGAATTGCAAGAGATTAAGTTCAATAGTTTTTCCGCACCAACGATGTTATCGACCGATCGTAAACGTCAAGTTATGCAGTATGTAGGAAATGTGTTAGATGATGATAGTGCAAATCAAGTGTTGAGCGGTGGAAAGAAAATATATCAGTTTAATGCTTGGGAACGAGAAAGACTGTCGAAAAATTATCTCACAATGTATATGGATTCCAGTGATGATCAATCGGCTAAAGATTTAGTTGCTCCAATGTTTAATTATTATTCTACCATGAGTGATGATATCTATGCCGACTGGGAAGGTTTATCTAGTTCGTTAAGTCGTGGTACTGAAATGATCGTTAGAATGGATGATGAAGCCTATATGATTCGCTTAAATGGTAGTGCTTATGCGGGAAAAATCAATGATGGGTATATATTTTTTATTCCGATAAAAGAACGCGATTCTTACTTTAATTACCTTTATGGTGCGGTTTTCCATGACATAATGAGCGGTATTGCCACTAATTCGGTTGGGGAAGGTACTTTCTATACTGTAATCGATTTGAGTAAATATTTTACAGTAACGCATCACTACGATGCAGAAAGTAAACGTTGGGAAGATGTTTCTAACGATGCGGATAAAATTTTTGTTAACAGTGCTATCAAATTCACTTACTCAAAAGATGGTGCACAAAGCAGCCGCGAATCATTAGCCCACATCATTAACGGCGATCCGACTTGGAACGTCGAAAAGTACGACTACAACACCGATTATTGGCAAGAACGCGTTAAATGCACTTTGACCGCCAAAGACTTGGAATATCGCTATAGCGAAACATTGGGCGGCTATTTGGTGTCGATGCCGTTGGCTATGAAAAACAATTTCAAGAATATGCCGAAACTGGAAGTCACCATTGATTTAGACTTAAACAATCAATATTTGACCAGTCGCAAAATTAATTTGGTAGGACTGGACTATAACGCGTTTGAGAATTTACGACTGAATACGTTGGTTATTCGGGGTAGTGGTAACTTTACGTGCTTGGAAAACTCACTCAATAACACGTACCTCGCTACGCTTAAACGTAGTGCTGGGTTAACGCTGATTAAGCAAGGTGATGTCATTAACACCGAGTACATGGAGGTGATTTTATGAATAACAAGAGTTTTGTAAAGTGGACTATCTTTGCGGTTGTTTGTGCGTTGATTATGTCGTCTGGTGTTTATTGCGGCGTGGCGTGGTTCCAAGATGCCCACCGTGAAAGTTATATTCGCGGTAGTATCAATCTAGGTAACCAATTCTATGCTGAAGATTTTAAGTTTATCGGTGACACGGTATTTTTGAAAACAACGGATAACGAGAATTACGTTTACGACCAATTAAATTTGGCCAAGGTGCCGTTTGATGGGGTAAATAAACAATATCGCTTTACTTTTAACGAGTATATTATTTATGACGCAACCTACACGGCCGGCACCGCTATGGCACAAATCAATATTGACTTTTACGATACTGATAACAAGTTAAAGTTAGGTACTGGTTTTGTTGTTCGTATTCGTTTTTTAAGTAACCGTACAGAATTGACAATTAGTACAACGGGTGCCGAGCAGGCAAAATTACTTAATCAATACTTTTTCGACAATAACTGTCGCATTGTGATTGAAGAAATTACGGGAGGTAATTTATGAGAAAAAAACTATGGATATCGCTGGTGGCGTCGTTGATTAGTCTAGTGATGATTGGCGGAGTGGTGTTTGCCATTGTGTGGGGCCGCACTAATTATGCTCGTGTTCAAGAGATGATGTCGGGTACAAACATTTATAATAAGCAAGACTTGGACGACGCCTACCAAGATGGTTATGAAACGGCTTTGTCTAATCAAAAAGAATATATCATCTTGATTAACAACTATCGTGATACGATCGAAGCGTTACGGGTAGAACTACAAGCGGAAAAAGAGCAAGCCGAAAATGATCAAGCGGCTTTGCAAGCGGTCAATGACAAGTTAGTAAAAGCCTGTGCAGAATATAAGACCGTGATTGAAACTTTAAGTAATGACGAGTTAGCGGTTTTGAGTTTTGAATGTGACGGTATCTTGCATGACATTAAAGTCTTGCCCAAAGGTACCAAGTTAGATTCTGTGACTTCGCAAATTGAAACTCCGACCAAAGACGGTTACAGGTTTGTAGGGTGGTCATTGAACGGTATCGACGTTATAGACCCGGCAACCGTTACTATTGATAGCACAACGGTTTGTATTGCGGTTTTTAAGCAAGCCTTTACGGTAAGTTTCAAAAATTGTGGAAAAGGAATTAGTGGTATTGAAGATTACGAAACCCAGCAAGTGATTGAAGGTGGTTATCCTACTAATCCCGTTAACCCTACTGGACATAATGGATATTATAGTTTTTGTGGGTGGAGTAGCGATGGTGTGACTATCGTTGATGTGACTGCCATAGCTATTACGGACGATACAATCTATTACGCATTTTATGAACTACAAGATATTCAGCGAGCAGATACGAATACCTTGGGTAATAGTATTTGGGGACAAGATTATCAATGGACTTTTGGTGTACGTACTTATTACTTAAAAAGCGGAAAACTGTATTTTTCTATCCAAGGTGCAAGTGATGCATACCGTTACAAATTGCCTGTTACTGATGCGTATGTCAATGGTTCTGCCGTAGTACTTAAAATAAATGATGGATATGGTGGAGAATATATAAACTTTTATAAATTTTCTCATTGTGGTCACCCATCTGGTTCGCACGTAATACACATGGGCAATTCTATTTATTCGCCAATTTTGCCATCTGATCCTGTGACTGGGGAAGGGCCGACTTTGGATGAATACTTATTCGAAAAATGCGATCCGTCGGTGATCGCGTAAAAGGAGTAAAATATGAAAATCAAAAAAATCATTATTTCTGTTGCATGTTTATTATTGGTAACGGCTCTCGCTGTTGCTGGTTCTTTCGGCTATGTAACAGTAAAAGCCAGCAACGACGCCAAGATGCAGGAGCAGTATAACGCAGAATACAACGCCAGCGTTGAAGATCAGGCGGCGGAGTTAGAGTTGTTGGGCGTAAAAATTACTGATTTACAAAACCAATTAGCCAAGGTTGGTGACCCCGCGATTGCTGCATTGGTCGAAAACGTCGGTGCCGCTGTGGAAAGTGGAAACGATGACGCCGTCGATATGTTGACGACTGAATATTTAGAGCAAGGCGGCAGTCAAACCGTTGTTGAAATGTTAAAAACGCTGGTCGGTTTTGCTAACGAATACGCCGCCTTGCAAGCCGAATTAGACGAAATGACGAAATTGAACGAAGAGATGGTGGCTAACTCGATTGCCGAAAGTGTTAAATTCAATAACCAAATTAAAGAGTTAAACGCAACCATTGCCGAACTGCAAGCCCAAATTGATGAACTGCAAAACAGTGGAAGTGGTGATGGTTATCCAGATATAGAAAATGGTGACCAAGTGGTGGTAACTTTTGAAGTGGGTGATAAGGTTTATGATGTTAAAATAGTTAATAAGGGTGAAACAGTAACGGTTCCTGATCCTGAATATAGTGATATGACATTTTTAGGATGGACTATTTATAATAACGCCATTGATTTGAACGATTATGTTTTTACCAAGAATACTACCGTTGTCGCTAAAATCAATTACATTGGTACAGCAGAAACAATGACTTGGAACGGGTTGACTGATATTGTAGGTAATTGTGTTTGGAGTGATGGAAATAGTTATTACCATTCTAATGGTACTGATCAGTATGTTTTGGATGTGGAAACGCAAACTTGGGAAATAATGAATTGGAATGGGTTAAGCAATTTTTTTGGTAGATACGTTTGGACTGATGGAAATAATTATTATTATTCTGCAAATAGTGATCAATATGTTTTAGATGTTAAAACCCATACTTGGTCAGTAATGAATTGGAGTGGTTTAACAAAACCTCACTGTGGGTTTATTTGGACAGATGGAATAAACTATTATCATACCAACGGTAGCGAACATTACGTCTTGGACGTTGATACACATACTTGGGCTAAAATGACTTGGAACGGGTTAACTAGTTTTCAAGTAAGTGGCATTTGGACAGACGGAAATGATTATTACTATTCATCGTCCAGTATGCATTATGTATTGGATATTAGCACTCATACTTGGCGAGTTATAACTTGGAATGGGTTGAGTAGTTTTACTGGAAATATGATCTGGACTGATGGCAATAGACTTTACTATTCTAGCGGAGTAAATCATTATGTGTTAGACGTTGAAACTTATACTTGGTTTGCAATAAATTGGAATGGGTTAAGAAATTTCCAAGGTGAGAATGTTTGGACTGACGGCGTAAATTATTATTTTTCGTACCAGGGCTTTAATTACGTTTTTCAGAAAAACAGTTAAGCATAAGGAGAACTATGAAACCAATTTTAGATGTCTGCTGCGGTGGGAAGATGTTTTATTTCAACAAGCACGATCCGCGTGTTTTGTTTTGCGACAAACGTCAAATCAAGACCACGTTGTGCGATGGTCGCGAATTTGAAGTTGCCCCAGATATGGTGGCGGACTTTACACAACTGCCGTTCAAAAGTAATAGTTTTAAGGTGGTAGTGTTTGACCCGCCACACTTGTTGCGTAATACTGGTAAAAGTAAGTTTGATACTATTTATGGTAGTTTGAACGCCAAAGCCTATTCTAATAAGGTAGGTTGGCAGCATACGAAATACGGCGAACTAAACGCGGGTTGGCAAGATATGCTGCGTCTTGGTTTTGCGGAGTGTTTTAGAGTACTAGAACCAAACGGAACATTGATTTTTAAGTGGAATGAAACCGATGTTAAATTAAGCGAGATTTTGGCTCTAACCGACGCAAAACCAGTACTTGGTCACAAGTCAGGCAAACGTAGTAACACGCACTGGATTCTGTTTGTTAAAGGCGGTGCCGCAT
>JAMPCO010000031.1 GCA_023666145.1 Prevotella sp. | reverse complement strand
ACACCCCGTCACTGTCGCGGCGGACGGGAACATAATCGCGTTGCAAAATACCTTTTTCATAAATTCGGCAACTGTACATATTTGCAAGAGCACATCTATCATCTCTTTCGTCTTGAGATGCATTATTATAAAATATGTAAAGAGAAGTTATTGCGCAATTATTTACACTAACATAGTCCAATGAACTATGTAATAAATCCCCATTGTCAATTTGGATGACCTTTGCAAAGCCATTCAGATCAAAAATATGTCGTTTTGTGTCAGCAGGAATTTTAGTATTGACCCAATTTCCCGAATCGTCATTATAGCAATAGGCAATAGCGTTTATGGAGTTAAGATAAATTTCATAATTAAAACAGTCGCAATAACCATCAGTGTTATTACCAAACATACGTTGTTGTATTAACTCAATATCATTAAACTGCCAATCAATTACTGTCCGCGTATTTCCCGACGGATAAAACCCCGTGTCAATGTACTGTGTGCCCGTACTTTGCAAATAATCCAGCGCGGTATATGCGCTGGGTACAATTTTGCCCGCGTCAACCGTGGCCGGGTTGATGGATGCGGTACTGATCGCGTAACGCATCCCTGCGGGTAAATCCGTCACAATTTTTTGGGATTGTCCCGTATATTCGACCGATGCCCCGTCCAAAAGCGTAGGCGTGGCGGTCGCGGTTTCCGCCGCATTGCTGGGTTTAATGTTCACGGCGCACGCGGTCACCACCGCCACGCCCAAGATTAAAATACTTGTGATAATACAACCAAAGAGAGTTAGTTTACGCTTGCTTGCTTGCTTGCTTGCTTGCTTGCTTGCTTGCTTGCAAGTTTTCCGTCATTTGTTCCATATATTGAATTATAGCATAACGTCGCACAAAAGGCAAGTGTTAAATTCCGCGACGTATTTTTCTCCGTATTTTAGCCAAAAATTAAATTAACACATAAATATTATGCAAGTAAAATATGTTTAATTTAGCACACATTTTGTATTTAGTTATTGCGACAGTTGTAACGATTGGTTTGTTGGTTCTGTGCCATTTTACCATCAAGCAACCGCATTACCAACGGTGGATTATCCAAATCAGCGCGGTTGCCACGGTCATCATCCATTACAGTCGTTTGTACGTGGATTATTTCACGACGGGTTCCGCCGCAGTCGATTCCACCATGCTGCTGCCGATTTATCCGTGCAACATTATGATGTGGTTATTGCTGATTGTGGCGTTCAAAAAAGACCTGACCACCCCGTTGGCCAAAGTAATATTGGAATTCACTTTTTACGCGGGGGTGATTTGCGGTGTTGTCGGGGTGGTCTTGAACGAAAATTTTGACAGCAACCCAACCCTCGCCGACTGGGACATTTTGAAGGGTTTGCTCAGCCACTCCACAATGATTTTTGGTTGCCTCTACCTGTTGACCTCGGGCATGGTAAAAATTTGCGTGTCCAATACGCTTTCCGTTTGCTGCGGTATCCTGCTGTTTCTGGTCGACGGTGGTTTGGTGATTGGGCTCTTCCGTTTGTGCCGCCTGAACCCGCCCAATTGTATGTATCTGTTGCGTTTACCTTACCCGCAATACCCCTGGCTCAACACTTTTTCCATGAGTGTGGCGGCACTCGCGTTAGTTTTCGTCATCACCGCCCTGTATGAGCAATTGGCCCTACCCAAAGCGGAACGGTGGTATCACCACCTCAAAAGGAGTAACCGAATATGAGAAACTTTTTAACCAAAAACTTGGGAGCCAAAACAGGCCGCGTCACGATTGAACTGTTTTCCGTGTGGCACATAATGTATTTGGTTCTCATCGTCGGTGCGATTGTCGGCGTCGCATTTTTCATCCGCAAAAAAGCCCCGACCACGCAAAACAACGTCCTGAAAAATCTGGCGCTGGTGACCTTGGCTTTGTACATCGCCGACTTTTTTTTGCAACCGTTTGTCAACGGCGACCCGTTCGCACTCAACATCGACAAACTGCCGTTCCACATTTGCACTTGCATGGGGATAGTAGCGGTTTTTGCACAGTTTTCGCACCATACCTGGCTGCAAACAATTGCCGTTGTTTTAGCAGTGGCCTCGACCGCGCTGTACCTGGTTTATCCAGGTTCCGCGTTGGGTGGCGTGACGCCTTGGTGCTACCTGGTGGTGCAAACGATGCTTTACCACGGCCTGCTGTTAATGTGGGGGGTCTTGAATTTAACGACGGGCGCCGTCCACCTGCAATGGAAAAAGATTTGGCAACCGTTACTGGGTATCATCGTGGTCGCGCTGTGGGCGACGGTCGGTAATGTTTGCTACAATTCAAGTTATTTGGGCGACGACGGCAAGCACCATTGGGATTGGCTTTTCCTGACGGGCAGCACTTTTTCCGTTCCCGCCTACCTGATGCCGCTGGTCGTCATCGCATTGCTTTCCGCCGTGGTGTGCCTGGTCTATTTGGTTGACTGGCTGGCCACCCGTGACGGGAAAAAGCAACCTGCACCGTTATCACGCTAAAATGTCCCGCACTGAAAGTACAATGCTAAACCAATCAACCGTGTTTACGCCAATTTGGCTTTGGTGTTGTTTTTCGGGGTGGGCTGACGTTTGGCGCGGTCGTCGCGTTGCAACACGTTCAACAAAACGTAAATGCCCACCAGCAATGCGACCGCAACCACCATCACGATCACCATGGCGGTCACCGTAACGTTATGCCCAAAAAAATCAAATTGACAATCGACCGTACGTTGCAGGCTCGTAATCACGTCGTCGGGGAAACCGCTGTTCGCCATTTCCGCGAAGACCCCACGCATCGCATGATTCTTGATTAACGACGTACTATATGTGCTGGGTAAGAATCCCAACACTTTTTGTAGGCCACTGCCGAATTGTGAAATCGGCATATACGCGCCACAAATGAAACCGTAGCACGCCGAGACCACCGTGCTGACCGCGGAAACCTGCCCTTGTGTACGCAAAAATACGTTGATTATGGACGACAGCGCCGTGCCAAACATCGTAAACAAAAAGATATCCAAAACAATCAACAACACATCACCCAAAGTTAAATACCAACCGACCGCCGCGACGTAAAGCAAACTGGCACCCAACGCCACCAAGTTAATGATCAACGTCACTGCCAACGTGGACAGATAATAAGACAACGCGAGAATTGGTTTCTTCACAGGCGACACCAACAAATCCTTGCGCACACCCGTATATTTGTCTTGCACCATAATTACATTGGCGCAAAACGCAATCGTCACACAGCAGACCGCCAGCAACGACGAAAATAATTGGCTGGCGACCAAACCGTCAATCAATTTGTCGTCCATGGTCGCTCCCGCGGGTAAGGACGCCACAAAACTGTCGCGGTACACGTTCGCCAAAAAAGTCATGTACAAAACTAACAAAATCAACGGCACAATCATGGCGGAAAAGAACAACCCTTTGTCCTTAAAAAACAATTTAGTGTTGCGTTGCGTTAAAGCGCATAACGTTTTCATCTTAATTGCCTCCTTCTAACTTTTTGCCCGTCACCGCCAAAAAGACATCGTCCATTTTACCTTTGCTGATTTCAAAATCGCGGAACAACGCAGCATGAGCAACAATCAAATCGCGCGCTTGGGCGGTATCTTTAACCGCAATGCGGTAGCCGTCACGCAGTTTTTCGTACGGCAATTTTAAGGCCTTGACTTGGCTTTCATCCACCCCGTACAGTGTGATAAAGTCACCTGTGTAGCGGTTTTTGAGTGCAATTGGTGTCCCCTGCGCCACAATTTTACCACCATCCAAAATGACGACGTTATCGGCGTCCGCGGTTTCTTCCATGTAATGCGTGGTCAAAAAGACTGTCATGCCGCGTCGTTGCCGCAAACCGTCAATCACTTGCCACAATAACTTGCGCGTTTGCGGGTCCAAACCCGTGGTCGGTTCGTCCAGAATTAAAATCGCTGGGTCATGCAACAACGCGCGCGCCACGTCCACCCGACGGCGTTGCCCACCCGACAACTTCCCGACCGTACGATCCAATAAATCGGTAAAATCCAACAATTCCGCCAGTTCCTTGATGCGCGCCACGGCGGATTTGCCGACAATGCCGTAAAGGCTGGCACGCGACAAAAGGTTATCCCGCACGGATAACACACCGTCCAAAACCGATGCTTGGAACACCACGCCAATTTGCGCCGTAATTGCCGCCATGTCGGTCAACACGTTTTTGCCACAAATTTCAATTTTGCCCGCGTCGGGAACCAACGTACCGCAAATCATCCCAATCGTCGTACTTTTGCCCGCGCCGTTAATCCCTAAGAAAGCGAACAATTCCCCTTGCTGAACTTGGAAAGACAAACCGTCCACCGCCTTGACCGCGCCGAACGACTTGTGCAAATTGTCAATTTCAATCACGTTCATATGACTTATGATAGCAAATTTCGACCACGCTATCAAGGTAATTTATCTGCCTTGGGGGTCGCATCACACTTGCGTCACCGTATCCGTACAAGTAACGTTGTTGTCAATGTGGTCATCACGCATGATGAAGTAATGGGACGTGTTTTCCACTGTGCCGAACCAATCATAATAAACCAAGATACTGAATTGTCCCTGCGAGGCAACACGTCGGCCGATGGCGTAAAGCACGTTAAATTTTTGGGTCGGGTCGGTGTTCAATATCACTTCCCCACCGCATCCGATGAGCGCGTTGTTCGGGTTGTATATCAGCACACCGTCTTCGTCAAATTGCGGCGTATCGGGACAAATCGTGTCCATCACGTCACGGATGTCCAATGCATCAATAGAATCATTATAAATGCGGATGATTAAATTCGTGTCGTATGCTGCCGAAGTCAAACCAATGGCGATTTCGTGTAAATAATTGCGGTTACCGTTTTCCACATAATAACTGTCGCCACAATGGGTACAACGATACAGTGCCGTGTCATTGTGATAACTTTCGTCAAGGACATATTCGCTGTGCGCGCACAATTCTTTGGCGCTGAGGTCAATGTGAAGCGCGGGACGGACACCTAATATACTTTCAATTCCCAAATTCCGTTGATCGATGCCACCTTCAGTATTAAGAATATAAAGACAGTTACTATACTTGTCATGAATTGCCGAACGCGTCCAAACATTCTGTGAACTGCTGCGTTGTTGTGTCGATAATTGCCAAATCGTTTCGATTTCGCTGGCACTGGGAATCCAAATTTCATCGTCAATCCAATTACGGTAACCCACTAGCGTCGAAAGATTAGCCGAGGTGCTAAACCACCCGTCGTTGCTTTCGGTTTCATAATTTTCGTTACTGGCGCGATAAGGGCCACCTAACTCACTCGCATGATTGATGGCAAAAGACAAAGTCCGCGCGTCCTGTCCACTGGCTTGCCATGCAACGTTTGACGGCGTGACCAAAACGTTATCCAGCGCTTTAACCGTTGCCAATGCATCATCAGCGGACGGTTGATAAGTTACCAAATCATTGCCATTGCTACTGTAATTACCGCTGTTGTTCAAAAAAGCCCGCAAATAACTGGTGCCATACATATTCCATGGAAATGCATGGGTGGCGCTATACCAATATTCGGAAGCATAACTGGTTGCATATGCGTTCGCTAAATACAACGTTAAAATCGGACGTCCGTCCGTGGTGGTTGACAAATACACTACGTGCCA
>JAMPCO010000030.1 GCA_023666145.1 Prevotella sp. | reverse complement strand
AACCCGAACTGAAAAAAGCGGGCTTCTTAACGCGCGACCCGCGCATGAAAGAACGCAAAAAATACGGCCTGAAAAAAGCGCGCCGTGCGCCACAATTCTCGAAACGTTAATTTACTTTGGTGGTTGGGACGATACCGCGCTCTTTAGGGGGTGCGGTTTTTTATAAGAATCGGCAACATTTTCTAATAACCTAAAATCGCAGGTGATCGCGTCATAGTTTGGATATAATTTACCACTAATTTTTAAGTTATATAAATACCTTGCTTTAATTATAATTTTATTTTTGTTTTTACGCGAAAATTGAGCAATTTTTTGTAAAACAAGTTTTTTATTTTTGGTAAACGTATCATCATGATTATCAATTTTCAAATCAGCACTGTAATAAGTTCCATCAACAACAGGTAACATATTATTAAAATTGATACCCCCATATTTGCAATTATAAATTGGCAAGAAAGTAGCATTTTCAGTTTTTGGGTGATCAATTAGTTTTTTCCCTTTGCCACTTGTTGTAAGTGGTGCAAAATATTTTTTATTTTGTACGTTTAATAATACACCAATATATGGGCGTTGATAAGTTTTATTTTCATTGAATGAAATTCGATTATCATATTTGCGCAAGTAATCGGTATATGTGCTGTCAATATAAATTATTTCCATAAAGTTTTATACCATATTGAAAGATACATTCCAACGAAAAAAGTGACCAAAACGGTCACTTTTATCGGCGTCCACTGCGGCAGGACCTCTCCAATTATTTATCAGCGTCCACTGCGGCAGGACCTCTCCAATTATTTTGGCTATCTTGTTGTGCCAGCATTATACCACAAACAAATCCGTTGTCAACACTTTCTGCCAATTTTTTTTGCGGTACAATACTTGATTTTATTATATGCACGTCGCCGCTTTTTCAATCACTTGCTCGGCTCGGACTTGGCTTGGATATGTGGCGGTTGGTTGGTGGTGTTTGCTCGTGCTCGGTTGATTTGTACGGTGATGGGGGTGTGGTGTTTGCTCGTCCTTGGGCTCGTTTGTACGGGGGGCGATTGGCGTGTACGGTGCTCGGGACTATGGCTCGGATATACGGCGATTGGTTGGTGGTGTTTGCTCGTCCTGGGGCTCGTTTGTACGGGGGTGATTGGCGTGTACGGCGCTCGGGACTATGGCTCGGGTTTGCGGGGTTTTGTTTGGTGTTGTCGGCTCGGGCTCGGTTGATTTGTGCGGTGCTGGGGTTGTGTTGTCGGCTCGGGCTCGGCTCGGATATACGGCGGTTGGTTGGTGGTGTTTGCTCGTCCTTGGGCTTGTTTGTACGGGGGCGATTGGCGTGTACGGTGTTCGGGGCTGTGGCTCGGGTTTCGCGGTGGTTGGGGTTTGTTGTCGGCTCGGACTCGGTTGATTTGTACGGTGGTTGGTTGGTGTATGGCGTTCGGGTTACGGCTTGGCTTGCATGGGGGTGGTGTTGGTGTGTACAAAAAAATGTTTTACATTATTTTGCGGATGTGGTACACAATAATTGTATTATGGGGAACAAAAGAAAAGCGGCTTTGGCAACGTTGTTGTCCGTTTTGCTGGTTGCCGTGGCGGGTGGCGTGGGCGCGCTTTTTTTTTCTTTTGATCATAAAAATACGGCGGTTTACGCCGCGGAAACCTATATCGAAAAATCGGGTTCGGATTATCAATGCCAAACCAAACTGTCTACTTCCGTGGATTACGGCGCGGTTTATTGTGTGCAATTTGCGGGGCAAGATGGGGCTTACCCCTCTGACGGAAATAAATCGAATGCCCCGGGTAACGGGGCAATTTGCCTTGCGTATTACAAAGCCACCAGTTCCACCATTAACGATTGGGTGATTGGTACCTATGATGCAGGGCATTGGTTTGATGATGACCGCGGTTCTAATGGCCGTGGTGGTGCGGGCGGTGGAGCCACCACAATTAATGCAAACTTTGCCATGCCCAATGGTTATCGCGCTAGCACGGCTATTGCCGCTGGCGGTGGTGGATCAGGATCAAGCAAAGATAAAGATCGGGATACCCGATGGGGTGGAGATGGTGGTGATGCTGGTTGGTACGTTGGGGAAGATGGGGAAACCCGCAGAGAGAAAAATAAAAATGGTAATTACTCGAATGGGTATGGTGGTTTGGGTGGAAGATCACCAGAAAAAGATGGTAAAGGTAGTTGGCCGAATGACGCTGCTGGTCGTGGTGGTCTTGGTGATGCCCCTGGCTCAAATGGTCGTGATGATGATGCTAGAGGAGGATTACATCATCACTATCGCACATATGGTGGTGGTGGCGGTGGCGCCAGTAGTTTGAATTGTTATCCGTATTACGGATACGATTGTTCCAACGGCAGCACATCCACGGGTTACGGTTACATCAAAATGTGGCGCGTTGACCCCACCATTTACCCCACGGGCAGCCGTGTCAAAAGTGGCAGTACCGCCACCATCACCGCCCCCAGCAGTATCAATAATCACAGCCCCCTTAACGCCAACCGCGCGTGGATTTACCGTGCGTACCAAAACGGCGCGTGGACGGCATGGACGACCAACCCGTCCACCATTACGAATGACACCACCAACAGCAGTTTGCAAGTGCAATGCCGTTGCGTGTTGTACGCCAACGGTTCCACCACCACGGACAGCAACGGTAAATACCCGATGTGTTACAACATGAAATACACCAGCGCCACCGCCGTGGGAACCGACGACAATTACACCTTGGCCCAAACCACCATCTATTTGGTCGTCGGCACGGTCAGCAGTGTGGATACCAAACCCACGGGCAAAAGTTTAACGTTTAACAACGACAACCAACAATTATTAAGTGACGGCGGCAGTGGCAGTCACGGCACGATGAAATACAAATTGGGATCCAACGGCAGTTGGACGACGGATTGGCGCAGTTTGACCGCGAAAGAAGTCGGCACGTACACGATTTATTGTTACGTCGTAACCGATTCCGACATCGGCACCGACAGTAAAGAAACATCCGTTACCGCCACGATCAGCAAAGCCACCACGTCGTTATCGGCAAAGGGGTTATCGGCACGGCGGTTAATTTACAACGGCAACCAGTTACAATTATTTGAGGGCAACGGATCGTGTACGGCCCCCGCCGGGCGCGGGGGGGACATTTATTACGGTTGGGCGTACAGTGACAAAGCCACGGCCAGTGAAATTGAAGCCAACGCCGACAGCAAATCGATTTCCACGTTAAAGGCGACCAACGCCTACAGTGACGGCGGGGTGCAATTCAAATATTATTTGTATTACCGCATGACCGAAAGTGATTCGTACCAAGCGATTGGTTGGACGTACACGAACGTTTCCACCGTGATCGACAAAGCGACGTTCAGTATCAGTTGCGCGATCAATCCCGCGGCAACGTACGACGGTTTGTACCATAATCTGTACGACAACGCCCCCGTGATTTCCGCGGATTCGGGCGCACCCACCAGTATGATCGTGACGACGTACCAACGGCATTACACCGCGTACAACGGCATCGTGATTGATTCCGACGTCACCGAAGATTTGTCCACCTTACAAACCGCGCGCGACGCGGGGCATTACACGATCGACGTCACGATGACCCCGAAGACGAATTACCGTAACCAAATTAACCCGTCGACCGCCGTTTTGACCCCGTACGACATCAAAAAATCCAGTGACCGTTACATCGCTACGCTCAGCGGTTTGGATTTCGACAACAGCGAATCGTTCGAATTGGACGAAACCGCGTCGGTACAGCCGTTCCTGCCGTTTGTCCCCGACGGGGAGACTTTCACTTTGGATTTGACCGTCGGCGGTGTCGCGCAATACAACGGCTTGTCCACCAACAACCCCAGCAATTACAACCAAGTGGGGTACTTATTAACCCAATCGATTGATTTGCCCGACGATAACACGTTGAACGAAGTGGATTATTTCACCCCCGAAGACCAAAGGACCCGCGGCTTTATCCCGCTTTCGCCCGACGAATTAAACGAAGCCATTACCAACATCACGGTGCACGCATCGAAAGGGTGGTTTTTGTGGCTGAAAATCGTGCAACACAGCAGTTTGAACGACGACGTTTTGATTTTGGCGGCGCAATTTTCGTGCAAAGGCATGAACGACGCGAAAGTCATCTTGACGGGGCTGACTTTGACGGGGGCGGACAACCCCGACGAAGACGGTTCGATTGTTTACGACGGCTTGTATCATCCGATCGTCAAATTGGGCGCGGGGATTGAGGCCGCGCCGTCGCAAAAAGCGTTGGAGTTTGTCGATGTCGAATACGCGGTCAGCACGAATTCTAACCATGCGGCAATTTTGGATTTGGCTTGGTATTCGTCGTTAGATCCGCGCGTTTTGGAAGCATACCAAGAGGCAGTTTTCGACGATGAAAGTGACCCGTTCCAACAAAAAAACGTCAACAAATATTATTTATGGGTACGTTGGGGCGAAAGTGCCAATTTGCAGGGGACTTCGGGTATCATTTACGGGCATATGGAAATTACGCAGTTACAAGTGCAGACCAACGCTAATTTCCATGTGGACGGCATCAATTTCACTTGGGAAAACCATGTGACCGACAGCGGTTGGGAAGTGTACTCCGCGCCGTTTAACAACGCCGACCAAACCATCGGTACGTTCGACGCGCAAAGCGACATCCGCACTTGCAACGCGGCCGGCACGGATTTAAGTGTGGACTTGATTGGCTACGGCGATTTGGCGTTCGGACTGAGCACCGAACTGACCGAAATGAACGGCGTTTATTACGGCTGGGACGAATTTAGTCAAGTCGTCGTGCACAGTGTGGGTACGTATTATTTATGGATGTCGTGGCCAGGCAGTGTCAACGTTTCTGCGGGCGATATGGTGTATCGTTTCAAGGCGGACGGGACGCTGATGACACCGTATTTTGTCGTCGAACAATTGGTCGACAACACCAGCATGGAATTGGATTATGCGGTTAAAAACATTAACAACATCAAAGAACATGATTACGCGTGGCAATTTGTTTACGACGCGGACAGCACCACGGACGACCAAAAAGGGCGTTATGAAGGGGTGGCGCAGGCGTTGTTTACGACCGACGTTACGCCCAGCATTTCGATTGGAGGATTCTTGTACAGTGCGCCGTCCGTAACGTACCGCTATATGTTATCGGCCGACGGGGAAAATGTTACGCCCGCCACAGACAACACGGCGGAAATACCAAACAGCGGTTGGGTCAATTCGTTGGATCAAGCGGTAATGACGGACGTCAACACTTATTATTTGTGGGTGCTGGTGATGGTGGATGATGACGATGTTGCGATTAGTAAGACTTTCCGTGTCGACCAGGGCAACGAAAACATCAACGGTTGTGCGAAGATTGTGACAACCGAATCGTTCGTTCTGATCAATCCGCGCGCCGCCGCACAAGTACACAATAATTTGCGGCAAAATGTGTTCAAACAGAGTGGGCAAGGGGCGCCGTTATTGGAATACGCGCTGTTTAGAATGACTTTGGACACCAATAACAATTACATCGAAGAGCCATTGGTCTTATCCGAAGCAGAGGCCACCGACGATACCGAAAATTTCGGGGTTTATGTTGATGAAATTAAAGGCTGGAAATGGAGTTCCAACATTGGCGCCAATATGTTGCGTCCGATTGATGCGGGGTTGTACAAAATTTACTACCGTGGTGCCGCGTACGAAGACAAGTTCTTCACGCAACGGGAATCCAGCGGTGGTTATCCGTACATTTTGGTGGAAATTACGCCGGTTGGTGTCAATATCGAAATCGCGCCGACTACGTCTGACATTGTTTACCGAGGAACCTATTTCACGCCCAGCGAATTGTTCACGGAAGGCTTCGCGAAAACGGCCAATTACGTGCCTGCGGACAAAAGCGAAACGGGGAAGCAAGTGGGTAAAAATCACATTTCGTTATTGTACAGTTGGGATAACAAAAATTGGACGATTTATGAAAATTTGGAACCAAAAATCAACGCGGGGTTCTATGCGTTGTATTACAAACCCGATGCTACGCAAGACGATGATTTAAGCAATGATGAAGCAGATAAGCAGGTGGCTACTTTGGCCATTCAAATCCGCAAAGCGAACATCGCGCTGCGTGGGCCGAATTTGACGGGGGAAACTCTTTTGCCGTATAAGGCCGCGAATTATCATTTATTTGACCGTGCGATCAATTACGAAATGGTGGACGCGAACAATGTGCCGTTGCAAGATGCGTCGGGCAAAACGTTGTCATATGATGACGGCGACCACGATCCTGACGAATTGAACCCCAAAAATTTGACAATGGGCGAGATTTATTACGCGGTGACGATGGGGGCGCGCGTTTATCCGACGGCTAACGATTGGACGA
>JAMPCO010000002.1 GCA_023666145.1 Prevotella sp. | reverse complement strand
GTAGCAGTGACAACAACACACCTTTAATTATTGGTATCATCATTGGCATCATCGCCGTACTCTCGGGTTGTGGCGGCCTGGCCTGGTTCATCGTTTCCATCAACAAAGCCAAACGAGCCACCCCGAAAAACACCACCAAACCCAAATTGGCGTAAGAGCAGGCGAACAAAAGTTTGGCACAGTGGTCAGTGTGTGGTATGCTGGGTTGATGTTTTTCATCACCAGCAAATTTAAGCATTACGAAAAAGACGAGCATGGTGTTCGTGTACCGTGTGTGATCCCCGATGAAAACGGAATTTTAACATTGCTTCGCAAGCACCTAAAACGGCGCGAATGTTTGCTGGTCATTGCGAATGACCCTAACGACTCGGTTTTGAACGATGCAGTGGCAGATGTTTTGGACAAGGCTTTTCAGATGACGGGTATCTCATTTCGGCAAGTTAAAATTCTGGATATTCGTTCTGTTGGGCAAGCGGCATCTTTAATCCAAAATGCAGATTTGATTTTTCTGTGCGGTGGCGAAGTTCTGCGTCAATTAAAATTTTTACAGCAAATTGATTTCAAGACCTTGATACAAAATTATAATGGAATTGTCATCACAGTATCTGCCGCTTCCATGTGCTTGACGTCAACAATTTGTAATTTCCCCGAATCCGCCAGTGAACTGAACCAACCGCGCTTCGTTCAGGGCTTGGGCATGGTCGATCTGCACATGATTCCGCATTTTGATGGTGAAACTTTAACTTACCAAGGTACCACGGACTTACCCAATTTAGTGCAGGACTATCTTTTGCCGTACAGTGATCATGCGCACGTTTGTGGTTTACCCAATGGTTCGTTCATCGTTTTTGACGGAATGACGCTCCAATATTGGGGAAAACATTACGAAATTTACCAACGCAAAATTTTACCGCATGAATAACACCTAAGTTGGTTGCATTGACAACGAGAGAAGACTTGGAAAAAATTGCTAAAGATAATGATTCGTGTTATGTATAGATGCATGGATGTTAAAATTAAAACTGCAACGATGAATTTTCATTATTGTGTTCGTGCAATCATTAAACAAGATGAAAAAATCTTGATGCTTTGTGTTAATGATGCTGAGTATTACCATTTGCCAGGTGGACACGTGAAAATTGGGGAAACCAGCGAGAACGCACTGCGGCGTGAAATCAAAGAAGAAGTCGGTTTTGACATTAACATTGACAAGTTAGTCATTGTCAATGAACAGTTTTATCACAAAAAAGATTCCGCTCATCATGCGATAATTTTCTATTATGTTGCAAGTCCCAAAAGCAAAGTTAGTACTGAAAACCGTATTTGCATGGAACAGGGTAGAACGAAGTTAATTAAAAATGAACTGCGTTGGGTTACTTTGCATGAATTAAAAAATCTTGATATGCGCCCCGAGCGGATTAAAAATTTAATCGTAAAAAACGAGTTAAATGGATTGGAACATCTGATTGATTAACCTCTGCGCTTGTATTTAAGTACCACCGTACCGACAAGCAGTATTTGATAAAAAGACTTGGAAAAATTTGTCAGTCATGCTACAATAATTTGTACGGGCAATTAACTCAGCGGGAGAGTATCCGCTTGACGTGCGGAAAGCCACAGGTTCGAACCCTGTATTGCCCACCATTCAGGAATCATCCGAACCAAGATGGTATTTTGTCTCATGTGTTTTATGCATGGGACTATTTTGGTGTAATTTTACCACTTTAATATGGCAGTAAAATGATATTCTTTTAAAAATGTTTGCTAATCTTGGGTAGCACAAATGAAATTTTACATCAAATAAATTAAAAGGAGCAAAATGAGAAAGAGGTGTTATAATGGGATTTGGGTACAGTTATGAAACTATTGAAGTGAATTCATACAAAGATTTACCCACACCAAGTCGACCAGGTAAACCAAATTCAAGATATGTGATTCGTAATCGAGATGGTACTATCCACCGAGAGCGATTTACCGACAAGGATGGTAAACCGACCAAAGATGTTGATTGGAGTGGTTCAGGAGATAAAGGTTACGGACTTGGCTATCCACATGATCACTATTGGGAAGGTATTTATCGTGGTGATCCAGTCCCACACACTTAAAATAAAAGGAGATAAAGATGATTTACACTAATAAAGATCTTGGTGATTTAATGGAGCAAGCGGAAAATAATCAGCCGTTTACTTTTAAAGAATTTTTGGATTTGCTTTACGGATATAAAGAAGTGATATTTTATTATCAAGGTTTAAAATATGGGGCTGATTTGGGGTATCACCCAGGTGAAGACTTTCAGACAGTTGATTTCTTCGTCTGCGATACGGACGATGATCAATATACCACTTTTAATAGTTTGGAAGATTTTGCCGCGAATGCCAAGATCAACGGCAAATTATTAAAAGACATTTGGTCAAAAGTAACCAATGTCAATTACGATTAAAAAAATTAAAAGGAGTTTCAGTGGAAAAATATGAAGACTCTACCAAAGATATTAGTAATTACGCATACGACAAAGCCGAGAAAAAATTACGGTTAACACGCAACGAATTTCAAACTACGGGTAAGTATGGTGTGCCATTGATTGAAAAAACAAGACATTGATTTGGACTGTATCGATTTGTGGTGTTGGAACAAAGCGAAATTAAATGACGAAGATAACAAGTACAAAACAATTCACTTTTTCACTTACGATTGGCATTTTGATAGTGTTTATACTAATCCACAAAATGCGTTAGAAAAGTTACAACAATCCAAGTCAAACACAAACCTTGGTTGAAATTAAAGCATTGTGTCCCGCCTGCCACGGCGTCAAGCATTTTCGTAATTCGGTAAGGATTGGTTATGGTGAACAAGTCAAACATCATTTTATGAATGTCAATCATTGTGGTTTAGAAACCTTGACTAAACATTACTTGGAAGCCGAATCTTTGTTTGAACAACGTAACCAAGTCAAACAGTGGAAGATGAGAGCACCACTGTTGGATGAACTGGGAATTGAATACTAAGTTTACATACAGTTAAATCAAGTTTATAATAAACATGGTTCGGCTAACAATGTTAGTTCTCCACCAATCGGAAAAGATACGGCATGAAGAGTAGGCGTGTTTGGAGTAAATTGTTGGCGGTAGCGCTGGTTATCGCGGTGACGGTTTTGTTTGTTTTAACCGTTGTTTTTGAAAACGCCGCGTTTATGTTCATCGGTATGCAAATCATTATGGGTGGTGCGCTCTTTTTTTCTATCGTCGCGCTAATGCTGATGGCGAAGCGGGCTGCACAAGATGTGAAAAAGGAGAATGAAGAACAAACCGATACGGTGCACGCATACGCCCAAGAAATCGCGACGGTCAATGCGACTGCGGGTTACGATAACCGTATGGCGATGGCAGATCATGAATTGAAAAGTTGGTTGCGTACGTTACACGCTGCTCCCAAAGGTGACATCGTGAAAAGTGTGGTGCTGCTGGTTTGGCTGTTTGGGACATTGTTTGGTGGTGTCGCGATGCTATCGTACAGTCACAACGGCGAAAATTTACCACTCATGATAGCGGGGATTGCCGTGACCGCGTGTTTCCCTTTGACGATTATCGTTGTAGCCATCGTGGTGGCGACACGGCAACGCCTTTCGCGACGGATTGATTATAACCAACCACCGCTGACGGCAACAGTAGTGTCTTGCACGGTCAGCAGTCAAACTATTACTGGTGCGCATACTCGTCGCATTGGCACGACAAATTACCGTGTAGTGGTCACAGACAGTGCTGGTAAACAATTCGTGGCGTACACGCGACGGGCTTACAATGCAGGGGAACAAATTATCGTCCAACCCAGCCGCAGCCGTGGTCTAGTCACAATTTTAGACGAAAATTCATGACCTGCTGTGCACAAAGGCGACAGTGTTACTTGCGAAGACACGGTGACGCAAGTGTGATGCGACCCCATGGCGGTGAAAGCGCACGGATGGGGTTTTACTCTTTGAGATTTTTGCTGTAATGTTCGGTTGCGATTTTATCGCCACTGAACAAAATGCGGGTCACGCGGTTGCCGTGGGCAGCCACAATTTCGTCGGGCATCAAATCCAATTTGTCGGCGGTTAAATAGGTGCGTTGGGCTTGGTCAATCACGACATTGCCCGCCACAAGGTATGGGCCGCGTTCAAATTTAATTGGCAAACCGTGCAAGTCAGTCGTGCTGACAATTTGAATCAAATAGGTGTGTGGTGCAATCTGGGTGGTATTGTGGACGTTATAATATGCATGGTGGTGTGCGGTGGAAACAATCAAATCGTTATCGGGGAACCAATCAATCTGCAAAGCCTGACCACTTTCCAATTTGACTGTATATTCGTGGTTGATCGTGACTGTGCCGTGATGTTGTAAAATAAATTGCACTTGTTCCATGTTTAATGATATTCTTAATTATATGAATTTAATCTCAGAAAAAGACGCCAGTCAATTAAACCCATTGTATCTTGCTTTTGTAGGTGATGCGGTGTGGTCTTACAATATTCGCGCCGTTATGTTATTGGAAAACGTTGCCAATTACAGTAAAGCCGGGGAAATGCATTCAATTGCTACCTCGTACGAATGTGCTTCGTTTCAAAGCGAAATTTTCAAGCAGTTGGAACCTTCGTTTACGCCAATTGAACAAGATTTGGTCAAACGCGCGCGCAACGCTCACAACAACAACGTGCCAAAATCCACAACCTTAGCCAATTATAAACGGGCAACCGCCGTGGAAGCGTTGATCGGTTTTTGGCACGTGACAGGAAATTTAGGTAAAATTAACGCGGCGCTCAACATTGCCCGCATGAAGGAGATACAATACTAATGTTAATTGAAGGACGGAACAGTGTTGGGCAGGCTTTGGACGGAAACGGCACGATTGATAAAATCTTGGTATCGCCCAATTTACGTGACCAGCATTTGATTGAACGCATCAAGGCGGCGGGCGTTACTTATCAGTTCGTCGACAAAGCGACTTTGGATAAAATCAGTAAATCGAAAAATCACCAAGGTGTAGTGGCGTACGTCACCAATTACCAGTATTTTGATTTGAAAGAAGTGATTGAAAACGCTTACGCCCAAGGCAAGCAACCGCTGTTTTTAATTTTAGACGGGATTGAAGACCCTCACAATTTGGGTAACATTATTCGCACGGCAGAATGCATGGGTGTGGACGGCATTATTTTACCGAAGAACCGCAGTGTGACTGTGAATGATACCGCTATGCGCGTCAGCCAAGGTGCGGCCGCCAACGTGCAAATCTGCAAAGTCGTGAACATTAACCAAGAAATTCAACGCTTGAAAGACAAAGGCTTTTGGATTTACGGTGTAGAGTTAGGCGGCATGGAAATTTCCAAAGTCAATTTGAAAGGTCCCGTGGCTTTGGTGATGGGTAGTGAGGGTAACGGGATGCACCAATTAACACGGAAGTTAGTGGACGGGATTGTGACGATTCGGATGCACGGGAAAGTGAACAGTTTGAACGTAGGCAGTGCGGCGGCGATTGCGCTGTACGAAGTCAACCGACAAAGGAACTTGTAATGACGTACGAAAACGAACGGTTAGTGCGTGCGGTGATTCGTAAATTCGAAAATACGGGCATTGCGGAAGACGACTTATTCCAAGAAGGAATGTTAGCGATGTTAAAAGCCGAACGGACTTATCAGCCACAGGGCGGCGCAAAATTTGAAACTTATGCCAGTGTGGTGATTCGCAATCATATCATTGACATCATTCGCACTCACAAAGACGAACCCAGTGTCTTGGATGAAACGGTTGCGTCCACGGAAGACATCACCAGCGATCATCAGCACAGTGGCGTAAAAGAATTACTGAAAATCTTGCACGCGGCGTTGGACGATTGCAGCGCGGTCGAACGCGCTATTTTTAACGCTTATTTCCAAGGATATTCTTATCAAGAAATTTGCGAAATCTTCGGCATCAACAAAAAGAAAGTTGATAACACAATTCAAAAAATTCGCAAGTTAGCCAAAGCCAATTATGATGATTAACGGGGGATTGTAATGGCGGTTAAGATGGGGTATAATATAAACTATGTTAGATGAGATTGTGATTACTGGCGCGCGGGAAAATAATTTGAAAAATGTGGATGTCACAATTCCACGTAACCAGTTAGTTGTCTTTACGGGCGTTTCGGGCAGTGGCAAAAGTAGTCTGGCTTTTGGAACGTTGTATGCCGAAGGACAACGCCGTTTTATGGAAAGTTTAAGTTCTTACGCGCGGATGTTTTTGGGGCAAATGCATAAACCCGACGTTGACAAAATAACGGGCTTGTCGCCGTCGATTGCGATTGACCAAAAGACGACCAACAATAACCCGCGTTCGACCGTCGGCACGGTCACCGAAATCTATGATTACCTGCGGTTATTGTACGCCCGCATTGGGATTCCGCATTGTCCGCATTGTGGCAAAGTGGTGGAACGCCAAACGGTCGACCAAATTATCGACCAAATCTATCAACATTATGCCGAGCAACAAATTTACATTGAAGCACCGATTGTGCGTGGTGCTAAAGGCAGTTTCGAAAAGCGCTTTGAAGAATTGCGCAAGAGTGGTTTTGTCCGCATTAAAATCGACGGAAACCTGTGGACATTGGACGAAGAAATCAAACTCGATAAAAACCTCAAACACAATGTTTATGTCGTTGTCGACCGTTTGAAGGCGTTAAACGACGAGCGGACGCGCTTAGTGGACGGTATTGAAATCGCTTTGCGGTTAACCGACGGCTTGGTAACGATTGTCTGCGGTGATGAAAGCCGCACTTTTTCGGACAAGTTGGCTTGCGTGGATTGCGGTATTTCGATTCCTGAATTGGAACCGCGGAGTTTTTCGTTTAACAGCCCGTTTGGTGCGTGCGAAAAATGTAACGGTTTGGGCTTTGTTGCCCACATGGACCCCGAAAAAATTAAGCACTGTTCTTTTGAATCAATCCGTTACATGACACCCGAAGAAGTCATGACGCGCTACCGTGAAACCAGCAGCGAATATATGCGTAACGCTTTGGCAAAAATGTTGATTGAAGACGATTGCCCAATTTGCCATGGACAAAAATTAAAACCCGAAGTGTTGGCGGTTACGGTCGGCAATTACAACATTGCGGAATTAACCGCAATGCCAATTACTGCCATGATGGATGTGGTACGCCAATTAAAGTTAACAGGCGCTGCGGCGGTAACTGCGCAACCAATTATCAAAGAAGTGTTGGCGCGTTGTCAGTTCTTGGTGGATGTCGGTTTGCACTATTTGACTTTGGCGCGCAGTGCGGGGTCTTTGTCAGGTGGGGAAAGTCAACGCATTCGTTTGGCCACGCAAATTGGGGCGGGTTTAGTCGGCGTGTTGTATATTTTGGATGAACCCAGTATCGGTTTGCACCAACGCGACAACCAAAAATTATTGGCAGCGTTAATGCATTTGCGTGACCAGGGCAACACTTTGGTGGTGGTCGAACACGATGAAGAAACCATTCGCAGCGCAGATTTTATCGTGGATGTAGGACCGCACGCGGGTGTACATGGTGGCGAAATTGTGGTTGCTGGTACCGTGCAAGATGTCATGGATTGTCCACGCTCGGTGACGGGCAGTTTCTTAGCGGGACGTGAACAGATTGCAATTCCTGCCAAACGACGCCCGATCGGCAAAGATATGATTTGGGTTCGTGACGCCAAGACTAATAATTTGCAACACATTGATGTGGCTTTCCCCGTAGGTGTTTTAACCGTAGTGACTGGTGTGTCGGGCAGTGGTAAAAGTAGTTTGGTTAATTATGAACTGCTCCAAGGCTTGCAGAATGGCATTGGTCAGCCTTATATCGATAAAATTATCCGCATTGACCAAAGTCCGATCGGGCGTACTCCGCGCAGTAACCCTGCGACCTACACTGGTTTGTGGTCGTTAGTGCGGGAATTGTTTGCCGCGACGAAGGAGGCGAAAGAACACGGGTTTGCACCTGGACGTTTTTCGTTCAACGTTCCTGGGGGACGCTGTGAAAATTGTGAGGGTGATGGTACGCAAAAAATTGAGATGCATTTCTTGCCCGATATTTATGTCCAATGCGACGTTTGTGATGGCAAACGTTTTAATCGTGAAACTCTGTCGATTCATTACAAGGGCAAAAACATTTGGGATATTTTGGAAATGACGGTGGACGAAGCGTGTGAATTTTTTGCAAACCACACTAAAATTGCCAAGAAATTACAAACGTTGCAAGACGTAGGGTTGGGTTACATCAAATTGGGACAACCCGCCACCGAATTATCGGGCGGTGAAGCCCAACGTGTTAAATTGGCGACGGAATTAGCCCGACCCATGACGGGGAAAACCATGTACATTCTTGATGAGCCGACCACGGGCTTGTCGACTTACGATGTGAAGAATTTGATTGAAGTACTGAATCGCTTGGTCGATGCGGGCAATACGATGGTGGTGATTGAGCATAATTTAGACGTCATTAAAGTGGCCGATTACATTATTGATATGGGACCAGAAGGTGGCAATGGTGGGGGACAAGTGATTGCGACTGGTACCCCCGAAGCCGTCAGCAAAGTGTCAGGTAGTTTCACGGGGCAATTTTTGAAAACGATTTTAACCCCAGTTAAATGATGTTTTCCAAACTGGTGCCCATGTTATAACTGTGGACTTTGACGAGATACTCTAATTTGCGTAATGCGGACATCACTTCTTCTTTGTTACCAGAATCAATGAAATTTTTGGCGTAAATAATAGCATCACTGATTTGGAAAGTTTCGGTGTGCTTGACTAAGTAGCATAATGTCCGTTCGCGTTTCAACCAATATTTTTCAATGGCGGCGATTTGGGTTTTGTTTTCGTCCGTATCGGCGGTATCGTCGCCGCAGGCTTCCACCGCCACCATTAAAGCAGCGACTTGGTCTTCCATGTGTTGGAAAGTTTGATTCACGTAAATTTGTTCCCAAATCACGGCGGCAGCAATTAATAAAACGATACAAATGGTGACAATCCAACGTTTCATAATGACACCTTATTTCCTTCGCCTTTGGGAACAACCGATAATTTCCCGCTGCTTTCTAAAATGGCGTAATCAATATCTTTGATGTCGAAAACGTCTTTGCCACGTAATAACTCCATCAATTCGTCTTCACAAATATCCAGTTCTTTCAATTTCTTGTGGTCAATTCCCGATGGCGAAACCACAATCACGGGGGAACCAGATAAGATGTTACGAACGGTCTTGCTTTTGCATTGCAGTTTAACCACGAAGAAATGAATCACCTGAATGACCAGTAAAGGTAAAATTCCGTACCAAATGGGAATGGTGGGGTCTGCCATGGGAATGGTGGCTAGGTCAGCGATAATCAAGGTTATTACCAGTTCAAATGGCTCCATTTCGCCAATTTGGCGTTTGCCCATTAAACGCATGACGACAATCGCAATGACGTAAATAATGATGACACGAATCACAATGGTAAGCATTGCTTAATTTATTGACGCTTAATGGGAATTGTAATCAAATTAGTTGCCCAACATAAACCAAAGAACGCTAATTCCGCCAACCCGCCAGATAACAATAAATTGACCAGCAAAGGCAAAGGGGCTGTCAATTGAAACGTAAAATAACCAAGAGCGAAAACAGGAACGCCAATGACTAAATAGCGGATAATCGTGGGCAGAGTTGCATCGGCACCGCGCCAGTTAGTGGCTTGGCGGATTGTCATCAAATTCAAAACTGTGGAAACCGTCATTGCCAGTCCCATACCCAATAAAACGGCATCTGGTCCAATCACAGCGGGCATCAACCAAATGATGAACAACAATAACACGGTGCCGATGGCGTAATTTCGGATCGTAACGTTTTCGCGGTTCATGGCATTCAAAGTTGTGTTGGTAATTTGCGACAACGACATCGGTAACATGACCCACGCCGAACGGGCCAAATAAATGCCACTGTTCGCGTCAGCGTACAAAAAGGTGCCAATTTGGGAACCTAGGGCGATATAGAGCGGGATGAAACAGAAGTTGATAAAGATGGTAAAGTTCAACACGGTGCGAATCTGGCGGCGTACAGCGGGCCATTGTTGTGCGTTAATCATGTTGGAAAGTTCGGGAACCAAGGCAGTCGCCAAAGAAGAAATTACGGTTGACGGAATGGTCAATAAGGGCAGTGTCATCCCCGTAATCACGCCTAAATGGGCAATCGCGGTAGCATTTTGCCAACCTGCTGCCACCAACCGCAGTGGCAGTAAAACCGTCACCACGGGGACAGTCAGACTGGAAAACAGACGTACACCCGTAATTGGTGTGGCGGCTTTGAGTAGGGGCTTAACAAATGTTTGTGGACGAATTGGCGCACGTTCCCAATGGTGGCAGCGCCAAAAAATGATGACCACGACCAGCGCGGAAACAATGCACGCCCCAGTGAAAGCCCACGCTGCGACATGTGCCAAGTCGGCAAAATAAAAGGCAAAACCCAGTAAGGGGACAAACAACGCGACACGGGCAATTTGTTCAATTAACTCTGTCAACCCGAGCAGAAAGAATTTTTTTTCGCCCCACCAAATGGCACGCAAGACGCTGTATACGCTGCTGGCGATTAAGGCAGGTAACATGGCAAACAAAATTCCGAGACAACGTTGGTCGGTAAAAATTAGGCCAAATAAATTGTGACCTAACAAAACTACGCCACACAACAACAGGGAAGTGATGACACCAATCAATAATCCTGCCACGGTCAAGGAACGGATGTCCGCACTGTTTTTGGGACGTTTGGCGACTTCGCGTGAAATTACTAAGGGCAGTCCGCTACTGATCACTGTCAGCAAAATCATGAAAATGCTGAGTGCCATTTGGTAAATCCCCAACATTTCGGCACCCAACAACCGCGACAAAAAAATCCGAAAAACAAAACCGATTAAGCGCGTTAAGGCGGCAAACGCGGTAATCACAAGCACAGATTTGGTAAACGCGCGCATACACATGATTATGTTTGTAAAAATCAAATATGTAAAAGGCAAGTTATTCGAAATTGCGCGGATGTGTGGTGTGGCTCCGTGTACCATCATCTTGGCCAACCGCTGTCGTAATGAAAGTGAGTTACCCGCACAAATTGTGGTACCTGTTGCAACGCCAGCGCGTTGTCGGGTGATCGCTTACCCGAAATAATAGATTTGCGATTTGTGGTCCATTAATTTTATGCGGTTACCCGAGCGTACACAAGTTATGTCTTTGCATTGTTCGGTAATGTCCACCACCGTATTGTTGGTGTCACGGGCGTAGGCTTGGATAAAATTCAGTTGATAGGTTTGATTTTCAAAAACGTAAGTGCCGATGCCCGTTAATAATAGGCCTTTTTCTTTGTGTTTAATTTGCAAATGAAAAGTGCCGTCCTGGAAAAATTCCAATTCGGTTTGGTCGGTAAAATCGCTGACGGTGCAATCCGTAATTTCGACGCCGACCAAGTGGTATGACATTTTATTAAAAAAATTGAAGTAAACCAGCAGACTAGCACCGACGAGTAGTACCACAATCACAGCACAAATAATGGCAATTTTAATTCCGCGTTGTTTGGTCATGCCGCCTCCGGTTTGGCAAAGAACAAAATTGTGACTTCATAATCTAATGATTGCAAATCTTTGTCCACATTTTGTTGGATGACCTCGACACCGTGCGATTCAACCGCTTTGATGCGAATGCCAGAATCGTCACTGACGGCTTGTAAGTGTTGTAATTGGGTTTCTTCGCCTTGGTCGATGAGATATTCAAATTCGATGGTAGTTTGTTTGACGCCTTCTTTGTAATTGGTGACAATGAAAGGAATGGGGGCAGTAGTGGCTTCCAAGCCAGCCAAATACAGTTTGCCAGTCTTTTTGTCGTAATTGATTTCAAAATAACTGGCGGAGTTCATTGTGGCGCCCGCAAAACGTTCGGTTGGACGTATATCTTGCAAATAATACTTTTGACCATAAACAATCTTGCCGACGATTGGCCCTTGATTGTAATGTAAATATACACCAACGCCCACACCAATGATCGCGGCAAGTATGACTACGCAAATGATTGATTTAGTTACTTTGCGACTCATCGGTTACATTATCTACTTTTGTGGCTTTTTGAGCAACAATTTTCTTCTGTTGATTTTTCAAACGCATATCGCGGGCATAAGATGTATTTTTCTTGGTGATGTGTTTATCAAATTTAATTTTACGGAATAAGAAAGTACCAATCGCCAAAAGCAAAGCCAACGCGGTAATTAAGGTTGGTACCAAGTACCACCAGTTTTCCCCGAAAAAATTGTTACTACTGGAACCGCCACTGGTGGTATCATCAACAACTTCATCAGTTTCGGTAGTTAGGGATAAAACTTTCATACGCGCATCGTTGGTAGCGTTTTCGCTGGCATGATTATATTCATCTTCGGTAATACTGTTAATTTCAAAACTGCTGATAAAAATGCTGCCGTCAGCAATCGGGGCGGTGGTGTCGTCCGCGTCGTCGGTTACGTAGCCTAAGGTAACTTGAAAATTGACGGTGGTCGCCTCTTCACTTGGTTGCAAATATAATTTGTATGGGTACAACATATTTTCGTTGACCGTATCCGTGGTGACTGCCAGTAAACCGTCGTAATTGCTCAGACCCAAATAAGCGTTAACGCCATGTGCGTAAATCACAACTTCGTAATAATTGTCAGTGGTTAAATTGTAGTCGAACGTATTTTGCACGATGGTTTTTTGACCATTACTGTTTTCCAAAGTTAGGCCGTTTTTGGTGGCACCACAATAAAATTCGGTTACACCGTCGGTGGCTTGCCACGCTTTATCGATGGATAACAAATTGTTTAAGTCAACGGTAGCGGCGTCGGTTTGTGTCTCCGTAGCAAACTGGAACGCCCCATCGGTTGTCGAACGGACGTTATCAAAATAGGCATAACCAATTCCCGTCATTGCAAAGCGCAAATAATAGGATCGTGTGGTGGCATATTCACTTTCAATAATCGCAAATTCGTAATGGTGCCAAGCATGATTGTTAATGTCAAGGTAACTGCCTAACATAATTTCGTTGGTGATATTACCATCATCATCGGTTTCAGCGGAGAAAATATAAGCACGGGTTTGGGTTGTGGTGTAACTGTAGGCATCAAATGAGATGTAAGTAGTCGCGCCAATGGTCGTCGACAGGGCAGGACTGGTAACCACGTTGGTGGTAGGGGTGCTGTTGTACATCATATAAACGTGATTATTTTCATCATTGTTGTTGATGAAACCAGGATGGTCGCCAAAACGGTCGCGCCAGGATGACGACGATAAATTAACAATCCCATTCGTTGTGCTGCTGGTTTCCCAATCATCGGCTATTAACGGGTAGGGGTAACTGCTGTCTTGTTGATTAACGTTGTTCGCGGCGGTACCCGATTCAAAATAACCATTCGCAATGTCCGTGGTTGCGGTATCGGCGTTTTGATCATATGTGTCATGTACACCAACCGCGGAACGATTATCAGCGGCGTAACTACCGTTGACTTTATAAATGTTAAAATCGTCAATACAAGCCCAACCAGTGACCGCGCTGCCGTTACCTAAATTAAAACTTAATTGGTATTCTTGATCTAAGTCATGACCAGCAATGAAGAAAATTGTATTCAGTTGCCAGCCGTTGTGGTAAGGATAACTGCTCAAACTCGCAATTTCTTCGGCGGTGTCACCAATCATGAAATAAAAACCAGTAAAGTCTTCTGCCGCGGTGGCAATCGAATAAAATTGGAACATATAAACTTCATGCGGACGCGGTTGGAAGGTGTAACCTTCCAAGGTTAAAGCCGTGTCAGAATTATTGGCTTTCATCAACATGACGTTATTGGTGTTGCCACTTTGGGGATAGAAATAGGATTGCTCGGCTTGGAATCCTAATTTTTCTGGGATACTGGCGGTTGGTAGATCGTTGTAACTTTCTCCGTTGGTAGTTGTGGTGGTGGTAAATGCTTGGTTCTTAAATGCTTTTACCAAAACATATTCATCGTCAGCGGTAAAATCGAGATAGCACGTTGGATCGCATTCGGCTACCGCGTTATGAAAAGTTTTTTGGTTAATAGCGTTAACGGTGAACTTATCAAAATAAATTGCACCCAACGCGTTATCCGTGCGGGAACCGAAATACAATTCAGGTGTGACGGTCGCCGTTGCTAATCGATCGGTACGCACATAAAATGCCGCAGACGCCCATTGGTTTTGTGGTAACAGGGTGATGGCTTGATCGTTCAAATAAAAAGTCCCAAAGGCAGAACTGTGTGTGGTATTATTTTTTTGTTCGACCACATAATAATTAACCGTAATTTGGTAACAGCCATTCGCCGCTAAAGTAATGGCGTTGGTGGTGTAAGCGCCGTTGGCGGGCATATTCAAGGTATTGGTGGCAATGACATAAGGCGAGTTGTTATTGATTCCAGCGGTCGATAAGGTATTGTCAGGATACTCTTCATGAAATTTATTGTTGGTTTCGGCGGTGACCTGCTGGCTGACCAAATAGTTGCCCGTTGGTGCGTTCCAAGTATCTAAACCATAATCACCAACGGATTCAAAACTGAGCATTTCGTTTTGCGTGGGGGCAGTATATTGCTCTGTTGACTTTACGGTGGTTAAATTTGCCAAAGCATTGACCGCCACGGGCGCACCTGGGGTCAACAAAAGTAAGGCCATGACTAAGACGAGTGTCATCAATTTGCAGAACTTTTTCATTATCATTTTCTCCATCTACCTATAAGTGATAGTCTACACTAAAATCGCCGCTTTTAGCAAGGAAAAAACTTTCAACGAAGACCTATACAAAATCAAATCTTTATGGTAAAATTTCACCATGACAAAAGTTGCAATTATGGAGTTAGGCACCAATCAAATCAAATTGTCGATTGTGCGCATTGAAGAAAGTAAGTATTTTGAAGTCGAAAAAGAGTACACCGAAAATGTCGGTATCGAACAACATTTACAGGCCAACAGCGAATTGATTAAAACCGTAAAAATTAAAGAATGTATCAATATTTTGCAAATGTATAAACAATTGGCGATTGCCAACGGCGTAACCAAGTACCACTGTGTTGCCTCTGCTAATTTGACCGCTGCGAAAAATTATATTTCATTCTTGGAAGAAATCAACGCGGACTTGGATTTGGAATTCAAATTATTAACCGAAGAAGAGGAAGTCAATCTCTTGTACACCGCGGTGGTGAATACGATTGACATCGCCAAAGGTTTAATTGTGGCGGTTTCAACATCCAGTACGCGTTTAGTTTATTATTGTCGTCGTGTGATTTTGAACAGTGCGACCATTCCCATGGGCGCGGCAAATTTTACTTCGGTCGCAGATTTTAATAATTTGTTGCAAGCGGCGGGTGAACCGTTCAAACAAGTTGACCCCGAAATTCCCGTGATTGGTTCCAGTGAAATTTTCACGGGCTTCGCGCGCTTATCCCGTAAGAAATTAAAGTATCCGTTTGACGTTGACCACAATTACAACAGTGACAAAACGCACTTCGCGGAAATCTTAACTTTCTTGCAAGGATTGGACGTCGAACGTGGTGCTAAATTGAAAGGTATTACGGCGAATGGGATTGGTTATTTAATGAACGGGATGTCGTTGGCTTTGGCGGTTATGGAATTTACTAATTTGAATAAAATCGTCGTTAACCGTCACGGCCGTAATGTGGGTATCGCCCACCGTTTAACGATGCAAGAAGATGATAAACCCGTCAACGACGTTTGCCTAAACAGTGTGGAAACAATTATCTGGGCGAACAATTTGGATTTAGACAGCGTCAAGTACCAATACTTTTTGGCAAGCACACTGTATCTACAATTAAAGGTCTTACACAAATTGCCACGTGCGTTTACCCGCATTTTGAAAGTTGCGACCTTATTGTCGAATTTGGGTGTCAACATCAACAAACAAAATTTCAGTAAAATTACCTATTACGCCATTTTGAATGCAAACTTATACGGACTGAGCCACAAAGAAATTGTCATGGCGGCGTTCGTTGCCAGTTGCCGTAACTGGGACGATTTCATGTTGGCAGAATGGGTCAAGTACAAGGATTTAATGGAAGAAGAAGATTTGATGGCGGTGCGTAAACTGGCAATTATTGAAGCGATGGCGGATACCATCAATCTGCGTCACCAAAAAGTGGTGAAAGACATTTCGTGCGATGTGTTAGGCGATAGCGTAATTATCAAATTGATTACCGAAACCGACATGAAAAAAGTTAAGGTTGATGTGGACGCGGCGAAAACCGAAATTTACCAATTGCAAAAATTGGGTAAAGAATTTTCCAAGATTTATAAAAAGAATGTGGAAATTTTGTAATGGGGCAGTTACCACCGATTGCAGAGTTTTTTGACGATGCACCGATTATCACACCCAGTGCTATGCACGGCGATCGACAAATCAAATTGGATGTGCCAATCAAAACTGCGTTTTGTACGTTCTTGTGCGAAAATCTTGACCGTACTGCGTTAGCACCAATCTTGGCGGAAAGTCGGTTATTGTATTACGTTTACGGTCGTTCGGGAAAAATTCCCATTTACCAATACCGTGACCAATGTTTCATCGTTTTGATGACGGTAGGGAGTCCCGTCGCGGCCGCCGTGATTGAGGAATTGAAGTACTTAGGGGTTGAAAATGTGATTGCGTATGGTACGGCGGGCTTGTTGGATGCACGGATTGCGGATGACGCGTGTGTGTTGATTGAAAAAGCCATTCGTGACGAAGGTGCCAGTTATCATTATTTGCCACCGTCCCTTTATGTGGCAACTAATCCCCAGTTAACCGCTTGGCTGGAAAAATTTTTACAAAGCGGCGGGATGAAAGTGGTGCGGGGAATTACTTGGACGATGGATGCGATGTTTCGCGAAACCACGGTGCGTTGTGCGAAACGCCGTGAACAGGGGGCGGTGGTGGTTGAAATGGAATGTGCGGGCTTTGCGGCAGCGGCGCAACGTTTGGGTATCCGTTTCGCACAATTTGTGTTTTTCAGCGATACTTTGACTGATGTTACCCATTGGCAGATGCTGGGGACACAAGCGCAAAGTGATACACGCCGTTCTTTGAAAGTGACTTTGTTGCAAGCGTTAATATCTTACTGTCAAAAATCAAGTTGCCTAATTGATTAAATCTCAATTATTATATTGTTAATATGAATTTACAAAAATTGGGGAAATGGGCATTCATCATTCTTGGTGGTTTGATTGTTGTGGTGGTTGCCTTGTTGGCGGCGACAAATGTGTTGAATGGACGTGAAATAATGAGTCCCCTGGGTTTGAATGATAGTCTTTTCCGTACGGGAATGATTTTGGTTCCGTTGGGACTGTTGGCGTTCGCTTTGTTCAAATATTTGGATGTCGACGGCAAAAAGAAAAAAAAAGGCGTTTCGCAATATTATTCTAACCGTTGGATGACCGACGCCGAACGCGATAAAGTCTACATCTATACCAAGGCCTCACAATTATCATCGTTAAAGCAAACGGGTCCCTTGGCGCGCTTTGAATTGATTGGCAGTGATATTCACATCAACATGGTTACCAAAGATTTCCACTCCATTATTTTGGGAACGACGGGTGCCGCCAAAACCCAAGGTTACGTGTTCCCGTTTTTGTATACGCTGGGTTTTTCCAATCAAAAGCCCAATTTGGTGATTACCGATCCGAAAGGGGAAATTTATAATACTTTGGCGGAAAGTTTACGTCATCAAGGTTATGACGTCCAGGTGTTTAACTTGAACGACCCCATCCGCAGTTCACGTTGGAATCCGTTTGAAAGGCCGTGGGATATGTTCCAACGGGCGCAACATTTGGAACGTGAAATTCAGCGTTACGAAAATGCTAACCCCGCCAAAATGGGTTTACGTGTTATCGCCAGCAGTTATCCCCCCGTTTGGTACGCTTTTAATGGGATTGCTTTCCCCAACAAGGAAATGGCGGAAAACGAAATGCGCACTTTGCGCCAACAATTGATTTCGGATGCGGAAGCCGATATTAAAGACATCTGTTCGGCGATTTGCCCGATTGAAAATGAAAAAGACCCCAGTTGGGAACAGGGCGCACGCGATATGATTCAAGGTACGGCCATGGCAATGTTGGAAGACAGCCTGAATCCCAATTTAGGAATGACCCGCGAAAAATTTAACTTCTATAACATCTATAAAATTTTATCCATTCGTGATAATGACCCCCAAGCCGTCTTTAAGACAATTAAGAATTATTTTGAAGGGCGTGACCACTTGTCGGTTGCGGCTTCGTTGGCACAGACCGTAACATCAAACGCCGACAACACGATGCGCAACTACTTTGGGATTGTGACACAAAAATTATCCATGTTTAACGATAAAGGCATTTGCTACATTACCAGTGGTACCGACATCAAATTCGATGAGTTTGCCAAGAAACCAACGGCGTTCTTTTTGATTATTCCCGACCAAATTAAAGTCCGCCATCCGTTGGCAACATTGTGTATTTCCCAATTATACAAATCGTTGGTGGCCAGTGCGAACGAACGTGGGGGCAAATTACCGTGGCCAACGTACTTTGTGTTAGACGAATTTGGTAATATGCCGAAAATCAATGACTTCGCGACCGTGATTACGGTTTCGCGTTCGCGCCGCATTTTCTTCACCTTGGTGTTACAAGATTATAAACAGTTAGAAACAACGTACGGGGCAGAAACCGCGGTCACGGTACGTAATAACTGCAACCACCAAGTTTTTGTTGGTGTCAACGATACGGACACGCGCAAAATGTTCTCCGATTTAATGGGGGATATGGAAATTACCACCGAAAGTACGACCGTCAGCCGTAACACTGGTAAAGCCGCGAAAAACGATTCCGAAGGGGGCAGTAAATCAACGGCCACCAATACCGCCAGCCGTCCGTTATTGCCACCGAATGAATTGTTGGATATTGTGCCAGGCAATATTTTCGTGTATTGCTTCACGTTCCACCCGTTACGCAGTAAGGTTACGCTGTTTTATGAATGCTTGAATCGGGGTGCGATTAAATTGCTACCGACACCCGATATTTATATCCCGGGTAAGTTTTTCGACGAAGCATCGATTTATTACGATATTCACCGCCGTAATGATATTGTGATTCGTCGTGTGAATACCGCCGAACGTCGTGACTTGTTTGAATGGTAAGCCGTTTGAATTGATTGACGATTTCAAATATTAAAATTATAATTTAGGCATACTATGTTGGGGGAACACGAATGAAATACAGCCGTGGCAGGATAATTGCGCTGACCATTTTAAGCGTGACAATGGTGCTGGCTTTGTTTGGTTCGGGGTTATTCTTAAATTACCGTCCTTTTCATACCAACGCCGCCGACAGTGAAACGCCCATCCTTGACCCCAATTATATTCCGACTTTTGACGATTTGTACGCACGCATCCCATTTGATGCGACCGATACGGGAACCGTTACGCTGGGGCAGAGTACGACGTTAACCTTATTGGAAGAACGTTATACGCGCAGCAGCCTGACCAATTTTTTGAACATGGAAACCAGTGGTACCAACCGACCATCTTATGACGAATTCCGTGATTTTCAAATTAACAGTCAAAATGGTTATTCTTACCCGATTTTTTCCAATACTGAAATGCGCCAAATTGCCACTGGCTTGGGTAACAATTTAGAAATTCCTGTGGTCATGTTGGACCCATATAACTACGACGATGTGGTCTTGTTAGAATTGACAAATATCACGGATATGCCGAGCGATTTGACCATTACCCGCGACGGGGTGACTTTATCCGATCAGATTTACCAAGTCGATGCCAAATACACCGCGGAACAAGTTTACGCCGGGATTCCCAATCAAACGGCGGTTGGCGGGACAACAATTGAAGATACGATTGACGACACCGATGGTACGGTACTCTTGACGGTAATTTGTACCCCCAACAGCAACAGTGTTAACGGTTATACCGCCACCATCAAAGATGCCGCAGGCAATGATTTATTTTTGGGCGGTGAAACCATTACGGCCATTAACGACGGTACAACACAACTCTATGACGAGAAAGGTGTTTATTTGTACCGTGTTGTGCGTACGGGGAATGCGATCGAAGTTTACGATGCACGCAATGGCACACCCGAAGCCGAACAAAATTTGTTAGGAACAGTCCGCTATACAAACAGCCAATTTACCGACTATAAAATTGGGGCGGTCGCGTATAATGCCAATGCGTTACGTGGTATGTTCCGCGAACAAGGTTTTTACCAAATTACGTTCAAACAAAAAATTGCCATGGGGGATGGTGTTTTTTCTCAAGTCGACGTTGCGATTGCGTTTGTGATCGTCAATAAAATTAACTACAACGATTTCCCGCGCTTTGACCTGGGTAATCGTGTCTCAGGTAACAGTGAAATTTACAATTATTCTTACGAAAGTACCTATCCTACGGTAACGTATTCATCATACTATTTTGATGTCGTGGTGCAATCAACCGAAAAAATTACCGAAAATGACCAAAACGATGCGCAACGCAAATTACAATTTTACCGTATTGGCGAATATCATATGACCTCAACGCTACGCTATTACAGTTGGTACTTGTTCAACCGCGAAAATGATTTCCGCAACCGTGGCGTAGAAAAAGGTTATATCACTTTGAAACGTTATGCGACGTATTCCAGTATCTTAAATATTTTGGGTTTCCAAGCCTATTACGGTGGTGGGTACGATGCCGTGACTTATCCTGAAAGCAAAAACGGTCAATTACCTTTTTACGACAGTTTGGATGCCGAAGTCAGCAGTGATATTTCCGCGTGGGTGCGTAATGCCGAGATGACGGCGGGAGAAAGCGGTTCGGTCGTTGATTACCAAAATATGCGGGTTAGTGACGCTTTGACTTATTCGACCGAATTGGCCAATTACATCTCAAATAACGGTTTAGTTCCCGTCCGCACGAATTTCCCGCCCGTAAAATTATACAGCAATGTTGGTCATGCTACTGGTGCGGGGACCAATGGGGAAGCGGCTGCCGTTTTGTCTACGGTCGCGTTTAAGGCCGCCAACGGTACGGGCAACACATCCGAATGGGTCAGTTCCACCTTGGAAATTGGTGCACCGTATGAAGAAGCAGGTCAATATGTGATTGCAGTCTACTTCAAAGTGAACGGTGAAATTTGTCAACAAACTTTCTTTTTTGAAATTGTGAATGCTGCCAAAATCGCTTTTGACGTTACCTCGGGAAATGACCCCGAACCAAAAACATATTATGTTGGTGAATTAGTGTTGAATCAAACTTTAAGCGGAAAAACGATTAAAATCAATTACGACGGCAACACAACTTTAGGTCAATTTGAGGTACCACCAACAGTAACTTTGGCTTATGCCGATTTTGGCAGTTATGAATATCACAATTTAGGAATCCCGATGGGCGAAAACGGGGCATTCTCGTTTTCGTTGCAACCAGGACAGTTCCGTTTGACGATTAAATACGGCGCCCAAGGTAAATCTACTTCGGTCTTTAACATCGTGGTGGATAATACGCTGGCGACAGGTATTCAAGCCCATACCGATGCCATAGCGTTAACGGGCTTACCAGAAAATATTGCCATTGTCGGGGCAGGGGCCGTCAATTTAACGTGGGACCAAAAATCCAGTGGGATTGATTACAACAATGTGCTTTGTGAATTTTATGAAATGAAATTGAATAATGGGGTTGATCCCAATGCCGATCGTAATTACACCAATTTCGGAACAACTACTTCGACTAATTTGTACGCCGCGTACGCATTTTCCCAAACCGCTTCCCGACCCAATGATGGTTATCAACCGATTAAAACTGACGATGGTTGGACGTTAAACGAAACTTTCACCACGGCGGGTTTGTACCGTTTTACCTTGATTGATGATGTTGGTAACGAAACCTATTTCGTGTTGATCATTGATACCAGTACACCGACTTTTGTGCAAAGTGCAGAATCCGCCATTGATACCACCAATGCGGTGAAATTGGACGCCAAACAAGGTGTTAAAATCGGTTTTGGTACGCAGAAATTAATTACCGACCAATCCGAAAATCATGTCATGATTACGGGTACACATGGAGCAATCTTTAACGCTTTAAGGGAAACAGGACGTTTGGTTGATGAAATCGGTGGTACGGGTAAAGGTCTATCGACTTCGGTCAGTGTTGGTTTGTCCAAAATCGAATACAGTAGTTCGGGGACCATTTACCGTGATGTCAAGGAAGTTTTCCCTTTGGATGACATCAAAAACGGGTTTGTCGTGCTGTGGGAAGAAGGAACATATTATTTCCGTGTGACCGACGTGTTGGGAAATGTCGGCGAATATTATGTGATTTTAACGAACGATAATTGCTTCGGTATGGTTTATGCGGAAACGAATTATGACGCTTGCAGTCTTTTAACCGATTCGGAATATCGTAATCGGGGGATGGTTGCGACCGAACCCGGTGCCGCAACCAGTTTAGTGACCAATACGGGTGGTATGACCAACCGACCATATGTCACGTTTTCTTTCTGTCAACAAGACAAAAATGAAGACTACCGTGTGAAGCGAATTTACTTACAATATTATCCGTTTACCTATGATCCGACGTCCGCCAATTATCCGTTTGCGGAAAAGCCCCAAAATAATCCGAGCGACGCTAATAACAATCGGCTCTTTAACAGTCAAGATAATAATGGGTTAATTTATTCAGTGAGTGAAGGTGACAGCAGCGGTACCATTCGCTTGGCATTATTTAACACGAAAACGACAACCCCGTCGGGGATGTATATTATTACCCGTATTTATGAACAAACACCTGGTGGCACTGCTGGTTTTTCGGACACAGAGGAGCGTGATTATTATTTCATCGTTGATGACCAAAAAATGCTGGCTTATTTTAACGACGAAACCAAATCCTATCAAACCGAATTAAAAGTCCATTTTGCGGACAACAAAAACGCCCAAGCACCGCAAGCCAAAGATGCCGACGCCGCGGTTTTTGCCGCGAACCACAACGAATTAAGCAGTAATCGTACCGCGTGGATTACGGGCTTCAACAGCAAATATTCCTGCTACCACGACAGTACCACCTACACCATTGAATACGCTAATTATTTGGCTAATTATGACTCACCGAATTACACATTCCCAGCCTTGATTCCGCGGTTCAGTTATCTTTATCAAAACCAAACTATTAATTTGGGGGAGGGCTATCTTTCCGAACCTTGGGCGGTGGGTGACCCCGCCAGCCGCGGTGATAGCACCGTTTATAAATTAGTGGTGGCGGATAACGCGCGCAGTCTTTCGTGTTCGCTGGCTAACGGCAACATGGTTGAATTAAAAGCCGATGCCAACGCGCCCACCAGTGCTAATTATGATTATTTGATTTTGAATTTGGATACGGGTTATGGTACTAAAGCCGCAATCTTGGTGGACAATGATAAAATCATCAGTAACTCACGCATGGAATACGACGGTGACAGTTACGTTTACGTGGTCGACCCCACCCAAATTGACCAATTAAAATTCCGTTTTGAAAGTGATCCCGCCAGTATGTATGCGGACGTCGACCTGGAAGCCACCATTGCCAGTTGGCGCTCTAACGGCTTTACGCAGAACGTGGCTTTTGCGTTGCCAACACCTATCAATCACCAATACACTTTTGATTTAATGCAAGATTTCTTGAAAAATACCGCGATTTCCGACGGTGCCAGTTTGTCCGTTACGCTGTCGACATATGACAATACGCAGACGAATTATACGATTTTATTTGATATTCATAACCCAGAATACAACGTTAATCGCATTAAAGACGGCGACAATTTGGCTTGCACAATGACAAAATTACCTGGTGATTATGTCTACGGTTTAAGTGACGAATTCGTTTTTGAAAGTGATCACGAGCATAGTCCCTATTTAGATGCGAAAATCATTACTTACCGTGAAGTTGACAGCACGGGGGAAGGGACACAAGCGGCCGTGCAATTCAAATTATACACAGGTGCCGACGGAGAAGCCCGCATTCCTTTCGCCCAATTGGTCGGCTTACGTGATAATGAAATGAAATATTATTTCATCTCAGAAACCGATTATGCGGGACACACCACCAATTATCGCGTGCAAATTCAAGGCAGTAACTTCGTAAACGCCATTACTTTTATTGGGGCTTTATCCGAATACGAAGATGCCAATACCAAAATCGGGGTTGAAATGCACGCGTCAAGTTCCAGCGTTCACCAATTTTTCGTGCGTAACCATTCTTTCAAATTTGAAAGTGGTGACGAACATTATACCGTCTTGGGCAGCACTGCCAGTTGGCACATTGGCGATGATATCGGCACGGGAAGTGCCAGCGAGGAAAAACTCCTCAATGCATTGAATAATTGGATCAATGTTTCCACCGAAAAAGGCACCAAGTGTTCGTACACTTTGTATGATCGCATCGGCGAGATTGAAGTCTTTGACTTTTACAACATCCGTGAAAGCGCCGCGAAGGTGCAATTGGATTGTTATCAAACCAGTTTGAGTAGTAACATAATTATGGCGGTGGTAACCAATTACGATGATTTGCCAGCAATTTTATTTAATGAAGATTTGGTTTCCTTATTCAAAATCAAGGTTGAAGATAAAACTGAGCCGGATGCATCCTTCGATGGTTATTTCTCACTTTATGGTACCCAAATTCGCAGTCCCGTTACCCATGAGTTGGTGATTACCGTGACTGACCCTTTCGGACGAACCAGTGTGACCGAATATCACCAACAAACGCAAAGCACCATTATCTTCGATTATTACGGTAATACCGTGACCGAAAATGGTGTGCTTTATATTGGTGATGAACGCGGTGTAAATTTCAGTTATTTGAGTACGGTTTATAAAGTGTTAATTTACGACGCAGGAACGGGTGAATTGTTAAGTGATTTACAATCGTTCATCAGTAACAACATGATTTCTTATCAATTTGTACCGCAACAAGAAGCCAGTACCATCCAGCAATATCATATTGTTGCGACGGGGCGTGCCAGCGGAGCAATCCTGTTTGAACAAACCTTTGTCTTTGATACCCGTTTACCCAGTGTCGAATGGAAAAACAGCAGTGACCAAACGATCGAAGTTGAAGACCAAACTTTTGTCAGTGCGGTCATCTTTGATATCAGTAAAAGTTTGGTGCCAACCGCATTTCCTGTCTCCGTGTCATATGTTCGTACTTTAGGTAATTACGTGGAACGGGTCACATTGCGGGCGGGAACCCAAAAGTACACCTTCGATCAGGAAGGTTCCTACGAAGTCACGGTGCGCAATGCGGTGTGGGCGAAGAAAACCTACAAATTTGAAATTGTGCAAATTGACGACACCTTGGTTTTGGTTTATGACGGTGACAAATTGCTGCAAGCCAGTCCCAGCGAATATAAATTCAATGACACCTACATCCCGCGTTATGTTTTCGCAATGAAAGAAAACAGTAACGGCAGCATCCCCCTTGCAAATTATCAAGCGCACAATTTACGCATTCAAGTGGGGCAAACTAACCGTACCTTGGCTGGTAACCCCATTTTAGGGACAGATTACTTTTATTACGATGAAATTAATGCGACATTGGTTTGGCGTTTGGCGTTCCAAACGGGTGAAGTTGACGGGATACCGGCCTATACCAGCCCCATTTATTTTGCCACGACTGGCGTAACCCCCAACGAATTAAACAAGGGTACCGCCATCAGTTTACGCTTAAATGGTAACCCCGTCGGTTCGGGTAATAACTTTGTCGTTTCGCCCAGTACCACAACCTATCATGAAATTACCAACAGTTTCATGGAAGCACACGACAAAAAAGTCGAGGTCAGTTTGTATTGTGAAGACATTTTGACCGATGATTTTGGTGCACCGTGTAATTTAGTTCGGGGTAATGTGATTTTGGTTGATTGCTATTATAATGGCAAATTGATTAAAACGATTTCCTACGGTGAAGTCTTTACGATTAACCAATATGATGCAGGTTTCTATGAATTTACCGTGCACGATTTAGTGGACAGTTATTTGTATTTCGGCAGCAACAAGAGTGACAAAAATGACATCCTTTACCGACAAGAACGTTATATGTTGGCGGTCATGACAAAACCGTTAGTTTTAATCAATAACAAGGAACCAGTCAACGACATGGTATATAACGACCAAGTTGAATTGAAATTGGTTGATTATGGACATGAATTTTTAACCAAACGTTATGCCAGCGAATTGGAACAAGATGAAAACTTTTTCCGCAGCCATTTCTGCATTACCAAAATGGAAGTACAATATACGGGTTCGAACGGCACATCGCGTAACAATATCGCGGTGAATGGCTCTCAATCGGTGTTCTATTGGAGTAATACGGGTTCTTATCATATACGCTTGACTTACAGTTTGGGTACAAATATTTCGGACACGTTGCAAGCCGAATACCAATTCCAAATTATTCCCGCGTATACCATTCGCGAATCGTTTAGTATGCCAATTCTTCCTAACATCCAAGTGGTATCGGTGACGCGCGATGGATACAAAGTGCATGACGTTGACAAATTACAAGTGAACGAAAGCATGAATTTCAATGCCGATGACAATCCTGGCAGTTACGTCGTAACGTTACGCACCTACAATAATATTTTGGAAGATTACATCACACACGAGGTGCGTTTCAATATCCGCCACAAAGCCAACAGTGCCGCAAACTACTTCGTACTCAGCAGCGGCAGTGGTACCAGCACAGTGGGTGCAGTCGCTTTGTATTACAACCCGTATTGGCTCTATTCAACACAAGGTGAGATGACCATTTATCTGTACAAGGATTTTGTCGAACAAGAACGGGTAACGGTTAATGCCAGTGCATTAAGCAGCGGTAATTATGATTCTTTGCAATTATTCAATGTTTCCAACACGGGATTGTACACGGTCAAAGCCTTTGATGCGGAAGGCGATTTAATTTACAGTGACAGTTGGACGGTCGAAGAAGAGCAGAGCACTTTCGGTTACATTATTCTCGCCGTCGTGTTGGGCGTCGCGGGTGTTGGTATATTGGTGTTCATGCGTATGCGTCGCAAAATGACAACGAAATAAAATTATTCTAAACAATAACAATTGCCGATTTGGCTTTGGCGGGCGACATCAATGTAAATGTCTTTCCCTTCGGTGATCCCTTGGGTTTGTAGATATTGTTTCACGGTCTGGTATGCCAATGTGGGGGTATTGTTTTTTTCACTGAGGTGCGCCAAAATAACTTGTGATACGTGGGCTTGGTAAAGTTTGGCGATGGTACGTCCGCAATCCAGATTGGACAAATGTCCACGGTTGCCGAGAATGCGGCGTTTCAGCCAGTCCGGGTACTTGGGGTTTGCCATCAATTTTTGAATGTCGTGGTTGCTTTCCAAGACCACAATTTGGCAAGTCGCCAAGTTAGCAATAATCGTGTCGGTCATTTGCCCAATGTCCGTCGCAACCCCAACGGTGGAGTCCCCACATTGAAAAGTATAACCTAAACAAAATTGACTGTCGTGGGGAACGGTAAAACATTTGACCGTAATGTCACCGATGGCAAAAGTGCTGGCGGTTTCAATAAAGTGGTGCGGTGGTAATTGCAAACAACGCCGTAAAATTTTGGCACTGCGTTCATAACAATAAATTGGGACATTGTATTGGGTGACGAAATCGGCGACACCTTTCACATGGTCACTGTGTTCATGGGTGATGACTACGCCCGTAATTGCGTGGGGGTCAATGTCGGCTTGACTCATTAACTTTAACGTCAACGACAAAGGTAAACCAACATCCACTAAAATACCTGTGGTCGCACTGCCAATATAGGTAATGTTGCCCGCGCTCCCGCTACTTAACGTTTGGATTTTCAGCATTTTAATAATATACTAGAAAAGATGCCAAAAGTTAAGAGTAATTTACGGACGGCGGTGGTGTGTATTATCATCGCATTCGTTTGCCTGTTTGGATATTTACTGCTGCAAAATTTGTGTGCGGAACTTTTCATTGCTTGGGGTTGGCAAACGCGAACCGAATATGACTTGTTTCAAGCGGGTTTTTGGAACGCATTTTTGAATGCTGCAATTTTGGCACCCATTTTGGAAGAATTGATTTTCCGTTTGGTAAGTTGTAAATTACTCCAATTGACCAAAATGCCCGCTTGGGGTGTAATTGGTGTCAGCGCGGTCATTTTCATGCTTTACCACGATTCATGGTCGCAAGTCGTTTACCAATTACTCATGGGCATTTGGTTGGCTTGGATTTTTCTCAAAACGCACCAAATTGGTTGGACGATGTTAATCCATTTTATCAATAATGCCTTTATCGTGACATATACATATTTTGTCGGTAGCGGTAGCGATGTCTTGGATCTGAACGCATGGAATGTTATTTTATCTGTGGGTTTGGCTGTCGTAACCACGGTGGCTGTAACTTTTTTAATCAAAAAAGGAATTCCTCATTATGAAAAATAATCGTTATTTAATCACTATCATTGTTTACGGAACCGCGATTGTGTTGTTAATGTTGGTACAGGTTTTGGGTTCGTTGGGGTGCTTTGACGACCTCTCCGACCAAGGCTTGGAAATTGTTGGCAGTGTTTTACCGCAAATTGTGGTGATGTTCGGTATCCCGTTGTTGATGTTGCTGTCGGCACAAAAAATTAACCACGAACCAATTTCTTTGAAGCAAGTGACACAAGATGTTGGCTGGCACCGTATCTCGGTGAAAAACGTCTGCTTGTGCTTAGTTTTAGGGGTCTGCTTGTACCTTTTGAACATCTTTGTCGCCAGTGTGTTTGGTACCTTATTGCAAGCATTCGGTTACCAATATTCCAACAGTGATAACGCTTTTACGGGCTATACAGGTCTGTTAATTACCATCATTTTGACGGCTGTCTTACCAGCGATTTGTGAAGAATTTTTGCACCGTGGGGTTTTGATGAATGGGCTGATTAAACAGTTCGGTGTACGGAAAGCCATCATGTGGACCAGTCTTTTATTCGGTTTAATGCACATGAACGCGGGACAATTCTTTTACGCCTCCATCTTGGGTTGGTTCATGGCGATGACCGCGTTGGCGTCGGGGTCACTGTGGGGCAGTATCATTGTCCATTTCACCAACAACGCGTTGGCAACGTACATGAGTTATGCCGAAGAACTTAATTTACCAGGTAGTAATCTCATTATGATTTTATTTGGTAACGGGATTGCCCTGGTGTTGACCATAATTGTGGTTGTGATTGTAATTGGTGAAATTATTCGCCACATGGCGCGCGACAAATTTAACCGTAATTTGGATACTTATACTGTGCGTTATTTGGCATCGCAAAAGCAATTCACGGCCCAAGACTTTGATAAATTAAAAGCGGCATTACCGTCGGCGTTACAAACCTTATCAACATGGAAAGCCACTGCGGCGTACGTGGAAACTTTTGACCAACCACAACCGACACGACCTTTGGAGCGGGCGTTGTTCACCGTCGTGTGGGTGATCGGGGCGGCGTTAACGGTACTGTCGATGATTTGGGGAACTTGGTAATGGATTTCATGCAGATGGCGGTGGAACAGGCACGCAAAGCGGAACGGCGGGGCGAAGTGCCAATTGGCTGTGTGATTGTCAAAGGCGGTCACGTCATCGCCAAAGGTTACAACCAACGGGAACGGAAGCGTAATTGTCTTTGGCACGCGGAAATTGTCGCGTTGCATCGTGCGTGCCGTAAATTGAAGTCATGGCGTTTGAATGGTTGTGAAATGTACGTAACTTTGGAGCCTTGCCAAATGTGTATGGGGGCCATCATCAATGCCCGTTTGCAAAAGGTTTATATCGGTGCACGGTCAACCACTAATTTGAATTGGGAGACCCCAATCGAATTGCAACCGAACGTCGCAGCGCAAAACATTTTGGTGGCTTTTTTCCGTAAGAAGCGGTAAACTGGAAACGTGAAACGTGAGTTAGTCAATTTCATTGCTACGATCGGTTTGGTGTTGTTGGGGGCAGCGGTCGTGTTAGGACTGTTGGTCGGTATTTTATTCATCTTCCCAAACACTACCATCTTCGGGGCAAAATCCGTGAACGAACGGGATACGCAAATTGTCTACCGTGACACCGCCTTAGTTGACGCTTTCGCCCATGGTAAATTAATTTTAGAAAGTACGGGTGCCAAAATTGAAGTTAAAATGTCGAACCAGGACTATACGGGTGAAAACACGATTGTCGTCAACGAAAGTGCCACGGGGATTGCGTTCAACAGTTTGTCACGGACTTTAATTGAATGGACACAAACGCAATACAACGGTGAACTCTATTACCGCCTGAAAGTTTTGGAACCATCGGGCATCGTTTTTAACCAAAAACCGACCACAATTTACATTAACTTACCACACCGTGCCCCGACCGATGATTTCAATTATGACTTCGTGCTACAGAATCGTTACAGCGCGGTGGACTTTTCATTTGTCGATACCCGCAGTACAGATGCGGATGCCTTGCGCATTGGTAACTTGGTGGTGGAAAGTGCTGCCAGTGTCAACATTCCGTCAAGCAAAAATATCTCCGTGAAAAATGTCACCATTAAAAGCGACAATACCAATTTTACTTGCCAAGCGCCTGTAGCGGGTAACGTTGCGGTCGCTGGTTCACATGGTTCGCAAACTTTCAGCGCTAGTATCGGGGGCAACGTCACAGTCACTGGCTCGCATGGTTCACAAACCTTTAACTCCAGTATCGGGGGCAGTGTTACCATTAAAGATGGTAACAACAATCACTTCCATGGAAATCGTTCTGGTGTGGTGAATTTTGAAAACGCAGCGGGCAGTCTTACTATGAACGACGTGCAGAAGTTAACGGTGAATACCACTCATGCGGATATTGCGGTGAATCACGTAGAAAACGGGGTCACAATGACCACTCGCTACGGCGATTTATGGGTTGATACGATTGACAATGGTGGATTGAATTTTGCCGCTGGTAATGCGAATAATCCGGACGCAACGGCAACGGTGACGGTCAACGAGAAGGTCACAGGGACGGCGATTGTCAATAATTACGGCACGGGTCAAGTTAATTTGTTCGGTGTGAATGGCAATGTATCGGTCAACAGTTGCCAAGTCGGCGGGGCTTCCATCAACGTTGAAATGCAAGGTTCGACCGCGCACAGCGTGACAATCCTGGGCTATGATGGCAAGATTAACGTAGCAGGTATCAATGGTAAAGTTGACATCCAAGTGCGTGATGGTAAATATGGGGCAGGTGCCGCCAATATCTATGCCAAGTTCAACAGAGTTGTTGGTACGGAAAACCGTATTGAAGCGGGTGGTTATGTCAGCGGACACGACGATTGGGGTAATGTCAAAATTGAGTTAGCGAGCGGTTGCAATAACTTCGATTTATACGTTTTTGGTGCGCGTTCCGCCAAAAGCAGTGCGAAATACGGTTACACCGACAAGAATATGAAAATTATTGAACATGATGGTTCGGCCACTGCCGATAAAGCCAATTACATCAATGTTTCGGGCGGCGATGAACGCGACAGCACTTTGAGTGTTTATTCTTCAAATCAAGTTTTACTTTATTAGCCGCGTGTTTTTCACTTGACGATAAGACATATAAAAAATATAATTTATACATACTAGGTTAAAAGAAAAACGTTGGGGGAAAACATTTGAAAAAACGCGGTTTTGTCGGTTTATTCATTGTCAGCATCATTGCGATTGCCGCGGTTGTTGGTGTTGTTTTCGCCTTTAATAATTCGGGACGTCAAAAAGATGTTTATGCCAATAATACGATTACTGTCGATAAACCAAACATCACTTTGGAAATCGAACTGGAAAGAGATACATCATCCGATAAAAGATTCCGTATCGTGGAAACGGCGTCTTCATCGGCATCATTTACGATTACGGTCGGTGGGTTACCGAGTACGGCTGACCGCGGGGTAGAGTTAAACAAAAGTTCAATTAGCAGTGGAATTGTCAACGTAACGCAAGTTACGCCCGACGAGGAAGTGCAGAAAACGGGTTCAACGACTTTCACCGTTACTGGACGGAACGGTGGTGCCCCCGTCGCCATAACCTTTACGTCACGTTCGGGTGGACAAACTGTGACGGTCAATGTTACCGTCAACATGATTGCGAAGGATATGCAAATTGCCCAAGATGCACATTTCGGGATTCGCCAAGGTGGTGACACTTTGGATTTATCCTCAGCAGAAATTTTAAGTAAATTTTTGTTCTATGCGCATCCCGATGACGACGAGCGCAGTTACACACCGAACAAATTTCCCGTTGAATATCGTTTACCACAAAATTACCCGGGTGTGGTCTTGGAACATGGTTTCTTGCGAGTGACGGAACAAGCCACTTGTGTCGACCAATACATTACGTTACAAGCCAAATTGCCAGCCATGAAGGATTGGCTCGACGTCCCGTTTTACGTTTTCCCTGCGGTCAACCAAATTCTTGTAGATACGGACGCTTATAAAGCCGAAACTACTGCGGCGTACAACAATATTTGGGATTTAATTGCTAATCGCACTGAGACATCAAGTGCGACTTTTACGTTTGCGCTTGATTGTGAGAAATCGCAATTTTCGGATTACGGTTTTGAAATCAAAAGCGCGGACACAACCATGGTGCGTGTTGACAGCGGGGTTACTCCGTACGAACGTTTGTTGTCGACGGTCAAGAATTTGGGTGAAGTAGCCATCAACATCACCGCCTATCCCATTGTTAAAGTCAATAACAAAGAAATTTATTTTAATGATGTTTCGGACGCTAATGTGCAAGTGCGCGACACGATTTATATTCGTGTCCGCAACGAATTTTATCTTGATGAAGAAACTGCAATTTACGGTACCGAATCATATAACTTACTTCCCAGTAAAAAAAGCCTTGACGCCTTTTATTATGAAGGTAATCAAGGTGGTTACTATGACGTTTTCACGTTAGACACTGGTAATGGTAAAACAGTTAACGCCGATGCCGAGATTGAATTTGAATTGGAAGTTGTTGATGACAAGCCGAACGGAAAATCGGGCGTCTATGGTTGGAAGGCGTCCGACAACCCCGGTAACATCAGTTTGTATGACATTTTACAAATCGGTTATTGGTCGGATGTGGTTGATGATTGGGTGATGTTGTCGGAGGCGGAAGATAATTATTATGCCCATTATTTGAACCGTTTTGCGGTGTCGTTTGCGCAAACGGATGCTGCGCTGCCTTTCATGGATGTCGCGTCTTTGACTTTACGGGTCAAAAGCCTGTATGAATTGACCGTCGAAGGTAAAGCCACGTGCGATATTAAACTGGATGTCACCAGCGCAATCGACGAATTCCAAGTTGATAATTTAGCCCAATTTGATGATGACGCATGGGGTGTTGCATTGGTTTATGATACAAGACACCAATCTTTCAGTACGCAAAGCATTGATGTCTATGGCCGCTATGCCATGACCGACGCCAACAACCAAATCAGTTATGTTTACAGCCGATTCTGGAACACTGCCAAAGTTTCGGATAACAGCGACCAGTTACCGTTCAACATAACTTGCGATCGTTCGGTTCCGTTTAACAATGAATGGGGAATCTCGGGTTATTATCATATGACTTATACCATTACCGCTAACAATATTGATTTAATCGAATATTACAAAAATTATCCCATGACAATTGAATACACCAACGGAAAATCTTACACTTTTTATATTCGCGTCTATCCGACTGTCGAAGCCTTGTCCATGTCGGTTGTCAGCAGTAGTAAAGGTAAAATTTATCAAACACTCACCGACAATGATGCTTCAAATTACGATTATGTTCGTACTGTCTACGTGCGGAAAGGTTTTACCTATGAATTTGCGCTTGATACCCCAGGTGCCAGCGTGGGTGCCTATGCCGTATTTGACCAAATTTGTGACGCCAACGGTAAAATTATCAGCAATACCAAAACCAATATGATTGATGCCCGTGATTTGCCAGAAGGCTGGTACGAATGTCAAGTCAGCCTACACGCCTACAGTGATGCCGTTTATGCGGAAAACCAAACTAACATCACGGTCTATGTGATTGTGGTTGACCCCGTTGGCAACGTAACTTTACCCTTGAATGTCAATTTGGACGGTATCACCGACTATTACGAAATTACCTTGGATTTATCGACTTTGGACGGCAAAACAATTACGGATTACCAATATTTGCACATCGAGCCCACACTTCTGAACGAAAACGTGACGGTTGAACAGGGAAGTGCGGAAAACAAATTTGTCATTACCGCCAAATATTTGACGGACGAAACTTTCAAAGTCGGTTTCAAAATTTACAAACGCTATGTATTCCCTGAACACGATCAATTGGCCGATAATCCACCGTTTGAATTCGATTATATTGGTGGTTTAACGGTCGATACGAATGTAACAATTACCAATGAAAAACCCAACGCGATTACCTTAACCAATGGCTTTAACAATAATGACGCTTTGGGCAATTATTTGGAATTGGTTTCGACCGACGGGGCAATTACGAACGCGGAAGTCAATTTCAAAACCGCCGATGATGCCAATTATCAGGCTTACGGTATTACGTACGCCAAATGGAAAAATGGTAAATATGATTTGCCCGCCTTTACGCCAGTTGCCAATAACGTCAATTTGAATCTGGAAGATTGTGCTACCGCGCGTTTAGATTCTGTAACGGGCAAAGTTTTTATCACACCGACCACAGGCGTTTCCAGTTTGGGCACTTACGCTTTGGTCATTTATGCCCGTGACAGTTTGCGTTTCGTCGAATCGGTCGACGACGATGATGACGATGCCGTCGATTTGGTGTTACCTGATACCTACGCTTTCATCACACTTTACATCGGTAGTGCGGACGAAATCGACGAAACCATCAAAGAATTAACCAGCAATAATGTGCACGATGCCAACAGTGGTGTGCGCAATAACTTGGGCGGTTATAACTGGGTTTTACCCACACAAAACGGTTCATGGACGGCGGCTTTATTTTACACGCCCGAAGATAACGCTACGTACAATTCGCAAATTAACGCCAACGTTTACTATATCGACGATTTGTATACCGTGCTCGGCTGGGCGCCGTTGAAAGCAAATCGATTCTGGTTCAGAAAATTTGTGAACGGCCAGCAAATCGGTAAGGATATTACATTAGGCGAGTCTGCCTCCTTAGGAGATGAAAACGAAGACGGTAACAAGCGACTAACCCTTGATTTGACCTTTGTTTTTGATTCAACAGGTAACGGTGCCAATTACAGCGATAATACGACGACAGTTTATTATGAACTTATGGCAATTGGTAATGCTACGGGAAGCGGAATGGCGATGCGATTCTATGCGGTCAAATACATTGACACCTTTGAAGTCAGCATCAGGAGTGAGAGTGGCAACGGTTTAGTGTCGCGCAAAAATTTGTCACCCAACGAATATACCAATGCGGTAGATACCGTTACCATGCAACGCGGCAACGGGTTCAACTTCTACACGAATTTGACGGATGAATACAGCAATTCTGGTTGGCAATTGGCTAATCCTGATTTTACCGATGCCGAAGCCGGACGCACCGAATATGTGACTTATCAAGGTGGCACTTATACGTTTCATCCTTATATCGCGCTTACCGACGGTGTGGGATTGAATGCCACTGTCGATGTCTTTAACTTGGACGCTTTGACGGCAACCGTTAAGGTCAATGTGAAGGGTGGCGTTAATTATTTGAATATCGCCCAAGACTCCGTAACTTTGGACGGAATGACGACGGCCACGTATGATTTAACCGTCCGTGTCGATCAAGAAACTTGGTCGTCAGAATTGTTAACCTACAATTTCTTGTACGATGGGGTTTATTATCGTTTATTTGAAGACGGTAAAACTGTTTCCTATGTCAATATGGAAGGCGGAAAAGCCAAATTAGAATTCAAATTGACATGTTTGAACGCAGCCAATCCTGTCCATTCTACCGATTTTTATTTCATTTATTATCTGAAAATCGAGGTGGCAATCGTCATTGTGTCACCCGATGTTGACCCGTTCTATGACATTTCTGGGGCACGTTTGTTAGTGCAAGAAAATTTAACTGGTTCACCTTTGGTGGCTACAAAAACCCCAGCCAACGATTCGGCGACCTTTAACCTTTATAAACAAGGCATTTACAACATTTCTATGGCACACTTCGCCGATACCAGTACCGTGGAAAGTAACAAAAGCGCTTTAACCTTGGCGTCGGGGCAAACCGATACTGGAATTATCTATCTTGATGACGATGCTGCGGGCGGTATTTTGGTGGTTTATCCCACGCCTTATTACATCAATGTTGTCAATATCAATCTTTGGACTTCACAAGCACATACCGAAAATGTTTTAATTGGTACTGATTTAACGGGCAAACCAATCTATGACACGGTTACCTATTCAATTGGTTTCACGCAAATGATTTACAACGAGACCGAAAAATACTATCAACCATATCTGAGTAACAGCAGTACTCCCAAAATGGTTTCAGCGTGGTCGGCCGCCGAAGGTTATAAATGGAATGGCCGCTATTATTTCAAAACTTACATTTTGTGTGACACGCAAGTGTCGAACCGTTTAGCGGATGGTACGCGCTTTGGGATCAGCGTTTCGATTCAAGGCGAAAACAATGCGAAAGCAATTGTTGAAACCATGATTTTGGATGCGAAATACCGTGACAGTTTTGTGATTACGCCCGATGAAACCACGGAAGATTATGCGGTTTGTACGATGACCCAAACGCAATATCAAGCCTTAGGTACCACGGCAGTTTATGATATTGCTTTGCCCAGTGATTGCGTACCCAATTATGCTGGTTTCACTTTTAATGGCATTGGAACAACAACCACATTGATTGAATTGACTTATGCTACGGTTACCATTAACTCGGTGGCACAAACTCTCTCGGTTTATTTGAAAGCCGATGTGGCGGCGATTGGTGCCAGTTTGGAAATCCGTATTCCGTACCGTCGCCCAGGGGATTACGTCAATCCGTATCTCAGTGTGGTTATCGTACCAGTCTATTTCGAATTTGACAGTATGGAAGTCATCGGTCATTACGAAACCCGTTTACAATTAACAACGCGTGACGAATTAGCACAATTAAAATATCGTGCGTTGTTTAATTACGACACCAGTCTTGCCAACAGCAGTTTAACCGAAAAAATGACCACCTTTAACAACAGTTTGCTCACGTCCAATTTGGTATCGTGCAATTATGAAACGGCAGGACAAGTAACTGTACAGATGGCTTATTCTTACATTGGTGGGGTACCTGTGTTGACCAAGAACGGTACTTGCCGTTACGCGCGGACATTCAAATATGATGTGGTGGAAACCAAACCAGTTGACAAACGTACCGAATACGTCGCCGTTGGAACCGCATCGACTTTTACGTTCTATAATTGGGATGCTTTACACGTTGCTAAGTTATATGTTAACACTGACAGCGATAACGCCAACCTTGCGGGGTTCTGGGACTATGACATTAAAACGCAAAACCGCAACACGGTAACAATCACGGTCAGTTTAGAAAACCGTAGTGCCACCGTGACAAACAATGAGGCATACAAAGCCTTGATTAAGGCTGGCAAAATTGTGTTGAATGTTTATTCGACCGCTGCCAGTGACCCGCAATTAGAATTAACCATTGTTCCCGTCTATTTCACGTTTACCGATTTCAAATTGCAAAATAATCCAGTCAAACCATTGATTGCCTTGACAACACCGACTGCATTGACGGTGGAAGCCGGTGGTATCGTTTGTGCCGATGACAGCGATGTCACCACTGCCATTAACGCTTTCAACACCGAATTGTTGAATGCACAAAATAACCTGTCGAACAGCACATCATTGACGTTCGGTCGTGTCCCTAACGACGACGGTATTTTGAACTTTAATTTTGACCCCAGCACCCGTGAAGTTACCCGCGCCGACGGGGCACAACCGATTACAGCGACCAGTTATTTGTTGATTACCGCGGGCGTCACCTATGTTAACGGAGCCCCGACTTTGGACCGTAACGGCACCCAAATTGCGACTTATTTACCAGTACGCACTTTCGGTTCGGATACGGGGGAAACTGGTGACAGTTCCATCGATTTGCCGACTGCCCCGAACGGGCGTACCCGTACGGTCGCACAAGCGGTTGGTACGACGGTACGCTATAACATTGCGCTTTCGGGTGTAGTTTATGATTCCGCTTTGGACAAATACGAAATCCGCACGGACGGCAATTACGCTTGGGAACGCAATGCTGGTTGGAACGCAGTTTTCAATGTGAAAGAAGGGATCGTTGCAGTAACTTTAGACCCGAACACGAACTTGTTTGATAAAGTGTTGTCAATCATGGCGTACAACCAAGAAGGCGAATTGATGTACGTATTGAATATCATTCCAGCGTATTTCACGGTCGAACAAATCTTATTGGCGGACCACATTGATGAAGTTCCCGTTATGATTCAAACGGGGGTCACAAATTGGTTGTCTAAATTGAATTTAGACTTTGCGTCTAGCCGCAGTAATAAGGCTTTTGACGATTTCGATTATACCAGTGCCACCAACGAATTTTTGACATCGTTAAACAGTTCTGGTTTGGTATCGCGCATTGACGATGCTGGCTTTATTACGCTGATTGCCGGTGTCAATTACGAAGGCGGCGTTCCACGTTTAACCAATCTGGTGAACAGTGCGACGACCATCCAAAATACTTACCGTTATATCTTGATTGATGGCACGCCCGAAAATACCAAAGCCCAAGCCTTAGGACAAGAAGTAACTTATAACGTCAACCGCACATTTGCATCAATTAAATACAGTACGGGCAAAGACGCTGCGGGTAAAGAAACTTGGCAAACCTTTGTGCGCAATAGTGGTGCCGAATGGTGGGTTGACCGTGATTCAACCAATTCACGCTGCATTAAAGTTAACTTAACCGAGACCACGAATTTGATTGGTAATGTGATTCGTTTAGGTATTTTCGTTAATAACGCTGACGCTGAACCGTCTTACATTTTGAATGTTATTCCCGCCTACTATACCGTAGAAGGTTTGACTTTGGCGGGGCAGAACAATGAAGACCACGATATCCGTTTGTACTATGGTGAAGAGATTGATTCGCCGTCGGATGTGATTTTTGATGCTGTGTTTGGCAAATATTCGGCCAACGCATTCTTAAATATTCCCGCCCGTCTTCCAGAATTCACCAACAAATTGCAAAATACGCAAGCCAATTTAATTGGTCGCTATTACGATACGGATTTAATGGCGGGTGATTTATTGATTACGGTTTATTTGGATTACAGCACGGGCGAACCGACATTGGTCGCCGCATCGGCAGCCGACAATGCCTTTGTCATCCGCTTGGATGTTGAGTTCACGTACACCATTTATGGGAAACCCGCAACGGAAAGCGAATATCCGCCTATGCCTTCGGGACCGCGTACACGCACCGTTGTGCAGGCGGTTGGCACCACCACCAGTTACACCATTGACCTTGCGAAATCCGTCAGTATGAACGTTGACGATTTGATTTTCGATGATGACAAACTGCAAAAGCGGGGCTGGAAAGTAACGTTAGAAGACAACGTGGTGACGGTGGAATTATTACCCAACGCGGCAGATATTTTATTGAAACAAGATCTTGTCTTTAATTTTTACAGCGGTTCGGATACAGTCTTTGTGCTGACAATTCAACCCGTCCTGTTTGAAGTGATTGGTATTGAAACGGCTTATCCCGAACAACCGGTAAAATTGATCGGATACAAAGATTTAGTTCAAGACGTCGTATATCGTGCTGTCGTGAAATACAATGATGCGGTCACGTTTGACGGGGAAAGTATCATCAATTACATTGAAACCTTCAATTCGAATTTGAACACGGAAAAAGGTGGATTAGTCGAAATTGAAAGTGATGGTCAGTATTTGAAAATTGACCTTGCGGTTGATTATGGTATGGCGGGAACGTTAAGCCGCAGGGTTCCCACTTTCTTAAATGTGGAAAATAATCCGTTAAACGTGGTGGAAAGTTACATTGAATATTCATTATGGGAGGAAAACAATTCCGCCACACATTACCAAGCCATTGGTACCACTGAATATTACCATTTGGGTTTGGACTTCGCTGACGCAACGGTTGATGAAATCCATATTTATAATGGTGATAATACCGAAAAAGATGTTAGTGCAGAAACCGTAACGGCGGAAGTGGTTAAGTATGGCAGCAGTTACGCTTTGAAAGTCTACATTGCACCCAACAGCGGACTGTTGGAAAATCGCATTACCTTTACCATTGTGCATGATGATACGACTTTTACGATGACCGTCAAACCAGTTTGGTTCGTGGTGGAAGGCTTTGACGTCGTCCAGCACCCTGAACGTCATATGTGGTTAATCGTTTCCGATAAATCGGCGGAAAAAGTTAGCGATTTGTTGTTCCGTGTTCGTGCCCGTTATACTACCCACGGCGATGCCGCTTTGCAAACGGCCATTCAAGCCCAAATTGATGCTTTCAACCAACAATTGGCGGTTGCTGGACAAGGTTGGACCAGCCTTTTGGAAACTTACACCATTGGTGGCGAATATTTGGTTGTCCGCGCCGCCGTGAAATACAGCGATACTGGTGTTGCCAACATTGTGAATCTTGCAATCGCGAAACCGACACAAATAGTGCGCGATGTCTTCCAATACGCGCGTTATTCTGACCAAGTCGCTGGCTTTGGTATGGCGTATCCCAACGTCCCGCGCAGCCGAACGGTGGCACTAACCATTGGCTACGATGCTGTTTATACCTTGGATTCACCCAAGTTACCAGGTGGTTTCAGTGATGAAATGATTGCTCTATTTGAAAATAATCATGCGGAAAATGCCGACGACGACAGTGCATGGAAACGTTATACCAATGGCTCTGGGGCTTGGATGGTAAAAGCCATTGGTGGCAATCAACTGCGTATTACATTGAAACCTGACGCGGATTTAGTGAACCGTGAATTGAAGGTCTTTATTTATACCAATCGGGGATTTGTCAACAATGATCCCGACAGTACTGATACGGATAATGTGGGGTTCATTTTAACTATTCGCCCCGTATGGTTTAAGGTAACTGGTATTGCCTTGAGCGGTTATCCTGATGATATCATCTCTGTGGATAACATTGATACCTTCATGAACGAAATCACTAATATCAGCAGCGGTAAAACTTTTGTACCCGTGTTTGAATATTCGGACGACGTGTTAAAGCAAACCACAGAAAACAAAGATGGCGCTGGTGACCGTTTGCAAGCAGAGATGAACGCATTTACCAGACAATTTACTTCTTCTCCGTACGTCTCGAAAACACGTACACGCGAAAATGCGCAAACTTATCATTTCCAAATTACAACGGCGGTTTCTTATGTACCATACCAAGGTACTGCCAGTTTAACCGATGAAACGGCTGACCGTTTGTGGCAAACCTTCAAAATCGTGGTCAAGGATGATGGTGTCACCAACGATGAACCTTATGTGCGTGAAGAATACCAAGGTATCGGCTCCACAAAAACCTATTATTTGGACAGTACTGTCATGGACGGTGTGACGTCGTTAAGCGATGGCACGGATTACCAAGTCGTTAACTTAGAACAAAATTATGTCACCATTAAATTATCCAGTACGGCGACGGTTGATACGCCGATTGAAATTGCACTTGGTGCGGATTTTACTTTAAAAATTAACCCGGTTTATTATGAAATTGTGGGCTTTGAAACGGTGCAACACCCCGAACGTGCGGTTTGGGTCATTGCGCCGTATACGACCGAAGATTTAGAGTACCGTGTGTTAACCAGTGATATCTCCAATTTAGCCGCAACCGATTTGGCAAACGTTCAAGCCGCGATTGACGCACTGAATGCCAATTTGAATAACGGGGTAGCGCCAGTGTCCATAACTTTGGACAGCAACCAATACATTATCATTGACGCAGCGGTTAATTACGACGAAAAGGGTTATCCCGTCATCGTGGAAATCACTAAAGATCGCCGTAATGTTGTGGAAAGCATTATCCCATACCGCGTTTGGTCGGCAACCCAAAGACCGAATCCTGAACATCCGTCGACAATGAATACAACCAGTGCAAACCAAATGATTGGTAGCACCAAACTTTACACTTTGAAGAACATTAAAGGACAAACGTATTATCAATACATTTGGGTGGAAAATGCGGGCAGTGTCGTTACCCCGTTTGAAAATTCTGCCGATGGTACGACCCTGGTTTACGAAGGGCTGAGTGTCATGGTCAATCCATCGAAAAACACTTTGCAAATTCAATTGGCGGCCAATGCCACGTATTTGTCGAATACGATGCGCATTTATATTCCTTACTTGACTAATGTTAATGGTAAAGATGTTTGGTACAGTCATTGTATCGAAATTACGCCTTTATTGTTTGAATTAACGGGCTGGACCATTGAAGGCGTGGGAACGACTGGATTGGTTCAAGGTAAAGATGACCAAAATAATGTTTACGACGATTATTTATTGTTAACCGCAAACAGTGATGAAAGAACGATTATTCAATATGTCGCGCGCATCAATGCTTTCCAAACTGAAGATAAAGCGATATTGCGTACCATTGAACTGGCGAAAAAGAATCTTGAATATCAAGCCATGGATTATTTGCAGATTGATGTACCAAGTAATCATATCAGCCTGGCTGGTAATGTTTTGCAACGTTATGTTGATAAGCAAACAAAAACCGAAAACCGTGTGAATTTTTCGTCGTACATTATTTACGAAAATGGTGTGCCGAAATTGGTGGCAAGCAGCAAAACTTTAATTGCCAATCAAATTTCCATCGCGACGGGTTATGAAGAAAATGATTGGAATAAAACCATCGTTGGTAAATTGGAATTAAGTGCGGGTGTTGACTATGCGGTGCAAGCGTTGGGTACTTCGGCAGTTTATCTGGTGGAACTACCGAACGCGGCTAAAATCTTCATTGACCGCGTGACGATCGTTGACCAGGTCACGCAAAAAACGTTAGCGATCGAAGGTGAACGAGCCAATTTGGTAACGATTCAAAGTGAAGTGGCTGATAACGATACGCCGACGGCCATGTTGACAATTGATTTGGCGCCAGTGGTCAAATTGCGCGAAAAAGTGGTCGAAATCAAAATTCCGTATGCAACCGACGCTAACGCGACAGAACCGAATTATGTTTATTCTTACTTTATAACGCCCGTCCTGTACGTTGTCGAAGGTTTCTATTTGACCGAAGCCGAAGATAATAACCTGGCATTGACCGACAGCGAAGTTGCGTTGGAATTGCGTGTCAATGCATCTTATGCGGACGATGTCGCATTGCGTAACATGGTAAACTTAGCGTTAACCAGTTTTGAAACTTCGGTCAACAACGCCATCCGTAATGGTACTTTGCAATTTGACGTCGTTAACGCAAGCGGTGGGGTCAACGTTCGTTTAGAATCGTATGGTAAGTTGCTTTGGATACAAAAGATCAGTGACTTAACGGCGTTAAATTATCTTGAAAGTGCCATTCAATTTGGTTACAGCGCTGGTATGCCCAAGTTAGGTAGCGTCAACCCGTTAACCGATGCAATGGTTAATTTACGCATTCAAGTCAGCACACAACAAGGCGAAACAAGTTATTTCCCAGGTTGGACCAATGTCACGTTAGGTAGTACGACACAATATTTACAATCAATTGGCACGTCGCGCAATTATCCGTTAGAAGTTAATAACTTGAATGTTGTTTTCTATTACGAATACATCCAAGTCTTTAACGGTGGATTGAAACGCGGTACCAACGAATACGAATCCTTTGCTTATAATATCATTAACCCTGGACGACAACATCTGACTTTGGGCTTTACTTTACGTACCAGCGCCAAAAATTTGAATGATTGGATTGACATCCGCATCCCATATACCACTTTTGTGGAAGGTAAAGTCGTTTGGTCTTATTACTCATTACAAATTAAACCCGTCTTGTTTGAAATCCGTGGTTGGAAATTGAAGGTTGGCGATGAACTGGTCGATGCGGTAACCTTAGACGACAGTGCCGTCGAATTGTATTTCTCACCCGAAATTATCAGTGGTCCATTGAACCGATCCTATTATAACTACGACGAATTATATTACATTAACAGCGCCATTAACCGTCTGGAAACCGAAATTAACACTTACGACCCCAAAATCAGCGACGGTTACACTTATCTGGTCATCAATAACACGGCACAAGAGGAACACCAAGTCAATTACACAATTTATCGTGACAGCAGTAACAATACCTCTTATTTGTTGCGTGATACTGCCGACGCCTCAACCACCATTATGCAAGTTTCGGCCAATATTGCTTATGGTGTCACCGATTTCAGCAAGGAATACGCCGAAGGGGCACAGGCGGTAACCGCGTATGCAAATACGACAGACGCGCAACGCATTACCAGCCGAATTGCAATTAACACGACGGAAAAATCCGTGGCTGACAGTGCTGGCGACCGTTCCACTGTGTTTATTACGCAAGAAAACGCTTCACGTTTAATGGCGTTAAATTCAGGTGTTGATTACGTCTTGATGAGTGATATTTACTTGTACAAAATCACTGAACTCAATAACGGTGCTTGGAAGCCAGTCAGTTTTCCTAAAAATGCGACGTTAGACGGTAACAATTACAAAATCTTCTTCAACAGTGCTGGTTTTGATTTAAGTAATTTGCCGACAAACATTGGTTTGTTCACCGCAATTCCCGCTGGTTCAGTAGTGAAAAACTTACAAATCGTTGTGGAACACGGTACGATTAACGCGCCAATCACGACTTTGGAAGTCAACTTGGACAATTACCAATCAGGCACAGTAAATATCGGAATGTTGGCAGGGGTAAATGAGGGGATTGTTACTAACTGTGCTGTTTTGTCGGAATGGCAATTCAATATGCAAAGTTTGACCGAATTGATTAACCCAGTTACGGGTACCTATTTTGATGATGCTTTACCGTTTAATAAAGACGGGTACGTGTTCGACGACAATTATTTCTACGAGATTGGTTTGAACGACACGGGCGAACCAGCGATTGTCAACGTTTACAATAACAATGGTTATGGTGTTACCAAAAATGCTGTTACGGGTAAATGGGACCAAGTCGTTTATGACATTTACATGAACGTCGCCAATTGGATTACACCCGATCGTACGAATGTGGCACGCTATGACGGTTACAGTCCGATTATCTTGAACGAAAGTGTCCCCATGAACAGCAATTCAATGGCACGCTTCTATGTTTACGCGAATAACGAAAATTTAAGCGTGACATTGGGTGGTTTAGTGGGAACGAACGCTTACATGATGACCAACAGTCGGGTCTTGATTGACGTTGAATTGTATGGTCCGGAACATCGCACCGAAATTGGTGCCAGCGATGAAGTCAGCATCTATGCGTCATCGGTGGGGGGAGTCGTGGGTATCAACAGTGGTACCATTACCTCCACTTATTTCCGCGACGGCAGTGTTATCAACAATGCCAACGCGAATAAATTGCAAGATCGTGTCAGTTTACTGGGCGGTTTCGTGGGACAAAACAATGGCACAATTCAACAATGTTATGCCATGGGACGCTCCACCGAACGTGAAGACAATTTGAACTTTATTTCGGTTGCTGGTGCAGTGAAAACGATTCGTAACTCGCTGGGTGGTTTCGTTCACCTGAACAATGGTACCATTACCGATTGTATGGTCAACATGGTAATTTTGAAGACTGGTACCGAAGGTGCGGTTGGCGGTTTCGCTTACGAAAATACTTCCAGCGGTCGCATCAGTAACTGTATTGAAAACAACGACATTAACTTGCAAGGTGGTGGTACGTTGGATTACTATGCGCCCTTCGTTAAAATCAATGCGGGCTCGGATACCAGCGAAAACGTGGTCACTCGCAATTTGTCCAATTTGATTTATGCGGGCAATACGGAAAGTATTAGTATCAGCGATGACTGGGGCGATACGTTAAAACGTTTGAGTGATAATTCCAGTGCTAAATATTCTGACATCAATAATTACAGTGGTTTCTCCATCGGTCAGACTCTGGATGACGATGGTGCCTGGGGTATCGCAGCCGATAACACGATTTGGATGATGACCGCAGTCGGACCCATGCTGCGTGCTGCTAATGATATCGCCGTCAGTTTCCGTAAATATTCATGGAACTCATCACCGTATCTATATAACCCAGGTACCGCCAAAAATCCGTACCTGGTTTGGGACAAAGATCAATTCAACGATTATGTTTACGCGGCAACGGCACAAGCCACGGAAGCCGACAAAAACACTGAATCATCTTTAACCGACATTGAAACCAGCCGTCAAAATAACCACATCCGTTTGGTCGACAACGTTGCTTTGGAAGGTATTCAAGACACCTACAAAATCATTTACACAGGTACGTTTGAAGGTAACGGCTTAACGATGAGCGGCATCAGTTTGAATACCGTCACGAACGATTTGGCCACTATGGGCTTGTTCGGTAAGATGGAATATGCAACCATCCGTAACGCCAATTTTGAAATCGGCAACATTAACTCGACCGCACGTTACGTCGGTGGCCTTGCCGGTATCGCCATCAACACCAGTTTTGTCGATGTCAACGTTACCAGCAGCCAAGTCATTAAGGGTAGTAACATTGTCGGTGGTTTCGTCGGTTTGAACGTGATTACCGATTCTAAAGTGGAAAATTATAACTTGCACAGTTCGGTATCGGTAACGGCGAACTTCCACAATGGACAAAGTGATATCGGTGCCGAACCTTTCAGTTCGGGAACTGAATACACTCAACAGACTCTTTACTCCCGTGTCGAAGCCTTTAATGCCGATTACGAACAAGGTTTTGGTACTGCGGGTGGTGTGTTCGGTTTCATTACCTCGAACCCCAATAACTACCGTGTGGTGGATGATAAGGGTAACGCTACGATTTATCGTCGCCAATTTAACAAAGAAATTATCATCAAAAACGCTGCTGGAACCATTGTGCAACAAGCCGCACGTTCCAGCCAAAACTCGGAAGCGAGTTGGTTCTTAAAAGATAAAGCGGGCAATGTGATTGATGACCGTGTCACCAACGGTAAAGGCTTATATTACACGAACCAAATCATACTCCGTAATGTTTCGGGCGCGACGAAAGACGTTTCCGCAAATGTTGCGGGTGGTTTAATCGGAATCATGGACGAAACGATTGAATTAAGTCAACCCGCTTTGACCAGTTTAAGCAGTCTGACGGGGAAATATTATTTGGGTGGTCTTGTCGGTATCAATTTGGGAAAAATTTCTGGTGGAATTACCAAGAATGTCGACGGTACCACCAGTACGTATACCACTATGAATTTAGCACAATGGACAGTTTTAAGTTCGGCTGGTTCTTCGTATGTGTTCCGTGACGCCCAAACAACTGATACCGCAAATCGTTTCTGGGGCATGACGGTTGGTGCCGTGGCAGGGTATAACGACGGTTTCAATGGTAACTTGAACAGTGGTGTCATCGAAAATCTGAACGTCAGTGTCAACGTTTTGTCGCCTAGCAGCAGTAAACTACAGTATGTTATCGGCGGGGTTGTTGGCGTCAACGGTAATTACGGCACTGTGACTAACGCACTTAATACGCACAGTAACTTTAATCGCCAGATTCAAGTCACTTCAACGCAAGCCTCAAACATCGGCTTCTATTTCGGGCGCATTATCGGTCGCAGCAGCCTCACTACCAGTTCCTTCTCGGGTAGCAGCACCACCAAGATGAACACTTTGCAATTGGATTTCCCGTATTTTGGTAGCCAAAGTTACGTTTCGACGACCGACTTCGCGACGACAAATTATGTATACGAAGGCATCGAAAACGCGTTCGGCGTTGTTGGTAACACAACCTACAAAAAGCAAACCATGACCTTGGACGAATACCGCAGTTATTTGGCGTCCGCGATTAACAATTTAGATTTGGTCAGTCGGGTTGAAATGTTGGAACCATGGTTACGCAGTTTGCCCACGACTTTGAGTACAACGATCTTGAACGGCCAAACGGTGCGCGTGGAAAAATTCACCGCCAGCGCGAAAAACGAATTGCTGGCCTGGCTGACGAAGAACGAAATTTTTGAAAAATGGACTTACGACCGTACAGCCTTGAAAAATAATGTCATTGATAATTATATCAGTTACTTGGAATACAGCGCGGTCAGCACGAAACCGTCCAACACCGAAAGTGAAAACGAATTTGTGAAAAATATTGCTACCTACCGCAACAATCGTTACAATATGGCACGCGAATTATTTACTTACCAATACCAAGTCTCGACCAGCAATAACACCATCGCGGGCGCCCAAAATGCGGACTTCACTTGGCGCCAATACGAAGATTACTTGCTGCTGCAAGCCAATGCGACCGCCGAAAAAATGACCACCACCGAATACACGAACGCTTATCGTGCCTTCAAAAACCTGTACGGCGAAAAATTGGCGGATCTGGTTTATCCGTACGGCTTGATTGCGGAATACAAAGACAAGCAAAACGGCTACATTTACAGCCACGAAGATTTTGTCAACCTGTCAAAAAACTTCACGGAAACCAAACGCTTCACCAACCAAGACCCACTGCAAATTTACATTAACTACGTGGTCGCAACCGACATCAATAACGACACAAACGAATTCCAAATCAATAACGCGTGGACGATGTCTTTGGCGCAATATTACTATTACATGGCGCACATTTACGGCACCGACCAAACTTATGAAAAAACGACCTACAAAGTCCCTGCCGATTTCGCCGCCACGGGCAACGAAGGCTACATTACCTACCTGTACCTGAACTCACAATTGGAAAGTTCGTCGGGTCAAATGTTGACGGTGCCCGAATTCATTGACATGATGAAACGCGAACAAGAAATTATCATGGAAAATGAAACCGCGTGGGTCAAAACGGGTCACCTGGCGTCCGACGGCGGTGCACGAATCAGCGACATCGGCGCCATCAAATTGGGCTGGGCAAGCAATGGCTCGGATTGGACAAAATATCTAAAAGACCAAGTCCAAGCCGAAAACGGCGTAATTTCCCTTGCGAACAACACAACCCAATGGCAAGCCTTGTCTAACTATATGACCGCAAAATCGACCTTGGGCTTAACCATCACCAAATACCGCGAAATGATTGGCATGGGTGGTACCTTGTACGACTTGTTGCAAAATTACGCCGATGACAAGTACGCGACGGATAAATACCTTTTCGCGTTGAAATGTGAACAATACGGTTGGACAACCGCCCAAATCGAATTTATCCGCCAATATTACGCTAACGGCAACACGTACGATCTGCAATACGCTTTGGCGGCGACCACCGACGGTGTCGTGCTTGATACCACCGCCAATGGCAACGTCCGCGCGGTTTATCAAAACAGCGCCCAAGAAGTAAGTTCTGGCGGCGAATGGTGGAACGACACGGATTCCAGTGGCGATGTGTATACCTCGGGTGAGCCCGTTGGCGTGTGGTACCTGCAAGCGTTAGGCGAGGATTCCATTTTCAAAAATGGCGATGACATCGAATACAATTTTATGTCGAATCATCGTATTGATTTAAGCGCGCAAAACGGCTTGGGCGCCGCCATGTATTTGGACGTCGACGGCAATAAATTGTTCGGTACCGCCACCCACAGCAGCAGCGGTGCGGAGTCCGCCGTGCGCAAGGCGGACAGTGACATCTTACTCCTTTCGGAATGCGCCGCAAACGTTGCCGATTTCTACCGCCTTGTCACCGACGACGACAATAACTCTAGTTGGCATTATTACAAAATTGTCCGCCAAATCTTGCCGAACGACCGTACCGTCACGAATGCCGATAACGAAGGTTCGGGCAACCGCTCCGATTACTTGGAAGAGGCTCTGTGGTGGCGCGCCCAAGGTTTCACCGCCGCGGAATTCGACCAAATCAAAGCCCACGCCATGACCCAATCTGTGCCGACGGACGCCGTCGTGAAAAACAACAATCAATATACCGTCCGCAGTGCGGGTTACACCCTGGCGGACGATTGGTCGTACGGTTTTTCGGGTTTCGTCAGCGAAGGCTTTACCACCGCCGAATACGTGGAAATTGTTTTGGGCGCCCAATACAAAGACGGCACATGGAACAGTACCTACTTCGATTATGCGTTGTTCAAAAAATTATTGCACGCGGAATCCGTTAACGAAAGCGACATTAAAGGTTGTGTGCCGTCGGGTACGCCGTATTATTATCCGTTTAACAATGTTTTGGGTGTTGACAGTGCAAGTACCTTTATGAGTAATGTTGCGGACGAAAACGAATTGGCGGATGCGCTTGAATTCTCCTCCGACCGTATGGCGTATTTGGATTTGTTACGCACCAAACATACCGCCGCAAATTACATTGATTGGGCACAAGCAGAGAACCATTATTATACACCTGGCTCAGGTGACACAAGAACCATCAAATATTTCCGCCTGAACCATTACATTTATTTGGTCAAAAAGGATTTGACCATTGATGACGATTTCACGGCGCTGGATTACCGTTGGGTATTGGATCAAACCATTCGTGCCGACATCTTTTATGAAACCGTCACGCAAGAATCCCGTACCACGGATTTGGTCGCGTACCGCCGCGAATGGTATAATGATGACCACGACATTAACGATGGTAAACCCTTCATCACCTACCGCGATTATTGCGAATGGATTAACGTCTATGCGTACGACGAACAATACCGTGCCGCCCGTGGTGATTTCGCAATGGAAACCGAAGTGGACGGCACCACCGTCGAAGAAGAAAATTCTTCCAATGGTTGGTTGACTTTGGAGTCGTTCGCCGTGTGGAAACGCATGGAAAAATACGAAAACAACGTCGAATATTTGGCAAAATTGGGTAAAACCGCGGGGCAAGACCCGATTACCGCCCCGATTTACAAACGGCAAATCAGCACCACGGTCTTCCCCAAAATTTACAGCAGTGGTGAACAAACCGTGGACGAAACCACGGGAATGGTCACCGACAACAAATACGTTTTGCCGCAAATGGTTTATGCGGGCGATTTGTTCCCGGTTGAATATTACCATTGGGGAAAGGTTAAGGATTATGGTGAACTTGATGACGGTTATGGTTGGAAAGGTGCCGATTATTATGAAAATTATAAAGATTCTCCCATGGACGACGACCACAAACGTGATGTCAAAGACCGTTACGAATACAACGAGCGTTACACCATTTGGACCATCGACCGTGGTTTGGATGTGAAAAAATACCGTGACGACGGCAAAATTGGTAAAGATGAATTTAACGAGTCGAGCACATATATTGATCAGCAAAAAATTCTTGCTAATCCGACACGTTACATCAATGATGCCAAATTTGCCAAAACCTGTGATGAATGGTGTGGTGGCAAAAATAATGTCTATGAATGCAAGGATACCACCCACGCCGCCTACCAAGTGCGCCAATGGTTGGGTCGTTATGGTTGGTACATTTGTGAAAAAGGTGATGAACATGACATTATCAAAGGACAAGTTATTTTACGCTTGGACGAATCCAATTTCCAAGATCATAAAGAAATCGACCATCATAACCATTATCCGCATTATGGGGAATACGTCCAACTGTACATCCCGTACGATTATTTTGAAAAAGCGTGTAAAATGATAAAATCGGTGTACTCCAAATCCAATAATTACGCGGGTTATACCAATTACATGAAATATTGGGCAAGAAACGGCAGCCCCGATTGGATTTGCAACACCAGCGAACATTCCAGCGGTATTGATGCAGAGTACCAAACGTTGGTGCAAAAAACCTACCTGGTGACCAATTTCTGGAACAGTTACGACGGTACAAAGTCACCCATCGATGGCAAGAATTTGGGTCAAAAAGCCAACGGTTTCTAAAAATAGCATGAAAAAAGGCGGTGGTGACCGTCTTTTTTTTGTTGTGTGTGGGGTGGTGGGTTAACGGGACAAGGAAGTTTGCGCTTGTTGGTCGGCTTGGTAGGCTTCTTCAGCGGCGGTTTGCATGGTTTGAACAAAAAAGTTAAGATTATTACTGGATAAGCAACCCGTATGGGTTAAAATGGTTTTTGTGTAGTCATGCAGTGCACCAAGTGAGTTACAGGTTAACGCGATGTTCAGGCATTGGCGTAAATCGCTGGCTTGTAACCCCAGATTTTGTTTTTGGTTCATGTTGGTCACGGCTTGATTCAAATAACCGTCAAGATTGTTTGTAATTATGGTAAAGTCATTTTGTTTGTAAATCTTATCCAAATTTGTATTGGAACAAAGGCTGTTTTGGTACCACATTGTGGTGATTGCTTCTTTTTGGGCATTGTAATCGCGCATTTGTTCGCTGTTGTAATTGCGTCGATTACCTAAACCTTCTTTATAAGATTCACCGGCTAAAACTCGATAGGATAAATAAAAAGCACCACGTTCATCGGGGGTATCAAGATTTTTAATAATATCGGTAAAAACTTTATTTAATGAGAGGTAATTTACGTCAAGAGCATTGTCAAATCGCAGCCCCCCAGGGTCGACCTCCCAAATATTGTAATAATTGTTGGCTTTTAAGGTGGTGATAATTTCGTCAAAATAACTTTTTGCCGCGGGGCGACCTTCCAAGGATTTTTCCAAACGATCCACCAAACCTTTGATATAGGTTTCGGCTTTATCTAAATAATAATTGACATTACCGACAACGGTTGGTGTTCCCACCTTACCGTCGCTACCCAAAAAATAAGTATCTTCCCCCCCGAAATTGTGCAACGTATAATTGCCATTACCAATCACCACATCGTACGGTTGGCTTTTTTTGGTATCATCGATTTGTTCGTTGTCGTCCACCCATTCTTTGCCGTCGGTCGCTTGTGCGCAGCCCGTCATCATGACGCCCGTGGCCAACGCCGCGCCCAACATGCCGATTTGGACGCCTTTTTGGAAAATATCTTTAATTTTGCTGGGGTTAATTTGTTCCCGATTGATTTTACTTAATTTATTCATGAAACCAATTATAAATCATTTCATTGCCAATGTCAAGATTGAATTATATAATTGATTGAAAAAATGGTCATACAAGGCACTGTGTCGGCAATTGTTTTCGCCAATGAAGCAACGGGGTACCGCGTTTTACGGTTGGATAACCACCTGATGGCGGTGGGGGTGGCGCCCATGGTGGCGGTCGGCGCGGAATACAAATTTGTCGGCACGTTCGTCAACAACGCCAAACACGGCAAGCAATTTGAATTCACGGAATTAACTTTGCAACCCCCCGACAGTGAAGACAAAATTTTGGCGTTCCTTGGTGGTGGTTTATTGAAAGGTGTGGGGCCCGCCACCGCACGCAAAATCGTCAAAAAATTCGGCATGGAAACGATTGCCGTTATCGAAACCCGCCCCCAAGATTTAACCCAAATTCGCGGCATTTCCCCGCAAAAAGCCCAAAGCATCGCGGAAAATTACTTGGCGGTGCGCGAAATGCAGTCCGTCATGATGTGGCTGTACCGTTTCGAAATCAGTTTGAATTTATCTTTGAAAATTTACCAGCAATACGGCAAAGACACGATCGCCACCGTTGCCAAAAACCCGTACGCTTTAATCGAAACCATTGACGGGGTGGGGTTCACGACCGCCGACAGCATGGCCAAAAAACTGGGCGTCAGTTACAACGGCACGTTCCGTGTCCGCGCGGGCGTGGTGCACATTTTGAAAATCAGTGCGGAAACCGACGGCCACACGTATGTGACTTTGCCCGATTTAATCGGCAAAGTTTGCCATTTATTGCGCATCAAAATGGAAGAATTGACCCCGACGTTCAACACGATTATCAACGAATTATGCCTTGACCGCATTGTGGTCGCGGTCGATGTTGACGGGGTGCAGGGTTTACAGTTAATCCGTTTCTTCAACGCCGAAAAAGCGATTGCGCAAAAATTGTTGTTATTGATGCAGGAGCCCAAAGCGCCCGATAACGTCGACGCTTTGATTGCCCATTACGAAAGTTTACAGGGGATAACTTTCCACGCGACCCAAAAATTGGCCATCAAGCAAGCGGTGACGGGCGGTGTGACCGTGATCACGGGCGGGCCTGGCACGGGCAAGACCACCATCATCAAAGCCATTTTGTACTTGAACCGCGCCAACGAACTCAGCACCCAAATGTTGGCACCGACGGGGCGCGCCGCCAAACGGATTGAAGAGACGACGGGGCAGTCGGCGATGACGATTCACCGTTGTTTGGAAAAATTTTCGCACGACTCGCAACACAGTTTCATCACGCAAGACATGGTGATTGTGGACGAAGTTTCGATGTGCGATTGTTTGCTGACAGCGGCGTTATTACGCAAAATTTTGGCGGGCACCAAGGTAGTCTTCATCGGCGACAGCGACCAATTGCCGTCGGTGGGGGCGGGCAATGTTTTGGCAGACATTATTGCCTCGGGGGTTGTGCCGACCATCCGCTTGACCCAAATTTACCGCACGGGCGCCAATGCGACGATTGCGATTAACGCGCACCGCATTAACAACGGCGAAATGCCAATCTTGGATAACCAAAGTTCGGATTTCTTTTACAGCAGTGCGGAAACCCCTGAAATGATGAAAAACGAGATATTGGGGTTATGTTCATCACGATTACCACAATATCTTGGGGTGGATACCAGTAAAGTGCAAGTTTTGGCACCGATGAAATTGGGCGCGGCGGGGGTAATCAATTTGAATCAATGCTTGCAAGCGATCATTAATCCGCCCGCGCCCGACAAGGCCGAATTATTGTACGGGGAAACCATTTTTCGTGAAGGTGACCGCGTGATGCATACGGTTAACAATTACAAACAGGCGTGGGTTAAAAATCGCGAAGAGGGAAAAGGTATTTTCAACGGCGACATCGGTAAAATCGTCGCAATCAACAAATTTAGCGGCGAAATCACGGTTGAACTTGAAGACGGGCGCGTGACGGTTTATCCGCGTTCCGAACTGGCGGCATTGACTTTGTCGTATGCGATTACCGTGCATAAGAGTCAGGGTTGCGAATTTGACGCGGTAGTGATTCCGGTCGTCTCGGGCGCGTACATGATTATGACGCGCAATTTGTTGTATACCGCGGTGACACGCGCCAAACGGCTGGTCATGTTGGTTGGCAAACAGGAAAACATCCAAAAAATGGTCAGCAACACCTACACCAAAAAACGCAATTCGTGCTTGAATAAATATTTACAATATTTCAAAGATATGCCATACTGAAAACTGTATGGACGACATGGAAAAGGAGTTGGAACAAATCCAGACCGAAGCCGAATTGGCGGTGTTCCACAAAAATTATCTTTCAAAAACAGGTAAATTGACCCAGATGTTGGCTGGGCTGAAAGATTTGTTGGCGGAACAACGCGCCGAAGCGGGCAAACGCTTAAACGCTTTGAAACGCGCGATTGAAACGCAATTTTTTCAAAAACAGGCCGCCTTACGTGCTAAAGCAGTCAACGAAAAATTAAAACATGACCCCCTGATTGACATTACGATCCCTGCCATAAACCAGCCGCAGGGCAGTTTGCACCCGATTACTTATCTTACACGGCGCGTGTCCGATATTTGTCGCTCGATGGGGTTCTTGGTGGTTGATGGTAACGAAGTTGTCAACGAATTTGAGAATTTTGACGCGGTCAATATTCCGTCCGATCACCCAGCACGGGATATGCAAGACACATTTTGGTTAACTAACGGTAAATTATTGAAAACGCAAACATCGGCCATGCAACATGAAATTTTGAAAAAATACGGACCCGTAGTTTCGGCGATTTTTCCTGGACGTTGCTACCGTAACGAAGCCACGGATGCCAGCCACGAATTTGCGTTCTTCCAATGTGAAGGCGTCATGGTTGGGAGAGATATCTCCATTGCGAATTTGATTTACGTTATGAAAACTATTTTGTCGGAAATTTACGAGAAAGAAATTCAAGTCCGCTTACGCCCTGGCTATTTTCCGTTCGTGGAACCAGGTTTTGAATTGGATGCCAGTTGTCCGTTTTGTGGTGGCAAAGGTTGCAGTGTCTGCAAACATTCGGGTTGGATTGAATTTTGCGGTTGTGGCATGATTCATGCCAATGTTTTGCAAATGGCGGGGGTTGACCCGAATCAATACCAAGGTTTTGCGTTCGGGTTCGGTTTAACGCGTATGGCAATGATGCAATACGCGATTAACGATATCCGTTTATTGAATTCAGGTAACTTAGAATTTTTGCGAGGGATAAAACGATGAAAATTTCAATTGATTGGTTAAAAGATTACGTTGATTTGCAAGGAATTACCGCACAACAGATTGCGGACAAATTAACGCAAATCACTTGTGAAGTGGAGGAGGTCATATCTGTTGGTCGTGGTTTGGAAAGTGTCGTCGTCGGTAAAATTTTGACTTGTGAAGCCCACCCACAAAGTGATCATTTACATTTATTAACGGTCGATATTGGCCAAGAACAACCGTTGAACATTGTTTGTGGTGCACCGAACGCGCGCGCAGGCATTGTGGTGGCGGTGGCGACGGTTGGCACGATTATGCCCGACGGTACGAAAATTGAACCCGCCAAAATCCGCGGTTCGGTCAGTTATGGGATGTGTTGCTCTTACGCGGAGTTGGGCTACAAAGCCGAAAACGAGGGCATCATAGAATTGCCCGCCAAAACCAAACTGGGGACACCAATTGCCAAAGTGTTGCACGGCTTGCAAGATGACATCATTGATATTGATAACAAGAGCATTACCAACCGTCCCGATTTATGGGGACATTACGGTATCGCCCGTGAATTGGCGGTTATCTTTGACCGACCCTTACAAGCACTTGATACCGCGCTGGTGCATGAATACGACAAGTTACCGCCACTGGATATCAAAATTGAAAACGAACATTGTTTAGCCTATGGTGCAATCAAAGTCGCCAATGTCGGTGGAGTAGCATCGCCCGATGTAATGCAAAACCGCTTGTATAAATTAGGACACAACAGCCACGGTTTCTTGGTCGACTTGACGAACTATATTATGTTGGCGTTCGGTAATCCGTTGCACGCTTTTGATGCGCAAAAAGTGGACAAAATCAGTGTTGGAACAGTGAAAACAGGCACACAGTTTACAACCTTGAAAGACAATGTTGTCACCGCTACCAAAGAGATGTTGTTCATTAAGAGTAACGGTAAACCCATCGCCTTGGCGGGAATTATGGGTGGTAAAAACAGCGAAATTACCACCGCAACCACGGATACAGTTTTGGAAGTGGCAACCTTTGCCGCTGCCAACATCCGTCGCACTTCGGTTGCCGTTGGAATTCGTAGTGACGCCAGTATGCGTTACGAAAAAGCGTTAGACCCTGAATTGAACTGGTTGGCGGCGGCCGAGATTTTACGTTTAATCCGTCAATACGCACCACAAGCCACCGTGCAATCGGCATTTACCCGGGTAACCAGCCCAGCCGCCCAGCAACCAATTTTGAAAATCACGGTGACGAAAAAAATGCTCAACAGTTTTACTGGTGTAGATTTCAGCCAGCAAGATGCGATGATGACACGCAAATTGACCGCTTTGGGTTTCCAACCCAAAATTACCGCGGATAAAATTGTGGTCACTGTCCCGTCATGGCGCCGTTGGAAAGACATTACCACACCAGCCGATGTGGTCGAAGAAATTATCCGCAACTATGGCTATCAAAATATTGTGCCCGTGGCACCGTCCGTGAAAGTCGCACCAGTACCGTGTGCTCCCGCCACCCAAGCCAAAGACACTTTGAAAAATTTATTGGCGTGGAAATATGCTTTCAGTGAAGTCCATACTAACATCTGGTATGATACCAGAGCGTTAAAACATCTGGGAATTGTGGCACCGTCTTATGCCACGATTGCCAATCCCTTTAATCAAGATGATCATCAAATCCGCAGTACCATGTTACCCAGTATGTTGACCGTGGCGGCGGCGAATAAAACACAGACTAACGTGCGTGTGTTTGAAATTGGGCGTGTGATCAACCAAGACGGTAGTGAATCCGAACATCTGGCTGGGGTAGCGGTTGGTATGGATTACAAAGCCGTCAGTGAAATGGTCACCGCATTATTTGAACATTTGGGGACCCCGATTCAGTACCAAATGCAAGGCGAGGAAATTGCGATTTATCATCCCACCAACCACGCTCAGATTTTACGTGATGGGGCGGTGCTAGGCAGTATCGGTGTGATTCATCCGCAAATCATGGCAAACGCGGTGGGCTTTGAAGTGGATTTGTCAGCGCTGAATTTTCAAAATGCCGAAAAGGGGAAAGCCCCAATCTTATCCAAATTTCCCAAAACCGAATTAGATTTTACCTTCGTTTGGCATGATTCTTATGCCACATTGGACGCGCTATGGTCGCGGTATAACCAGCCGTTGGTCACCAAACGTTGCTTGAAAGCGGTGTACGGCAATAAATTTACCTTAACCTTCACCCTTTCTAGTACTGAAAAAACGCTTGACAAAACGGAAATCAATAAAATACATCAAGAAATTCTTGACTTCGCGGCACAAAATAGTGTACATCTAGGATAGTGAACGAAAATATCTTTTACATTGATGCTAAGACCAAAATCGTTGATTTTTTAACGACAGAATTTTCGGGCACATTCCCGTTAAAATTGCAAAACCGTTTTTTGAATTTTTTTCCGCAAATCGCGAATTATGAAGAAGAAGGGCAAAAATATAAACCCGCCATTTTCTTTACGAACAACATTGATGCGGTGGTAAAAAGTATCCCGAACGCAACAAAAATTGTATTATTTAACGATGTCAACGAAAATATGTTTGCTTCCCGTTTGAAAAGTTTGATTCCGTTCTGTAACCTTTATTGGTGTGTTTACGTTTCGATTAACGATGACAAAATCGAATACGGCATCTTCCGCATTATCAACAGTATCAAAGACGAAAACTTGGAAACCATTTTATTCAAATCCGAGGTGTTGCAAGAAAAAAGCAATAAATTGTTTGGCATTTACGTTTACGCGGAAAATACTTGGACGATTACCATGCGCAGTTTGAAAGGACGGGTGGTAAACGTCAATTTTGCGTTGGACATTCGGGTGGTGAATAACTGGGAAGACGAAATTAAAGAGTTTGTCGATGCCAGTTTTTCTAAATTGCGTACCAGTGCCAAAAAATTGCAAGAAATTAAAAATATGTACCGCAATATTTTCCGTAACGTGTCGCGCTTGGTGGAAGGTACGATTTGCGTGGTGGTGGACTCAGAATATAAACCCGATGCGTTTTTTGAAGACGGCATCTGGTTGACCGAACCCATTAACTTGTCTAAATTGTTTGCACAAACGAACCAGTATAACGAACAAAAACTAACCACCATGTCGGATGTATTCGTCACGATGTTGAACTTTGATGGTATTACCGTGGTGGATAACATGGGACAGATTCGGGCGTACAATGTGTTTATTGAAACCAATATGAAAGTCGCGGGTAACATTATTGGTGGTGCCCGCAAACGTGCGGCGTATACCATTATTAACAGTAAACGTCCGCACATTATTGGTGTTTATTTCCAAAGTCATGAAGGCGAAATGTTTTATTCGCCCGTGAAAAAATAATTGATGATTTGATTGACCGACGGCATAATGGCGGGCAAATGTTCACTGCCCAATGGGTGTGCCAAGGCATCGTCGCCCAATTCAACTGTGAAAGACGGAATCCCGTGACGTAAGGCGAGATAATCGGTTAATCCACCATAAGACCCCGTGGATAATACGGCTTGAAATTGGGTCAGTTTTGCCAAACATTCGGCGGTGGCTTGGTCTTCCGTTCTACTGTAATAAATGACCTTACCTTTGCTGTGCAATGCGATGCTGGCGGTAGGGTGGAAATTTTTGATTAAGCGTAATAAAGCGCGGTTTTCGGGTTCGCTGTGCGGTTCGGGGCCGATGTAATTGGCGGGGGCAGTGGTGGTTAAATTGGTGCGTCCTTGCCCCCAACCAGCATCAAAATTAACATTCAGGTCGACCGCGTGTAGATTGGCTTTCCATAAACTGAAGTCTTGAGAACGATGATTGACGTGAATTAGAAATTTTTGGCGGCGGCGGGGTAAATGCGTGCAGCCCGTGGTGGCTAAGCGTACGCCGTCGGGATTGCAACATGGTACCATCATGATACAAAGGTCGTCGGGCGGTGTCGGCGGTTGCTTTAACCAAGTTTGTAAGGCTAACGTGCCAATCCATTCACGGGCGTGCATCCCCGCGGTAATCAGTAAGCGCCGCGGGGCGGTAGTACGCCCGATTTGATAAGCAAGCATGGGCTGGCGTAAAACCGAATAACCGATAATTTGGGCTTGCAATAAATACCTTATATCGCGATAGTCATTGATACCATCGGGTAATTGTTCGGTACCGTAAAAATCCGTTCCCCAACGGAGTGCAGTGCCGTCAAAATGACGTTTGAAATATGAAATGTGTTTTACTAAATCATAAATACCACAAGATGTAGTGGTTTTCGTTAAAAATTTCGGAACTAAGGCGATACCAATGTAACCGCCTGAATTGATAATGGCGCGGATTTGACGGTTATTAAGATTGCGCGCATGACGATGAACCGCGTGCATAGCGGTATGCGTACAAATCAATGGTCGCGTGGTTACATGGGCGAATTGCCAAAAACTGCGACGGTTCAGGTGGGCAGTGTCAATTTGCACTCCGGCGGCTTCCAGTCGTTGTATCATCTGATAGCCCAATGGTGTGATGCCGTTACGGCTGTGGGCGCCACCAGCCAACGGGTTTGCATCGTTCCACGTCAAACCAACGCTGTGTGGATGTAATACCAGCAGGTCGTCGATGTTATCGGTGCTTAAAAACCAAGCGTCTTCCACGTGCAAGCGACAAATGGGGTATTGCGGGTCATTGGCAAGCGTATCCAACAAGGCCTTCTTTTCGGCGATGACAGTTAACGGATGTCCTAATTCGGTGGTCCACACCGACAACCATATTTCGTCAACACCAGCGCATTTGGCTTGGCGCAAGTAGGGTAACAGTTGTTCGGGCGGTAATGCTAACAAGGCGTCATTATGTAAATCGACCATTGCTATGTTTATGCACGATGTCGTTGCAATTTTATCGGTTACTGTGCTATAATATAACAGGACTGTTTTGGTCTTTTCGTGGGGGCGATTGGCTTCGACGGTTGGCGGACGGTTCGTTAAGCATACCGGCGGGGTAACCATACGTTAATTGGTTGCAAAAATTAAATGCAAATAACAATGCAAACACCTATGCTTTGGCTGCTTAACCGCGGTTAAAGTATCGGCGAACGACACGTTTTAACTCTTTCCAACGACCGTTCGCAAACAAAGAGTCAACGGCGTAACGTAACCACGGCATGACGGTGACGTGACGCGGCACCAAAAGTCGGCCCTAACCATAACAGTTTGTCGTTAAATTGGTGGTTAGCAATTCTCTAACGACTAAGTATGTAGAAGTACGAACATGATTCCAATCGGACCCGGGTTCAATCCCCGGCGTCTCCACCAATTTTGTCATCGGTATCACCAAATTAAAAATTTGTTTGCTATCTTTTGGCTGGATAAGATAAACTTGGGATAAATTTACCATGGAAAAAAGTGAAAAAAATTTTAAGACAACACTGGGTTTACACTTAGCCAAGCACAAAACGTTATTTACCTTTGCTATCTGTTTATTGATGATAATCTTCTGCACGCTGGCGGTCTGGGTGAAGAATGGTGATATTTATTTTGACGATGTCAAATTTCACGCCAGTCGGGTTCAATCAATTGCCGACGGTTTACGGGGCGGCCAGTTCCCAGTTAAGTATTACGCTGATTGGTACAACGGAGCAGGGTATATCAGTTCGTTATTTTATGGCGACATCTTCTTGTATCTTCCCGCCTTGTTCGTTTTAATGGGTGTACCGCTGAAAGTCACTTATTTAGGTTTTATCCTGACGATTTACATTTTAATTGCTGTGACCATGTTCTTTTTGGCGCGCAAGTTTTTCGATAAAAATTGGTCAATGATTTGCGCAACGATTTTTACCTTATCACCCTACATTTTTGGTGATATTTTTCACCGTGGTGCAATCGGCGAAATCGTTGGCATCATCTTTCTGTTGTTGCTTTTCTTGGGAATTTACAATCTCTTAAAAGAAAATTATTCCAGGCCGTGGCTGCTTTCGATAAGTTTTATTGGTTTGCTGTATTCGCATATGACTTCATTGGTCATTGCCGCGGTGGTGTTAATCATCTTTGTGTTGTGCCATGCTAAAACCTTATGCAAGCAAAGACAATTTTGGTTGAAATCACTTTTGGCTTTGGTTGTGTTCGTGGCTGTTGGTGCCTACCAAATTTTTAGTTTTTTGGAAATGTATTTTGCGGATACCTACTGCGTAGCCGAAGGTTGGGCGGTGCTTACGGATGCCGCCTACAGTTTATTTGATCTCTTTTTCGGCTCAGTGTACGGCATGGGTGCAATCATGTTAATTCCTTTTTTGTTAAGGTTTTTGGTGCAAAAAGATGCGGAAAATTTGGCAACCGTTAAATTTTTAGACAAACTTTTAATTATCTCGGGTGTTTTAATTTTGGTGATTTCGGCGGCATTCCCTTGGCATTATTTGCAAAAGACACCAATTGCCATGTTGCAATTTCCTTGGCGCTTAAACACAATCCCGACGGTTATGTTGTCAATAGCGCTTGTTATCGAATTGCAATATTTATTCCATTCCAAAAACAAAATTAAACAACGCTTATTGGTTGTGACATTATGTTTTATCGCCATCTTTTGTTTAGTTTATAATAACTTGCTGGTATTTTTACAACAATCTTATACGATCGAGAATCCAACACAAGAGGGAATCATGCGGGGCGAGACGGGAAATCTGTTTGAATACGTGCCATTGAAATTGAAGTATGCGGAAAATAAATGGTGGTTATCAACAGATTTACTCGATGAACAAAACCAAACGGTGGCATACGAACGCAAAGCGTATACAACCGACATAACTTTTGTTGCCGATGACGAAAATACCTATTACGACTTACCCATCATTTACTATCAAGGATATTCCGCTACGATTACGCTTGGCGATGGAACAGTGCGGCAATTAAAAGTGGTGCAAAGCGATACAGGAAAATCACGCGTGATAACGGATGGCTTGGCGGGCACTATTCAATTCAAATATACGGGGACGGCGATCCAAACGATTGGTTTAATCATTTCAACCGTATCTGTTGGTGGGTTGGTGTGTTGGGTCGTCTTTTTAACCATGAAAAAGAAAATTCAATCACAACAAACTGCGAAAATCCACCCTTAATCACTTAAGGATACTGTGATACAATTCGCGCACATTGTGATATAGTATCATACTGTATGAAACAAGCCAAGAAAACGCTGGTTATCGCTATCGTGGTTGTCATTTTAATGCACGGGCCGATTGGGGGTCTGGGTTTGCAAACATTGGTTTCTGCGGGGTCGTATGTCGGGGTTTGCGTCGGTTCAATTTTTAACACGACTTTGCGGCAAGATCTGCAGCAGATTAAGTATAATCCGTTTAATTCGGACGCAGCCAAGGTTGTATCTTCGCAATCCGTGTCTTTTTACCAGGGGGTTCCTTATTTCCGTAATAATCATCTCAAACGTTCAGGTTCGTTTTGCGCGGTTTTGCTTGCCCGTGGGGAAACTGATGCGGATGCCGTCAAACATGAGTTCGGACATAACGTCCAACAATTGATTTTAGGTCCAGTAACATTTTTAATGGTCATTGGTATTCCGTCGGCATTGGAACTGAGTGTACGCCCGTATTACGACCGACCATGGGAAATTACCGCCGATTTATTTGGTGATGTTGCGTCGCGTACCGATACTCCAGCGAATGTCGTACGTGGTCGGGCGTATTTGGTGACGGCATTGCTGGGTGGCCCATGGGCTTATGTTTTCTTGCCCGGTGAATTTTAGTTGTTACAATTTTACATCATGCCAGGGTCTGTGGTACAGTATGGTGATGTCCGATGGGGTAATTACAGGGTGGTTTAATTATCTGGGGTTAGTGTTCGTGGTCTTGCTGTTGTTACCGAACCTGATTTACGCTATAAAAAATCAAGACCAACCACAGCCTCCCAACAAAATTGCCAGTATCATGGAACAAATTGGGCGCTATGGGGTCATGTTTACCATGGTGTTTAATTTACCGCCTACAGTTTTTGGTTTCTATTTATCTACGGGACCAATCATTTACGTTGTTTTGAATACCATTTTGATTGTGGCGTACTGGTTGGTTTGGCTGATTTTTAGCAAACATCAAAGTTTAGCGCGCACGTTATTGCTGTCCACGATTCCGTCGGTGCTGTTCTTGGTGGCGGGGATTTTGATAGCAAGTATCCTGTTAATTTTGTGTGCGTTGGTCTTTGCTGTCTTTCATGTTTTCATTTCATTGCAAAATTACCGTCAGGAGCAACAGCATGGATTACAGTAATGTTTTGCACAGTTACCAACCGATTGCGGAAAAGTTACGGGAGTATGGTTTTACCGCACAAGACGGTGGTTGGCTTTTACAACGGAATTTACCGATCAAAAATTTAGTGGCCACCATCCACATTACGGCATCGCATTTTGATGTGCGGGTGATTGACCGCACTTTCAATGATGATTTTTTGCCGTTTCAAGCCAAAGAAGGGGGTAGTGCGGTTAAAGCGGCGGTCAATGACTTATTGGACGATATTTTGGCAAAGTGTTGCCGTAACGCGCAACGTGACATCATTGCCTATTGTGAACAAACTTATCATACGCCGCACGCCAATCCGTGGGCGGAGTTTCCCACATATTGTACTTTCAAAACCGTCAAAAAACAAAAGTGGTATGCGGTTGTTATGGATATCCCGTGCCAAAAATTAGGGTTAACAGGCAAGGAAAAAGTCTTTATCATCAACCTTAAATTGCCGACGGCGCAGATTCAAACTATAATTGACCACCAACATTATTTTCCCGCTTATCACATGAACAAGCAAAATTGGCTGAGCGTCTTGTTAGACAAAGATACCGACATGGCACAATTAAAGACATTATTGGACGCCAGTTACCATTTGGTCGAAAATAATTATCTCCAATCAAACAATTAGCCCCAAAGTTTATACTGGCTTGCGTTGTTAACGGGTATGTTCGTCCAATAACGGACTGACGTCGGGGCGGATCTTTAAATTTGTTAATTTCGGGCTGACGGCGCAATGTTGTAATTTAGCAGGGTGCGTTACGGTAAATTGGCAACGTGCATCGGTGGGGCGGAAGTCGCGGACTTCGTAACTGGATTGGGCAAGGTTATTGGTTAAATTAAAATCACGATGCGCCACCAAGGTCCAATTTTCGTGGACGGAATTATTTTTTGTGTTCGATTTACGTAACACTTGTTTCAGTTCCATTTCTGCTGGTAGAACCAACTCAATTTTGGCGTGGCGATCAAAGCAGTCTTCATCCAATTTCACAGAATAGTTACTGGGGATGACCAGTAGCAGTTCATGCAGTCCCTGGAAACAACCATTCGCAACACGAATGCCGCCTTGCGCATAGTCGGTTAAGGTCCTTTCGGTTATCGGATCTTGCCTGTTACGCAGCGCGTTCAACATTGCTTGGTTGTCCGCAATGATTGGTGTTTGTGGTACGTCCCAAATGGGTAATTCAATCTGCTTAATCCCGCGTGATACCGTATCGATTAACGACGGATTTTGCAAGTGGTAAAATTTGGTCAACGCGCGTTGGTCGGCGTTAAAAGTGAATCCGTATTCGGGACGTCCGTTGGTATCAAATTTCAAATACATTTCGCCACAACGTTGCAAGGTACTGTTTAATTCCATATTACATTTTATCACACAAAATGCGTTGGGGCAAGATTCCTTCATTGGTTGATAAATTCAAAAAAAATAGCAATAAACACTTGACAGTGCTAGCAAACAATAATATAATCTAGCAGAATAACGTATAAAGTTATTCAAAAAGACAAAAAATATAATAGGAGGAAAAAATGAAAAACAATCATGAAGACAAAAAGGATCGCGAAGTAACGTTGTACACGGACTACGGAGCAGGGTTGTTTCACCCTTTGTGGGATGAATTCTTTTGGGATCGCCCGTTCCGCAAAGAAATGAATAACTTGCAAAATGTGATGCGCACCGACATTGAAGAAACCGAAAGCGGTTACGAATTCAAAGTGGAAGTACCAGGTTTTGAACGCAGTGATTTGAACATTGGTTTTGAAAATGGTTATTTAACGATTGCCGCCAACAAAACGAACAACAACGCCCAAAGTGCTCGTGGCAAACTTTTACGTCGTGAACGCGTTGCCAGTTCCTGCTCGCGTAGTTTCTATGTTGGTGAAATTGACGAAAAACAAATCAACGCGGCTTTGCAGCACGGTGTTTTGACGATTACGGTTCCCAAAGAACACAAGCCAACCCGTCGCCACATCGAAATCAAATAAAATTGATTGCCCAATGCACAAACCCTGTCAGTTTATGGCAGGGTTTTTGTTTGGTGGGAGTTCATGGACTTGATGACGAACGAACGAGTAGAACGAAGTGAGTGAGGCATCTGGACACGAAGTGGACAGAACCATGGACGTTGACGGAATCTTGGTGGGAGTTCATGGACTTGAACCATGGACCGACCGGTTATGAGCCGGTTGCTCTAACCAACTGCGCTAAACTCCCACGTAGGTTGTTTTAATTTAGCAATTTTGGGTGGCATTGTCAATGCGAATTGTTTTGACAAAGCCAATTGGGTAGTGTATAATACATAATAGATTTGGCCGGGTGGTGAAATTGGCAGACGCGTCGGACTCAAAATCCGATATCGGCAACGATGTGTGGGTTCAAGTCCCACCCCGGCCACCAACATAAGTTAGTGATTAAAAAAACGATCGCGGGACATAATTGCACTATAAAGGAGTGTAAAAATGAACCCATTAGAATTTCCTACCAAAGCAGTCGATGAATACTTTATGTCATTCAATGCCATGTACCCGAAGGCGTACAACAAAAAGACGACTAACCCGTATACCAAGACGCGTGTAATTTTGATGAATGGCACCGAATACGAAAGCGTTTGGTTTTTGCACCAATTTGCACGCCATTGTGAGCAGCAAGAAATTAAGGACGCGTTGGCGGTCGTCCGCAAACAAGAGCAGCAACAACAAAAAATGATTGCGTGTTTGAAGCCCTTGGACGAAAGTATTTTGGAAACCACCATTACCTATGAACAGTTAGCGATTGATTTAACCGCGACTTTGGCGCAGACCGATGTGGATAAAACCAACATTGAAGCCTTGAACTTTGCGTTGTTGGAAGATTTTGATCATTTATATCGTTTTAGTAATTTGATGCTGTTAGATGTGCCAGGGGCAGACCCAGCCAAATTGGTGGGCAAATTTACCGAAATTATGCCAGGACGGCCGACTTTGGCACACCATCGTTATCCCAAAGACGATTTGCGCAAAGCCATGAACGCCAACAAAAGCGACCTTTATTCCAAATTAGTCGCGAATATTATCACAGCGGCGGAACAGCAAACCATGAATTATTACATGAACATTGCGCAATGGTACAAAAATGATTTAGGACGTCAGTTATATGCGGAAATTGGCATGGTGGAAGAACAACACGTCAGCCAATATGAAAGTTTGAAAGACCCGACTTGTACGTGGTTAGAGCAGTGGGTGTTACACGAATACACCGAAGCATATTTGTATTGCAGTATGGCGGCACAAGAAGAAGTGGCGTACATCAAACAAATTTGGGAACATTGCTTCGAAATGGAATGCGCGCATTTGAAATTAGCGTGCAGCCTGTTGGAAAAATACGAAAAAACTGCACCCAAAAAAGTGATTGGCAAAGGCGATTTTCCGAACCTTTTGCAATTGGGTACCAACAAAGAATACATCCGCGATGTTTTGGAACGAACGGTGATGTTGACCAGTAATCGTCAACATTATGTGGACGTCATGAATTTACCTGCGAACGCCGATTTCTTCCGTTACCAAGATCAAGTGATTGCCGATGTCAATACTACCGCCAGTCATGTGGTCGTGGCGGAAACAATTGCGAAATTGGGACAAGATTACCGCTATCAAGACAAAATTCATCCCGTCAAAGAATTGCAAAACCGTAAACAAGACAATACAGAATTGGCACGTAGTCGCACCAAAATCAAATAAACCCGAAAACCCGTTTGACGTTTTGCGCCGTTTGATGCTATATATAAAATATGAGGAGAGGGAAAAGCAAAATATCACCCAAAGCGGTTAACTTGATACTCTTGGTGGCCAGTTTCCTGACGGCGGCATTGGCTTGCTTGGGATTATTGTTCAATTTTATTACGATGAAAAGCCGCGAATCTTTATCGGGGTACAGTGTGAAAGAAAATTGGGGCCTGGGCGAATGGTTTGAAAACATTAACGACATGGAAAATTTTGATAAAATTGGTAATTGGCAATTTGCGCGTGTGATGTTGATTGTGTCATTGGTGTTACTTGCTGCGATGGCGGTACTGTTAGTTTTAAGATTTTTTATCAAGCATCCCGCGGTCAAATGGTCGGCGATTGGCGTTGGTATGGCGGTCGCGGCGTGCGCAGTAATTTTTATGGCAACGGCGATTGGTGGTTGCAGTGTCTTATCGGAAAGAATTTTGACAACTTCGGTGAAATACATCCCTAATCTCGGGGTATTTTGGTTCGGTATCTGCGCAATCATTTCGGCGATTTTAACCGAAGTCTCGGTCACGCGCAAATAAATTCGCACAAAACAGTTGCAATTCGGGTTAGAATGTGTTAACCTAAAACAGGTGGGCCGGTCAGGTCCATTTTTTTAGCCCAAAAAAGGAGTGGACAATGGAAAACAAATTTCGTGATTTATGCCAAAAAGTGATTACCGATGCTGGGTACACATTGTTGCGGGTAACTTGGAAAAACCATGAATTGTGTTTTTACATCGACAAGGATGGTGGCATTGACCACACCGATTGTGAAACCGTGACACGGTTAATTGACCCCATCATTGAAGCCAATGACCGTGAACTGGGCGAAAATTACAATTTATCGGTCAGCAGTGAAGGCATTGACGGTAAAGATTGGGAAGCATAAAAGGAGAATGAAATGACATCAAAAGATTTTTTCGTCGCATTAAATATGATGGCCACCGAACGCGGCATGGAAGTCAGCGAAATTATTAAGGACTTGGAAGAGGCTTTATCCGTGGCGTTCCGCAAAGCCCATGGGGAAGCCATGAACGCGCGCGTGGCGTTGAACCCCGAAAGGAACACCATCCGCGTTTACAGTTACAAAACCGTAGTTGCGGACGAAGATGAAAAATTCGACAGTGACGAAGAAGGTTTCGTGCCGTTCGATTACGACAAATTGATTACTTTGTCCGAAGCGCGTGAAATCAAAAAGACCGCGAAAATCGGCGACGTGTTGGAACAAGAAGAAAACCCCAAAGACTTTGGTCGGGTGGCGGCGGTGGCGGTCAAACAAGTTTTGAACCAAAAATTGAAAGAACGTAACCGTAATGCGGCGTTGCAAGAGATGTCCACCCGCGAAGACAAAATTGTGACCGCGAAAGTCAACCGTTACGAAGGCGGCAAATATTTCTTAGAAATCCCAGGTAGCACTTTGGAAGGTATTTTGGACGAACGCAACAATTTCCCGGGACAAACGTTCAAAATTGGCGACTTTGTCAAAGTTTACGTGCCGAAAATTAAAGATATTGGCTACACGAACGACATTTTTGTGACGCGTACCCGTCCCGAATTTGTCAAAGTTTTGTTCATGTTGGAAGTGCCGGAAATCGAAAAAGGCGAAATCGAAATCAAAGCCGTGGCGCGTGAAGCCGGTTACCGTACCAAAATTGCGGTGGCTTCGATGATTGCCAATATCGACCCGATTGGTGCTTGCGTCGGTGCTAAGGGCGCGCGCATTAACGCGATTTTGGACGAAATTCGTCCCGAAAAAGTGGACATTATCCCGTGGAGTGAAGACCCGTTGGAATTTATCGCTTCGGCATTATCGCCCGCGACCGTGTTGCGCGTGGAAGCCAACGAAGAAGAAAAACGCGCCCGCGTTGTCGTGCCGAACGACAAATTGTCTTTGGCCATCGGTAAAGCGGGGATGAATGTCCGTTTGGCGGCAAAATTGACGGGTTGGAAAATCGACGTGAAGAGCGAAGAAAAAGCCAACGCGGAAGACGCCGCTTACATTGAGGAATTTACACTCGGTGGCGAATAAACTCACCCACACGGTCAACCGCATTTGCTGCGTTTGCCGCAAATTGCAACCCATTGCCAACATGACTCGTGTCGTGCGTGTCAACGGTCAATTCTTAGTGCAAGGCACCCAGCGCTTGAACGGACGCGGGGCGCACATATGCCCGTCGTGCTTGCACAGTCCCAATTTGCAAAAAAGTCTGTGCCGCAGTTTCAAAACGCCGTTACCACCTGCGCTTGTGCAGCAGTTGACGGGAAAATGATTGCGACCGTGCTTGATTTGCGATAATATAAAATGACCATGAACAAAGTTATGATTCTCATGGCGGAACGCACGGGCACGGGACACAAATCCGCCGCCAACGCTTTGGAACGGCGCTTGACCGCACTCGGCTGTACCGTGAAACAAGTGAATTGCTTCCCGTTAATGGGGCAGGTCGGCACAAAAATGGAAAATTGCTACATTCCCTTGACCATCAATCACCCATTCCTGTGGAAAATCGCGCACGGCGCATCCCAAATTTTCACTGGCATGATGCATGATTGGATTTACCGCCACGTGAAAAAAGGTCTGTTGCGGGAAATCCAAGCCTTTCAACCCGATGTAATTATTTCGGTGCATGGAATGTTTACCAAAGCCGTTTCGCGTTTACTGCGGAAAAATCGTTTGGCGATTCCGTTTTTGATTACCGTGATTGACTTGGTCAATCCGCCCAAAGTCTGGCGCGACCGTCGGGCGCAAATGACGTTTGTGCCAACCGCCGCCGTTCACGCACAATATTTGCGTTTGGGTTTTCGACCGGAGCAAATCCTACTGTCGGGTTTCCCGATTCGCGAAGACATTACGCCGCCGTCGGTGCCCAAAACCGTGACCGACCCCGTGCATATTTTAATGGTGAATCCGTCCACCAATCTACCCAAGAATTTGGCTTTTGTGCGTGAACTGTGCCAAATTGAACGCGTCGCCATTAAATTTGTTTGTGGTCGTGATGAACGCTTGTACGCGGCTTTGCAGTCCGCCAAAGCCCAAAATCCGTCGTTGGACAAAGTCGAAGTGCTGGGCTTTGTGTCCGATATGCCCGCATTGTTGCAATGGGCACAGATTTTATGCACCAAGGCGGGACCCAATATGTTGTTGGAAGGCACGCGCAGCGGTACGGCGGTGGTGGTGACGGGGCACATCCCAGGGCAGGAAGCGAAAAATTACCAATATATTACCACCAACGGTTGCGGTGCGCGTTGCGAAAATCCGTTCCAAATTCGGGCGTTAATCCAAAATTGGTTAGACACTGGCACATTATCCCAATGTTTAGCCAACACTTTGCACGCGGGTGGCAACGACGGCGCAAAAATTATCGCCGATTATATATTTGATATTTGTCGGTAATCTATGTTATAATACAACACCACGGAAGGGTGTCAGAGTGGTCGAATGTACCTGTCTCGAAAACAGGTGTGCCGCAAGGTACCGCAGGTTCAAATCCTGTCCCTTCCGCCAAAAAGAAAACTTTACGCACCTTATTAGAAATTATATAGGTTGCGTATTTTTTATTTTATTTGTTATAATAAAAATAAGGAGATAATTATAAAAAAGAAGACCGCAATAATTATTTTTTCTTGCATGCTTATACTTTGCGTTTTAGCATGTGTTTTGACGGGGGTTTATTGTAAAAAAATAAACACACCACCTAAACAAGAGGTTGAATGTATTGATGGATGTGATATTCCAAGATATGACGAAAACGGAAACGAAGTTTTCGCCGTAGTTTCTCCCGTTGGGTACTGCAAAGTTGATATGATTGAACAAGCACCGCGTCTTGACACACTTGACAATAAGACTATTGCTCTCGTTGGTGGTAGTTTTATGGCTTCAACTACTCATTTCGAATTGAAGAGATGTATAGAAGAAGAATTCGAAAATGTAACTATATACATGTTCAACCAAGTTGGTACTGCTGGAAATTTTGCAGTTCCAACCAAGAATGTTGGGGATGATGAACAAGAATCTCAAACTAAGACCAATACGCAAGTGCAAAAATTTCAAAATAAGCTTATTGAATTAGGTGTTGATGCAGTTATATGTGGTAATGGCGGTTGTGGTATATGTACAATGAAAGAAACAGGCTCGGCAATAGCAGCCGAGTATATAGGTATACCTGCAGTTATGGTGGCATCTCCTACCTTTGTTGAAGAAGTACATTCTATTGGTGTAAGCCGTGGTGTTCCAGTGGTGCGTACAGCAGAGTATCCTGGTGCTTTTGCATCACATACTGAAAAACAACTTAAAGAAAATGCAAGACATGTTGTGTGGCCACAAATTAAGACAGCTTTAACAAAACAGATTACTAAAGCTGAAATAAAGTTGTATGAAAACGAAGGTGAAAGACCTTACGATGAAATAATTTATTATGGCAATAATGACCAAGTACAAGACTACATGAAATATAATGAGTGGACAGATGGTTTACCAGTAGGCTTGCCAACACAAGCTAAAGTTAAAGAATACCTAAAATTTACTCCATATAAAGAAGATGATGTGCTTGGTGGTGATGACGGCATGATATTGATGGCAAATAGAAAGAATTATGTTTACACCGTAGCAGCAAACGCAGTAATGAGCGGTGTGCCAGCAGAGTTTATGCCTCTTTGCATTGCTTTTGTTGAATGTATGGATCACGGTGATTGGTATAGGACACTTATTAGTTCTCACGGTTGGTCGCCATACGCTTGGCTTAATGGCCCAGTTGCTCGTCAGTTGGGTATAGACTTTGGACAAGGTGCAATCAGCGAAGAAACCAACAAAGCACTTGGAAGATTTATTGACCTTGCAATGCTAAACATTGGTGGTTATTATATAAAGGAAAACAGAGCCGGAACTTTCGGCTACCTTACATCATTCACGTTTGCTGAGGATGAAGAATCATGCTATGAAGCCGGTTGGCAACCTTATCATGTTTCACTTGGTTATGATATGGATAGAAGTACAATAACGGCAGGCTCAGCACTTTCTTGGGGAAATAATGTTGCAACATCTACATCTAAAGCAGAAGAGATTATGAAGGCAATGGCTTTTGATATTACCGAAAAACAAGAAAACGGACTTGGAACTATTGATCCACAAGTTTACCGAACAGTATTGATGACAAGAGATGTGGCATTTGCTCTTGCAAACAATTATACAACGAAAGAAGAACTTGAAGATGCTCTTATAGAAACTGCAAGACGTCCGCTTATAGAGCGTGTATATGCACTTTATTATGCGAACACGGGTAGTCAGCAAGAGAAGAACTATACATTTGAAGAATTCTATGAGAAGGTTAAAAAAGACCTCGGCAGTGACGCGGCACTTACAAAGACTCCGGATTGGCTGAAAGATAGCGGAATTTCTGACGAGATATGGACTTTCGCCACAATGAAAAAAGGTCAAACTCCACTTCTTATTACTGGCGACACCTCAAGAAACAAGTTTCAGGTTATGCCTGGCGGTGGATATGCGACAGTTGAGATAAAACTTCCTGAGAATTGGGATGCACTTTTAGCACCTCTTGGATACGAGCCACTTGCAAATTTCTACCTTTCAGACAAATACGGCAACAGTGAAAAAACTGATATAACAGTGCCTAGCGGACTTGCTGATGGAACGTATATGCTTGTATCTTCGGAAGGACAGGTATCAGCACCAGCAAAAAATGCACCAAATAAACTGTATTTCAATTACGATACTATAAAGATTTATGTGAACAATGCAGTCAAGTCTATAGAACTTGATATAAAGGGAAATGATAAAGGAATCTCAACACTGCTTGCAACCTTGAAAGCACCATGTTCTTTGGTAATTGAAAATGGCATAGTAACAGAAATAATCATCCGTCCTACAGCGGCATCTCGTGGCAGTGAAATAACTGACCTTTCGGCTTTAAAATATAACGACTTTGGAACAGCAAAGATAACATTTGCTGTAAATGTAACACAAAGTGCGGCAAATGGCAGTGTTACACGCACTGACACAACGGTGATAATCAACTCAACAATTGAAGAACTGTTCTTAGACATTGCAGGCGATGTTATTGTTGAAAGCGACAATGCAGATGACTTTGTAACTTTTGCTGATGGCAAACTTACAATTAACGGCAAAGCAGCAGTTGGTTCTGTTTGCTCATTCAAGGCAGACAATGGCGATGGAACTTACCGCACTGTAAAATTTACAATGAAATTGTATAAACAAATTTCTATTGAATATGTTAAAGGAGTGGCATAATGAAAAAAAGAATTTATAGTTTATTTGCTTTAATAGTTTTAATGGTTTCGGCGTTTTCGCTTACTGCATGTGGCAACAACAAAGGGAATGGAGATTTCACAATTAAAGATTGTGTATTTTCATCATTTACAGCGCAAGATTATGACGGCGAGATTATTGACCAAACCGTGTTTGCAGAATATAAAATTACCATGATAAACATATGGGGAACGCAATGCGACGGTTGCAGGGTGGAAGCCCCTGAGCTTGTAGAAATTAACGCCGAATACGCGGAAAAGGGTTTCCAGGTAATAGGGATTCCTGTTAATAAATACAACAAACAACCGGCGGAAGACGCAGTTGAAGTTATTGGCGAACTTAGCATAGATTTTAGGAACTTGAAGGTGTACGATAATAACGTAAAGCAATTCGTTACAAGCACAGAACATTTGCCATACACAATTTTTGTAAATGTCGAAGGCAAACAAATTGGTGAAGCATATTCTGGTGCTAAAAGCAAAGCAGATTGGAAAGCACTTATTGACCAAATGTTAGAATTTATAAATAAGTAAAATATGTTTGCGTTATCTCATTTTTATCACAGAAAAAATTAATTTAAGGTGCGTATAAACATCTTAACTCTCCGCCAAATTTTGTTTGCACCCGTAAACCAATTTTAGTACTTGCCATTTGGTGGGGGGTGTGATATAATTTTTATTATGGAACAAATGACAGAAAACTTGCAAGCAAGCAAGCAAGCAAGCAAGCAAGCAAGCAAGCAAGCAAGCA
>JAMPCO010000029.1 GCA_023666145.1 Prevotella sp. | reverse complement strand
TCAACGATGCCACCATCCCCAGTACCATCGCACATAACATCACCCCAGCCGTTTTTCGCATAATTGCCTCCTGATCTTTTGTTTTCAATTCCCCAAGATAGGGTACCCCCCCCCCCCCCCCCCGTTTGTCAAGTCCTTTTTCACATTTTTTCGGGCAAAGTTTCACATCAATTGGTCAAATTTGCGGATGGAGATCATATTGTTTTAATCTTTGGACTATGCTATAATTGCTACGGCAACCAATGATGAATTACGTTTTTTGCGCCTTGGCTTTGGTCGGCAGTGCAGTCCTGCTGTTTTTCACCAATAAATTTTGGCGCCACCGTCAAAACTTGGTTTTAAAAATTTTATCCTTGCTGTTACTGGCCGTCTTTTTTGTGCGGTATTTTGCCGTGGACAGTTCATTGTTTGAAAATTGTTACGGTCTGTCCTACGGTTTGCCCTTTTCGTCCGCCGCTTTCAGCGCCCTCGTTTTAATCGCAGTGTGGCTGTTGTTCGCATCCGTGGTGTTGCTGCAAATGTACCCGTTTTTCCAATTCAGTTTACTGGGTACCTACGCGAAAACCTTGGGATTGGTGGCCAATGGGTTAGGCGTCATCTTATTACCGCACATCAGTTACTCTTTCACCGGTACTTACCAATTGACCCTGTGCGGCGCCATGCTGGGTGTGGAAATCGGACTTTCGCTGGCGTACACCATTGATTTGTGGTTAACCACCGCCCGCCCCAGCCGTCACGATTGGTTGGTTTGGCTCTGCACTTTACCGCTGGCGCTGCTGTTTGCGATGCCACCGTACGCAATGCACACTTTCGTTGGCACGATTGGTTTAGGTCAAGTGGACAATTTTGGTTTTTACCACCGCGCCTATCTATACTTAGGACTAATCTTTTTGTTTGGCATCTACTTTTTGTTGCGACGCAAAGACCCCACATTTTGCCGCATGGTCCTGCTTTACATCGCCTTGACCACTTTGATTTCGTACGTCTATGATTACGATTTCAGCATTTTTATCCGCCCGACCAGTTGGCCGCTGCATTTATGCAATACCGCGATGTTCATTATCCCATTATGTTTAATTTTCAAATGGGACCGTCTGTTTTATTTCACGTTCTTTATTAACGTGCTGGGCGCGGCGTTAGCCATGTTATTACCCGATTACAGCACCACCGCGGGGGCGTTTGGGGTCAGCATGGTCTGTTTTTGGATTAACCACATTATGGCGTTTGCGATGCCACTGTTGATTGTGTTTTTAAGGGTTTACCCGCGCCCGAATTTACGTTACTTCATTTATTCCATGGTCGGGTTCTTGATTTACTTTTTGTTAGTTTTGTTCATCAACGCGTGGTTCACCAATTATAAGGCCGATATTGATTTCTTCTTTATTAACTCGGATTTTATCGCATCTAAATTGGGTACCTGGGCGGAAAACACGCGCAAAATTGTTGCCAGTTTCCAAATCAACGAGTTAACTTTGACCTTTTACCCGTTGTACCAATTTTTGTTTTTTACCGTGTACGTGGCGCTTGGTGCGGGGATGTGGTTTGTGTACGCCGAGGTGTTCCAAATACAAGACTTTTATTTGGACTTGGAACGCCAACGTCGTAAAATAAAAGCAGAACAAAGGAGTGTGAAACCAATGGAACAAAATCAAGCGACAATCAACCAATTAGTGGTCAGTCACGTCAGCAAACGCTACGGGAACAGTCCGCACTACGCGTCGAACGACATTTCGTTCACGGTGAAGGCGGGTGAGATTTTAGGTTTCTTAGGACCAAACGGCGCGGGCAAATCGACCATGATTAAATGTATTGTCGGGATTCAACCGCCGACCAGTGGCAGTATCAGCATCAACGGTTACGATATTATCAAACAACCTGTGGCGGCGAAAGCCCAATTCGGGTTCGTCCCCGACCATTACGCGCTGTACGAAAATTTGACTGGCCGCGAATATTTGAATTACGTGGCGGATTTATACGATGTAACGCGCGCCGACCGCGATGCGCGTTTAGCGCAACTGACCGACCAGTTACAAATGGAACAAAATATTGATGCTCCGATTCGCACGTACAGCCACGGCATGAAACAAAAAATCACGATTATGAGCGCTTTAATCCACGAACCCAAACTGTGGATTTTGGACGAGCCATTAACGGGCTTGGATCCAGACTCGATATACCAAGTGAAGGAATGTATGAAAGCCCACGCCGCCAAAGGTAACATTGTGCTTTTTTCCAGTCACATAATCGACATCGTCGAAAAATTGTGCGACCGCATTATCATCATTAAACACGGTCAAATTATGGCGCAAAAAACTTTGCAGCAATTACAACGCGCGCACATCAGTTTGGAAAAATTCTATATGGACATTATTAACGAACCAGGAGAACCCACCAATGCGTAAATTCCGCACACTCCTGGCGCTGCAAATGCGCGGCAAATATAATCTCGGTTTCACGAAATCGCACTTGCAAATGCTATTTAAGGTCATTTGGACGATTATCGGTTTTGCAATTGTGACGGCGGTCGCGTATTTAGTACTGTTTCTATGCCAACGTTTGACCATTTTTTCGGCGGTCAGCCAAATTCCGACCGCGGTGATGAACGTTGTTTTGACCGTCATCTTGTTTTTGAACTTACTGACTTGCACGGTGGGACTCAGCAAAACCCTGTACCAATCCCCCGACAACCAAGTCTTGGTCACTTATCCCGTTAACCCCAATTTGCTGTTCTTATCGAAAATGCTGATTTATTATTTGGCCGAATACCGCAAAGCCTTTAATTTTGTGATTCCGATTTTCGTTGCATACGGTTTGATCAGCCACAGTACTCCGCTTTTCTTTCTGTGGTTACCGTTGATGTTCATTTTGCTTACCGCCGTACCCGTCTTACTGGGCGGACTGCTGTCAATTCCGATGCACTACGTCCTGCGCTACTTGAACCGTTACTTGATTTTGAAAACGGTACTGTTCGCCGCCGCCATTATCGCTATCGCGTTTGGTTTCGTGCATACAATCAATTTAATTCCATCCAACATCAATTTAATCCGCATCTGGGGTACCGTCGCGGTCACTATCCGTCGTTTCTTAGCCACGTTCACCAACATTTTTTGGCCACTGTACGCGGTCACCACTTGCCTGTGCGGTACGTACCAACAATTAACATTGCAGCAATGGACAACCTACAGTTGGCAAGTACCATTGATTTTAATGGTTCTCATTGTGGTGCTGACCGCCATCAACATGGTTACGGCACGCCCACTGTATTTGAAAATGATTACCAAGGATTTTGAATTTAACAAAGCCAAAGCCCCTCATCCGCGCCCAAATCGTGCCCTGCCACCGTTGTGGGCGGCCTGCGTCTACGAAACCAAACGCCACCTCCGCAACCAAAATATCACCGCCGTGACGATTGGCACACTGATCATCGCGCCGATTACGATGTTACTGGTCAACCGCATTTACGCCGCCATCAATACGCGCCTGCTCGGCGATTATTTGACCATTGCGTTCAACGTGTTAATTTTATGTTTGTTCAGTCTGGCGCACAACATTAACGTCAGTTCGGTTTACAGCCGTGACGGCGCCGCACTCCCCTTGAACAAAACCAAACCGCAACGCCCGTGCCAAGTCATTTTGCCGAAACTGACCTATAATGCGGTGACCAGTTTAATTATCTTGTGGTTGTCCACCAGTATTTTTTTATCCTTTGCCAATTTAAGTGTTTGGGACAGTATCGGTTGTGTCGTCATGTTAACGGCGGTGATGTTCACGCATCTGTTGTGGAGCGCCGAATTTGATTTCTTGCACCCGAACACCAACGGTAATCACAAATCCGAAACCAAGTCGATTATTTTGTGTTTTGGGCTCAGCGCGGTGGTATTCGGCTTAACGTTCTTCTTTTTGAATGACGTACAAGGACGCGTGTGGTTGAAATTAAGTTGTGCGGCGGTGGCATTGCTGGCGTTACGGTTAAGCCTGTTCGCCCGTAAAGTGAACGCGCTGTATCGGGAGGTCGCATGAAAAAGCAAGTCATTTTTGCGATTGGGGTGATCGTTTTATTGTCGGTGATTGTGGTAACGTTTTTCGGTACCCAAGTTTCCATCGACCAATTCCAAGTCTACATGAACAAAATTGAATTTACCAATTACGATTTTATGACCAATTACAACCAAAAAATGATTGAAGTCGCCTACGACCCAGCCCTGCATTCTGCTTCGGTGCTGTTACAATACACCTACGCGCCAGATGATGCCACCCACCCCGAACACGTCAAATTTATTTTGGAAAATGCCACCTATACAAATCCAACGACGGGCGAAACCACCGTCTATGCCACCATCGAACGTTCGGGGTTGGTGACGTTCCATGATTTAACGCGTTCACGTTTGGTGCGGGTTACCATTCGCACCACGGACGGCAGCAACCTGTCGGATACCGTGGAAATTTATTGCCAAGTTAAATCCGCGTAATTACCGTACGTACAAAAACAAACAACCAGCCACGTCGGCTGGTCGGGTTGTTTGTTCTCATCATTTTGTTTGATTGTTATGCGGCTGGGTACAAACCAAAGATAGCATAAATTTTGCAACTGGTACTGGGGATCGGGAACTGTGCACTCAACAATCCATCTGGTTGGAAAGCCTCACCATTGAGCATGGTGCATTCTGCGGGGTTGGTTGTGGCAAAACCCAAATGCTTGGCGGTATCTTCATACTTGACGACCGCTGAAGCACCGTCACCCAGAACCACCGCACCTGCCGTTGCCAATGCTTGCGTATCCATTTCATGTTGACCATAATTAACCGTCACGGTCGGGACTTTGGTACCACCCAAGAACGCGGTGGTCATCGCCAAACAAACGAAATTGATTTTCTTTTTACCATCCACGTCCTTAACAATTGAGGCACCCTTCGTGGTGATACCATCGTTGTATGCCATAAAAGTTGTTACCAAGGTCTGCGCATTATAAATACTAAAGTAGGTTTCTTCCCCGTTCACATAACTTTCGAACACCGAATCTGCGTCAATCGTAATGCCTGACGGTGTCGCCACGTCATCATGGTCTTGACTGCTGGTGATAATGCACGGGCCACCAAAACGTTTGAACACCGAATTGGTTACGGCATTACCGCTGGAACCGGGTAATTGAATGCCGGTGCTGGCACAATCAAAACATTTGCTGTTGCTGATGATTAAATTATAAGAACCGTAACGTCCCGTGAAACCGTCCAAGAATTTGCTAACCAAACAGTTATTGACTTGCAAAGTGGCTTTACCCGTTGCGCACAAACCGCAGAAAGTACTGGCGCCATCCATTTTGCGTGCGTCATCGGTTTTATCAAAGTTTTCGGCATTACCGATCAATTTCAAATTATCAATCGTTACCAAACCATTGCCCGCTGCGGCGGCCGCCAAGTCGGCATAACCACCGTTGGCAACATAGTCGCCAATGTAGTTATCACGGAATTGTTGACCAATAAACGCGAACGCTTGCGAACGGTTTAACGCGTGATGTTCGTCGCCTTTGTTATAAAATTTCAGTTCGTCATCTTCAAAATAAGTTTGTTGGATTTGCAGTTGGCTGAAATCGATTTGCCAATAGTTACCGTTCATGGTGAACGTGTCACTGGCTTGCGGCAAATATTTGGTGTACAAATACACGTCATCACGAATTGTACCCACCGCTCCAGATGTATCACAGCCATCGGTCTTACGCGCATTGGCTTCGTCCGCGCTGATTAAATAGGCCTGTGGTAAATCATTTTCGGTCACGGTAATGTTGTTATGAATGAAGATACCATTAATCGGTCGATTTTCAATGCCATTGGCTTGGAAGTATTCGTTCCAAACGGTATAAAGATGGCGTTCTTCGTATTGTTTCGTGTTGGCGTTGAACCAAACTTCTTCGGCACTGTTTTTGCAAGTTTGTAAAGAGATTGCTTGGTTCAAATCCACCATGTTCATGCGCGCCAAGTCGCTGGCATCATAAGCGTTCCAACCGTCGAAAACTTGCACCTGTAAAACGATTTCCGCTTCCACGCCCGCCGCCACCAATTCGTCCGCAGCAAAATCGTGTGGCGTCATAGTCAAGGTGTATACTTCTCCCACGCATTGCCCATCGGTAAATTGGATACCGTACGTTTCGTTATCAAAAGTGTATTTCGCACTGTCCACGGGTTGCTGGTTTTGGTCCGTTACCGTTAAATCGACATGGAATAAGGCTGGCGATGTCGCATCTTGGATACTGCCATTGGTGGGCATCAAGCGGACAGTCGGTCGCAAATAAAATGGATTGTCATCACCCACCGCATAAACACCGTTCGCCGATTGCGTAAAAATGGCACCTTCACCACCCTTAGTATTCGTACGGTTTTCCTCATAATTTTTTACCAAATCCGCATTAAAAGACAACAGTTCATAGGCTTGACTGTAATCGTAATTAACGGGTTGCACCACTGTAATTGTTAAGACTGTGTAGGTATCAAAACCAAGGTCACAAGTAATTGCGTAGGTACCAACGTCGGCATCGGTCAATACGTCACGCGACAAATCACCAAGATCCAAAACAAATTTAGTGGTTGCTTGGCGATCGTCCCAAGCCACCCCAATTTCGCCTTGCTCCATTTCGTAATTCACGCTTGTTCCCGATTTGTACTTAAATTCCAATTTAGCGGCGCTGAAATCAACGGTTTCGCCGACTTGATATTGTGTTGGTATACCCGTCAAAGTCACGGATACCAACGTCAAGTCGTCCTTATTTGGCTTTGCTCCGCAGGCGCTTAAAGCAAAGGTTGTGACAAACAACAAGCAAATGCTACAAACCAATGCGCGCCAATTCAATTTCATTCGTTTCATAAATTGCTCCTTTTGTTCACTATTATTTTGTACGTCAAACGACCAAATGATGTACCAATTAAAAAATTATGTCATAATATTTTTATGTACCCCCCC
>JAMPCO010000028.1 GCA_023666145.1 Prevotella sp. | reverse complement strand
TTTGGCAACAGATTCACTTTCGCTGTGGTCGCAATTTTGGCATATGCGTTCACGGATACCGTCCGCGGTGCAAGTGGCTTCCGTCGTGGGTTCCCAATCACTGTAATTGTGTCCTGTGGCGGGAATGGGTTGGGTTTCCGTACCACCACAATTTACGCACGCGCGTTGTGACACTCCGTCCTCCGTACACGTGGGTGCGGTGGCGGTCATCCAATCGTTATAAACGTGTTCCACCATGGGAATGGCTTCCTCGGCGGCTTCCCCACAGATTTCACAAACGTGTTCGCGCACACCTTCCGCGGTGCACGTCGGTTCCGTGGTGGTCGCCCATTCACCGTACACGTGGGGGTGATCACGCCACAACGCGACATCGCCGTTGTCATCGTAATACCAATATTCGTTGCCGTTGTCATCTGCCGCGCGGTAATCTTGGCTGTAATAATACCAATTTGCAACCGCCGCCGGATTAACCGTTCCGTCATCGCCGTTACTCATGGCAATGGTGGCTTTTTGCGCGGGTGTTCCGTTGTAATAAATGTTTTCGACTTTTCCCAATTTCCCAGAGGCTTCTGCTGGCGTAAAAGTGCTATACGGGATAGAAGTTACTTTATCGCCGATGACCAACGTTTTAATGCCAGTGGTTCCAAACATATGATCGAAAAATGTCGTCAATGTGTTCGGTAAATACACTTCGGTTAATTTGAAACTATGGTTGAATAAATTATTGCATTCTTCCAATGTTGTCTCGCCTAAAAAACGCACCGATTCCAATTGATGCATACCGTGCATGATATACGTACCAGATAATAACTGCACCCCCGCCGGAATCGTCAATTTAACAATATTGGCACCTGCAAACGCCTGCGCAGCGATGGTTTTCAGCGTCGACGGCAAAGCAAGTTCCGTGATCCTGGCTTGATAAAAGGCATATTGTTCAATGATTTCCAGCCCTTCGGGCAAAGTTAGCGTGCAGTTTTCTAACCCCAGTCTAAAACAATTAGAGCCCAGTGCAGTCACGCGATAAGTTTTGCCGTTATTGGTCACGGTCGCTGGAATCACCACGTTTTGGTCGGTACACGTACCAATGCCCGTCACGGTGGCGGTCAAATTATCATTGTTATAACTGTACGCCAAACCACTGCTGTACGCGTGCGCCGCACTGGTGGGTTTAATATTTACGGCGCACGCGGTAATTACCGCCACGCCCAATAGTAATACACTTGTAATAATACAACCAAATAGAGTTAGTTTACGCTTGCTTGCTTGCTTGCTTGCTTGCTTGCTTGCTTGCTTGCAAGTTTTCCGTCATTTGTTCCATATAATGAATTATAACATAACCCCTTGCAAAAGGCAAGTACTAATTGTTACCACATTCCACCGAAACGGTTACCGCCTGGGCCGTTATTGCCACCGGGGAAATTGCTGCCCGCGGAACCAATCGTAGTAATCGTGGAAGTTACGGTAAAACTGGTTAATTTGGTATTGCCGCCGTACAAGGTATAGGTACTGCCCTTAACCAATTCGGGGATACTGAAAATAATCGATTGGCAGTTTTTGGCGACCGTAACCGAAAATAACGCGTTGCCATCGCTGTCGCACAGGGAGATGACCGCCCCCGCTTTAATCGTGGATTGGTAAGCATAGGACACAACGTACTGCGTCGAATTGGTGGACGGCGTTTCCACCATGCCCAGTGCCGAAGTGGCAAACACCTTGCCGCCCGTAATCACAATACCGCGGTCGGCATCCAAGCCCGCATCCGCCCCATTGGTGGGGCCAAACACGGTGACCGTGCCGCCACTGATTAAAATACTACCGTTGGAATCAATCCCGTCGCCACCAGCATCGACGGTCACGGTGCCACCGCTGATCAAAATGTGTTCGGTAATTTGGGTGTCGTCGCTGGCGGCATTGATCCCATCATCACTGGCGGTAATTTGAATCGTGCCACCCGTAATTTCGACATAAGCACCTTCCATTCCTTCGTAACAAGAGTTAATGGTAATGGTACCACCCGCGATTTTCGTCAAGTTATCCGCGGTAATACCGTCATCACAAGTATCCAACGTATACGTACCCCCGTCAATCAACACATTGCCACAATTCGCGTGGATGGCGTCGTCCGTACTGTTAATTTCCACCGTGCTATCCATGATGACCAATAAATAATCGCCCATGGTCACGGTGACCGTGTTGCCGTCGGCATCGGTGTATTCGATGACGCCGACTTTGATGCCTTTACAACTTTGGGTCAAGCCGTACAATTGGCTGGCACTGTAACGGGCGGTTTCATCGCTGGCGATGCGTTGGTAAGTATTACCCGACCGCGTATATTTGAAATCATCCGCATCCATGCCGTAGGTGCTCATGTTTGTGGTAGTTTTTTGGACGAAAGTGCCACTGGTTTGGATGTGGTAATTACCGCCTTGGATGTAGACCACAGTCGCGGCTTGGATGCCGTCACCCGCCACATTACACGTGTAAGCCACATCGGTCAGCGCAATAAAACCTTCATCGGTCGTAAACGCCGTGGCTTCATCACATTCCGCGTTGATACCATCTTTGCCCGCCGCGGTGACATTGATGGTGCAATCATCGGCAATGACGGTCGCCGCCGTAAGGCCGTGGTTTTGGGCGTTTAATTGCAAAGTCGCAGCGACGACTTGCAAGGTTTTGCTGACTTTAATCGCACTTTTGCTGTGGGACGTCACTTGCAAAGTCCCGCCACCGTTGATCCACAACGTACCTTTGATGTGAATGGCGTTCGTGTCGGCGCCACTGTTGGTCACGGTATTAACCGTTCCGTCGTTTAACGTGATGATTAAATTGGTACCTTTCTCACTTTTAATCGCGGCGTCCTCCGCGTTATCGATTGTGACTCCGTCCAAAATGAAATGCAGTTCCAGGTTCTTTTTCGTAATCGCAATGCCACCGTAACTACCTTGGAAAACATAGGTGCCACTGGCGGAAATTTCCACGACGTCGCTGGTTGCTGCGACCATGGTGGCGTTGTCCGCCGTGGTGGCTTGGCGCAGTGTACTTAAATCCGTTTGGCTGGCAATGGCGGCAATCACCGCGTTATTTTCGGTCGCGTCGACTTCGGTTGCCACTTCGCCCGTACCACCGCCACCCAAATAATCACCAGGATTTTGGAAACTGTCCGTTTTGAACCAATCGGCGATACAAAACACAAACACACCCGCCACGATCAGCACAACGGCAAAAATTGGAATGAAAATCTTTTTCATCAATACCTCCCAAAGATGACTTGATTATATTCCACCAACCTTAAACGAACTTAAAAAATTATGGAAAAAGTAAAGATTTTATTGGCGTCTTTCACGGTGATTTTTCCTTTATGCGCCGCCACAATGGCTTTGACCACCGAAAGTCCAATGCCGTGTCCACCCGACGCGGAATTGCGCGCTTGATCCGCGCGGTAAAAACGGTCGCACAAAATTGCCAAATTACCCGCGGGCAAAACATTATCGTGCGGGTTTTGCACCGTCAAACAAATTTTGTTACCAGCCTTTTGCAAACTAACCGTGATGGGTTGCTGCGGACTGGCATACTTTATGGCGTTATCAATTAACAAATTAACCATTTGACGCAGCATGGCTTCGTTGCCACAGTACGACAAATGATCAGCAATGTCCGTTTGCAACGCGTGTCCGCTGGATAAAGCCACCGCTTCAAACGATTTCACTGTGGCGGAGACAACGCGCGCAAGGTTCAATTCCGTTTTGGTAATGACCTGCTCCTGCTCGTCAATTTTGGTTAAATACACCAAATTTTGTGTCAGTTGGGTCAACCGTTGCACTTCATCTTTGATGCCTTGCGTCCATTCGTTCGTACCGCCTTCCGCTTCGATAATTTCGGTGTTGGCATTGATAATGGTGAGTGGCGTTTTAATGTCATGGCTCACATTCGTGATAAATTGCTTTTGACGACGGTAATTTTCGGCAATCGGTTGAAAGACCCACTTGGAAAATAAACAAACTAACAAAAACACCACCAATAACCCTAAAGCGCTGACCGCGAAACTGGTACCAAGGAAAGTATAAAAATTGGTTAACTCCTGGGTGCAATCGACAAAAATATAGAGTCGGTTGCCCTGTTCTGTTGTCATGGCACGGTAGCGGAAATCATGATAAAATCCGCTCGACTGGTTTTGGCGCGCCAGTGTGGTGGCGTACGCTTCCGCGGTGTTGGCATCAATCGCGGCAATTTGGTCTAATTTCATGGCGACCACTTCTCCGTCATTATTGATTTCAACCGTGAAATACCGCGTCGCAAACGGCGTTTCGGGGGACATATCTGGTTTTTGTGCAGCCAAATGTGGCGGTGTGGGGTCATTCCCAAACGACCCGTTCCCCGCTTGCAACATGGCAATCACATTGTCGGCGTTGGTCACCACGTGGTGGTAATTTACGATGTTAATTACGCCCACCATCCCAAACAAAACCACGAAAGTCGAACCCAGCGCCACCAGGATAAATTTGGTGCGTAACTTTTTAATCATGGCTTTGCTCCAAAACGTAACCTAAATTACGCATCGCCTTAATTTTGCAATCCGCACCAATGCTCACTAATTTTTTGCGTAAATAAGAAAGGTACGTCCAAACGACATTGATTTCAGGATTACTTTCCAACCCCCAAATTTGGTCGAGTAATCTTTCGGTGGTCACCACTTTACCGTGGTTAATCATCAACAATTCCAACATTTGAAATTCCTTACGGTTCAAACGGTACGTACCTTTGGGGGCGGATAATACAAAGGTCGCGCAGTTCAAAGTCAAGTTTCCCAGCCTCAGCACATTATCCGCCGCCCCACTGCTGCGCCGTAACATGGCACGGATGCGTGCCAATAACTCTTGCGCCGCAAAGGGTTTGGCAAGGTAATCATCCGCGCCACCGTCCAGTGCCATCACCCGATCCTCAACGTCGGTTTTGGCGGTCAGCATTAAAACGGGGGTTTGCTGGTTGTGTTGGCGAAATTCCTGCAAGACGGCGATTCCGTCTTTTTCGGGCATCATCACATCCAAAATGGCACCGTCATAATCCATACTCAAAAGTTGGTCCAATGCGTCCTGCCCATTGAACACCGCATCCACCGCGTAATTATGGCGTTGCAAAATGGTGACTAACGCTTTGGATAACATCTTTTCGTCTTCTGCCAACAAAATTCTCATCTTCACTTCATTATAAGCACAGTCTCAGGCAGTTACAAGAACTTATTGCGCATCCGCCGACTTGTCCGTGGGTGGGTTTTCCGTTGGGGTCACGTTCGCTGGCGCGGCAGTGGTTTGTTTTTTGGCGGATTTTTTGGTTTTCCGTTTAATCGGGAATAATTCGGTCAAATCGCCGTTTTCCAAATCAAAGTGGCGTTTGTTGACGCGTTTCTTTTCCACGCGCTGGGGTAAGCCCGTCCCATTCACGGGGTTGGCAGGTTGGTCGGTACGTTGACGCACTTCGATTTGGTCGTACGCAATCGCAATCCCGCGGCGTTTGAATTCGTTGAACACCGACTCGGTCAAATCATAATAAACCGACCAATAATCTTCGCGGTCACACCAACAGCGCCCTACGAATACCAAGTTACTGCTGCCCAAAGTTTTCAAACGACAAAACGGCGCGGGATCCAAGCGCACTTTACCGTTACATTGCATACATTCGATGACCGTGGCTTTGACGGCTTCCACGTCGCTTTCGTAAGCCACTTCAAATTCAAAATTGACGCGTCGTGTGTTGTTACTGTCATAATTTGTGACAATGTCGTTCAAAATTTTACTGTTCGGCAAAGTAATCCGTTTGTTGTCGGGCGTGAGCAAAGTGATGTACAAAAAATTGATTTGGCTGATCGAACCTTCCACTCCGTCCACTTCGATGTAATCACCTTTCTTGAACATCCCGCTGGAAACGATGATGATGCCGTTCGCGATGTTGGCGATGTTGTTTTGTAACGCCAAGCCAATCGCCAAGAACGCCGCACTGAACGCCGTAACAATCCATGTAATGCCAATCCCCAAAATTTCCAACAAGACCATGACTAAAATCAAATACAGCAGAAACTTCACAATCGCCAAAATAAAGCCGACCGCAATTGGTTCCAAACGCGTGCGGCGGAACATCCGTTTCAAAATGTTCAACAGCAACTTAACCGCGACCACGCCGACAAATAAGACCGCGATAAACGTCACGATGTTCCACACATTACCGCGGAAAAAATCTACCACTGTGTTCCAAATTTTTTGCCAATCCATAACTTCATTTTACCACTTCGACAAATTTTGACAAGAGTGAAATTTGCCCACATTTGACAATTTGCGGCTTTGCCCTTAATATCAATAAATATGAAAGTTATCTTATTGAACGGCAGTCCCCACGCGCACGGTTGCACCCACGCGGCACTGCGCATCGTCGCCGACACCCTGGAACAACAAGGCATTGCCACCGAAATTATGCATCTCGGCACCCAAGCCATTCACGATTGCATCGCGTGCGGTGGTTGCAAAAAAGGCACCCCCGCCTGCGTTTTCACTGACGACTGCGTCAACACTATCATCGAAAAAGCCCAAACCGCCGATGCGTTCGTATTCGGCAGCCCCGTTTATTACGCCCACCCAACGGGGGCTTTGCTGTCCGCCCTGGACCGCTTGTTTTACGCGGGCGGTCAATTTTTACATCATAAACCCGCCGCCGCCGTGCTAACCGCGCGCCGCGCCGGCACCACCGCCAGCATGGATGTCATCAACAAATACTTTGCCATGAACCAAATGCCGATTGTCACATCCACCTATTGGAATCAAGTCTACCGCGCCGCGGACGGTACCCCCACGGCCGACGCGGAAGGTCAACAAACCTTGCAATATCTCGCCAATAACCTGGCGTGGTTGCTAAAATGCATCGCTGTGGGTCGCACGAACGGCATTGTAGCCCCCACCCAAGCCAAAACCGCCAAAACCGATTTGGTTACTCACGCTTAACATTCCCTACGCTTTTGCCACAACCAAAAACCCGTATCATGCGATACGGGTTTTATTTTCACATGGCTGGCTCTTTATTTGCTCTTTTTCTCCGTGGGTTTTTTGTCGGGCTTTTTGGTGTC
>JAMPCO010000027.1 GCA_023666145.1 Prevotella sp. | reverse complement strand
ATCTATCTGAACACGCAAACGCGGGACATCTACCAGTTCGATGGCGAACAATGGGTGTACCGAAGTAGTTTGAATGGCAGTTTTTATTATGAAAATGTCTGGCATACTGAAACGCTTTTTTCTAACATGGGTGGTAATGATAGTTATGTAAAAATTGCGCAAACAAATCAATCTCGTTATCCATTCATTGTTAAATTGCAGGCGCAACGTGTCAATTCATCGTGCGAAATTCAAATTGTCTCTGGCTCTATCTATATGGGTCAAAAACATTTTGTCTTAGAACATCTGGCGGGTGCGGTGTATGCTAATGGAAGTGCCCTACTTGGAATGGAAAAATCTTATTTATTTGTTGATTCAGAGGGAACAGTTTGGGCACATATTGCATCATACACTAAAGCGGTTATCGAATTTACCACAGATAAATTACACATTGATGGCACAACACTTCCTACCGCACCAGAGGATAGTAGTAAATGGATGGTTAACGGCAATGTCATAAAAAATTAAGTCTTGAAAAATTATTATTAAATGTGGTCTTCACAACCTGCAAGTGTTGGTGATTTTATCTGTGCCCAGAGTCCCCGTAACCAATTTGCCAAAGGGATAAATCCTTGGTAAGATAAACGCAGTAGTGGAATTAAGGAGCGCCTTTGGTTGCAAGGAGAAAAATGAAAACTGAAATTGAAAGTAGACTTTTAGATGTCGACGTGGAAGCATTTATCAATCTTCTAAAAAATAATGGCGCCAAATTTGTCGGTGATTGGTTGCAGATAAGAGATTGTTACGATTTTCATCCGAAAAAAGCAAACAGTTGGATCAGGCTGAGAACCAATGGCATTGAAACAACCTTGACAATTAAAGAAATCAACAATGCAAAAATCGATGGGACAAAAGAATGTGAGATTGTTGTATCCGATTATGCAACAACCAATGAAATGTTGAATAAACTCGGCTATCATAGCCGCAGTCGGCAAGAAAACAGGAGAATCAGGTATTGCCTTGATGACGTTGAAATTGATATCGATTTTTGGCCAAAGATTCCCGCTTATGTGGAATTTGAAGCAAAAAACAAGCGTGACATCGTCAACGTGTGTCGTAAGTTGAATCTTGAATTTAACCAATTGACTTCCATGGATGTGGAAAAAATCTATCACCATTATGGCTATGACTTAAAAAAATTTCCACCAAACATTGCATTAGAAAATGAGATTAAAAATTTGCAGTTTAAATTGACATAGTAGTTAACACAATGCTAATTTAGTAGCGGTCAACGATGGAGATATTATTGGAAATTTTGTTTGGTTTGTACCTGGAAATTGGGGAGATTTTGATTCCCGAACACAAATTTAAGCCGTGGCAAGAAGTGTTGCTGCGGTTGGCGGGAATTTTTGTTTCTTTGGCGATTTTGGGTTTAATCATTGGAGGCGTTTGCTTGCTTGAAGATACAACCACGCGCACAACAGGGGTGATTTTGCTTGCGGTCGGCGGCGGATTATTGGCGGCGCAAATTGCTTTGATGGTGGTGGTCGTCACCCATCAAATCAAAGCAGCGAAGCGCAAACAGACGGAACAAGAAACCAATTAAAAATGATACAAGCGGTAAAGGGTGTGCTATAATTATTACGGGACAAAATCGCGGTGATGAAAAACAAGAAATATTGGCTCTGTGTAATTACGATACTTGCTTGTGTGGTAATTATAATTTTCGGATGTAATTTTGGACAGGCTCCAGATGCAAAAAAAATAGTAATCACCTTGGCACAGGCGGGCAATGAATCGGCCGCGTTTGAGTGGCAAGAAAAATCTGCGGAGCAAGCAACGGTTTATTTCCGCCAGAGTGGTGCCGATGCTTACACCCGTGTCGATGATGAATTGATTCGACAAGTGACTGCTGACACCGCGCGTGTTGATATAATGGGTCTTCAAGTCGGAACCGAAGACGGACGTAACTATGATTTCAAAATTGTCGCTTCAACAGGTGCAACGAGAACGTTAGAAAACATCAACATTACTGCTTACGACCGTTCAGGATTTGCACATTTTCATTACACTGACGGTGTGGGGGCATATCAAGATGATGGATCACCCAAAGACGGCGCAGTGATTGTTTACGTGAATGAAAGTAACAAAAATACGGTACAGGCGTCAATCAACGGAAAGGTGTACACAGGATTGGTTGACATCTTAAAGCACGCTGGGGGGGGGCCATTGATTGTACGGATTGTGGGTACGATCGGTGCACCGACATGGCATCGACTGGAATATAACGAAGGTAAAGCAATCACGCCGGAACAAGTGAAAGGCGTCAATGGGGTTTCATTATTGGAATTTTATCCAATTGAACGGCGAATTACGGATGCTGAAATACCACAGGAACAATTGATTCAAGATGGGTTCAACAGCCTTGATACAAGTGTTTATTGTGAATTAAATGGATTACGTAGTATAATAAAATATAAAGCAATTGACGATGAATTTAGCAGTCATTGGAATGATTGTCGATTAGAAAATATACAAAATGTTACGCTTGAAGGAGTTGGCACGGATGCGCGCATTTACCAATGGGGCATGACATTTAAAAACTGCCATTCAATCGAAGTTCGCAATTTAACTTTTGAAGCGTATCCCGAAGACGCCTGTTCCGCCGATAGTGATGAAAAAAACACCGCTAACACGCTTGATGATTTTCATTATGGTCGGATTTGGATTCATCACAATACTTTTGAAAAGGGTGCCAACAATTGGTGTGTTAATACTGAACACGATAAACACAATGGCGACGGTTCGACCGATTTGAAAGGAATCAAGAATCTCACGGTTGCTTATAACCTTTATAATTACACCAGTAAAACTGGCATTATTGGTGGTGGTAAGAGCCAAATGACGGCCAACGTCACCATCCACCATAACGTTTATCATGATTGTGGAAAGCGCTTGCCGTTGGCGAATCAAGCCAATGTGCATTTGTATAATAATTATTATTTAGGGTCAACCTGCCGCATATCTTTGCGTGCGAATGCTTATGCGTTGATCGAAAACTGTTATTTTGAGGATAATAATTGCTCATTGGAATTACAACATAATGCGCCGTATGGCGATGGTTGGGCTAAAATTGTTAATTGCGAAATTGATGAAAGTAAAATCTTGGTTTACGATGGGGTCGACAAAAGCACTAACCTTTATGTCGGGAACGACAGAAGCAAACAGTTGAATACCTCCAATCAGTTTGGTAGTAACTTCGATACAAGCACCATCGATTTTTATTATGACGGCCAGCGAACTGATGTAACAGTTATGTTAACGGCACAGGAAGTTAAAGAACAGTTACCCGACCTGGTTGGTGTCATGAAACGTGTAGCAAATGTAACAGAAAAATAATTCATGTATCTTGTGGTACGCGATAAATTAAGACCACAAGATGTGGGTTATTTTGGTTGACATTATCGAAAGATATGCTATGATAAAAATGTACGGTCGCAGCAGCGGCATTAAAAGGAAAAAATATGCAAATCGTAAAACGAAACGGCAAAATTGTTGACTTTGATGCGAATAAGATTAGAATCGCCATCCAAAAGGCTAACCGCGAGGTGGATACAAAGGAGCAGGCGACCGATGCCGAAATTGAACAAATTTTGGCTTATGTTACGGGCTTAAAGAAAAAACGTTTATTGGTGGAAGATATTCAAGATATTGTGGAAGAACGTTTGATGAGTTTAGGACATTATACTTTGGCCAAACGTTATATTATTTATCGTTACACCCACGAATTGGTGCGCCAAAGTAATACCACCGATTTGGTCATTAAAGAATTGATTGACGGTGAAAGCGAATATTGGAATACCGAAAATTCGAATAAGAATGCGCGGGTGGTGACTACACAACGTGATTACATTGCGGGGATTACCAGTACCGATATTACGCGTCGTTTCTTATTACCGCCGCACATTGTAAAAGCCCACGATGAGGGCATCATCCATTTCCACGATGCTGATTATTTCGCACAAAATGCCTTACACAATTGCGATTTGGTTAACTTGGAAGATATGCTGAACAACGGTACGAATATTAACGGCGTCATGATTGATAAACCGCACCGTTTTTTAACCGCGATGACGATTGCGACCCAGTTGATTACGGCGGTATCGTCCAGTCAGTACGGTGGTGAAACGATCACCTTGACCCATTTGGCTCCGTTTGTGCGCGATAGTTATCAACGCCATTTGAAACGTTACCAAGAACGTGGTTTATCGCCAGCGCAGTGTGAGAAGTTTGCCAATGAAGATTTGAAACGCGAAATTACCGATGGCGTCCAAACGTTCCAATATCAAGTTAACTCGATGACGACCACCAACGGACAAGCGCCGTTCTTGTCGGTGTGTATGTATTTAGGCGAGACCGAAGAATACAAGAAAGAATTGGCGATGATTATTGAAGAAGTGTTGCGCCAACGCATTAAAGGGATGAAGAATGAGAAGGGGGTGTATATCACGCCCGCGTTCCCGAAGTTGTTGTACGTCTTGGAAGAGTGTAATATGAACCCCAAGGGCGAATATTATTACTTAACCAAATTGGCCGCGGAATGTACCGCGAAACGCATGGTGCCAGATTATATTTCCGAAAAAATTATGAAGCAATTAAAAATTGACGCTAATGGTAACGGTCAATGCTATCCGTGTATGGGTTGCCGTTCGTTTTTAACGCCTTACGTTAACAAAAAAGGTCAACCCCAATATTACGGTCGTTTTAACCAAGGCGTGGTGACCATCAATTTGGTCGATGCGGCTCTATCGTCAAAAAAGAACATGGACGAATTTTGGAAAATTTTGGACGAACGTTTGGATTTATGTCATGAAGCGTTGCAAATTCGCCATGAACGTTTGGCCAAGGTCAACAGCGATGTGGCTCCAATTTTGTGGCAACATGGTGCGTTAGCACGTTTGAAAAAAGGGCAAAGCATTCACGATTTATTGCACGGTGGCTATTCGACCATTTCGTTGGGGTATGCTGGTTTGTACGAATGCGTCAAGTATATGACCGAACACAGCCATACCGACAACGGAGTCGGTAAACAATTCGGATTGGCGGTGTTACAACGTTTGAATGATAAATGCAAGGAATGGAAAGCGGCGGAAAACATTGATTACAGTGTTTATGGGACACCGATTGAAAGTACAACTTACAAATTCGCGAAAAATTTGAAGCGCCGTTTCGGTGAAATCAAAGGGATTACCGATCGTAACTACATTACTAATTCTTATCACGTACCTGTGTTTGAAGAAATTGATGCGTTTTCAAAATTAAAATTAGAAAGCGAATTCCAACGGCTCAGTCCTGGGGGGGCAATCTCTTACATTGAAGCCCCCAATTTGACAAACAATTTAGATGCTGTACTGGAAGTGATTCGTTTCATTTACGACAACATCATGTACGCTGAAATCAATACCAAATCGGATTATTGCCAACAATGTGGTTATACAGGTGAAATTTTGATTGATGAAAACTTTGAATGGTATTGTCCGTCTTGCGGTAACCGCGATCATGCGAAATTAAATGTGGCGCGTCGAACTTGCGGGTACATCGGTACTAATTTCTGGAACAAAGGTCGTACGCAAGAAATTAAAGAACGCGTTTTGCATTTAGATAATAAGGACGCCTGATGCTGCGCTATAACAAAATTCGCAAAATGGACATTGCCAACGGGCCAGGTGTGCGTGTGTCAATTTTCTTACAAGGCTGTGCTTTCCATTGTCCCGAATGTTTCAATCCCGAAACGCATGATTTTCAGGGTGGTAAGGAATTTACGGCGGAGACGTTGGAACAATTGCTGGAACTTTGTAGTTTAGATTACGTCCAAGGCCTATCCATTTTGGGCGGCGAACCTTTACACCCACAAAACATTGCGGGCACCACATGGATTGCACAAGCCTTTAAGCAAAAATTTCCCCACAAGTCGTTATGGATTTGGACGGGATATTTATATGAAGAAATTACCGAACGCGCAGTCTTTGCTTATGTTGATGTGTTGGTGGATGGACGCTTTGAAAAGTCCTTGGCTAACCCCATGTTACAATACCGCGGTTCGTCGAATCAACGCATAATTGATATTCCAAAAACATTAAAAGCACAAAATGTTGTGTCGTGGCAAGATGCAGCAAAGGAGATAAAATGAAATACGATACCATCAATACAACCAGCGTGAAAATTAAAAAAATCCGTGAACAAGCCACAGTGCCAACCTATGGAACGGCGTGTGCGGCGGGTGCTGATTTGTACGCGGTGCTGGATGCGCCAGTTACGTTGTCCCCCAACGAAACCAAAGCGATTCCCACTGGTTTAGCATTTGAAATTCCCAATGGGCTGGTCGGATTAGTTTTTGCGCGGAGTGGGTTAAGTTGTAAGCAAGATTTGGCACCAGCGAACAAGGTGGGTGTGATTGATGCCGATTACCGCGGGGAAGTGATGGTCATGCTGCATAACCATGGTACGCAAGACCGCACGGTGCACAATGGTGACCGGATTGCACAAATGATGTTTACACCTTATGTGCAAGCGGAATTTGTCACCACTGACACGTTAGGGGACACTACCCGTGGCGCTGGTGGGTTCGGTCATACTGGTGTCTAATCTCCTGTCATGTAAGACTTGCATAGAATTAAAATTCAGTATATAATTGTTGTTATGGCAGTTTTAGAGACGATTAAAACGATTGGTGATTTGGTGCCTAAAATCCAAAATTTGCGGGCTCAGTGCCGTCAAACTTGCAGCGATTTGGAAGTCGTTTTGGTCAATCTGCGCCAAAAAGTTTCGGATAATTTGAAACAGCAAGAAGATGCTGCACGCCAAAAAATTAACCAAGAAAAGTATGCGGAATTGATTAAGCAACGTGAAGCCGAAAAAATCAATGCCGAAAAATCATTTGATGCGAAGGTCGCAGGTAAGAAGGTTACGCCGACTCCTGCACCCGCCGTCACGCCAGTAACACCAAAAACAACTGCAACGGCAACACCAATGCCAGAAATGCCCAAACCATTCGTTTCCAAAATGTCGGGGCGTTTTGGTCGTCCTGGCGTTCCTGATACCAGTTTCCCGCGTCATAACAATCCATCCTTTAACCGTGAACGTCGTCCGTTGAATCACAATGCACAACGCCCCGTGGCACGCCGCACTTGGACGCCTGGTCAAGCCACGGCCAATGGTTACGGTGCCAAACACCCCATTAACAATGCGACCCGTCCGACATCAACGGTGGGTGCAGTCCGTGGTCCGCGCGTTGGTTATCTGCCGCATCCCACCGAAAAATTTGTTCCCAGACCAAATAACTTCGACAATAACAAGCGCAAAGGCAGAAGTAATACTTATGAAGAACCGCGGGCGGCAATGGACAGACGCGCTTTGTTGCGACGTGGTATCATTGAAGAACAAGAAATTGAAGAACGAATGTTGACACGCGTTTTCCGTACCAAGAAGAGTAAGGAAAACGACACTAAGGTTAAAGTCGAAAAGTCCAATCTGGTGGTGATCGATGGCGATGATTTGACGATTAAAACTTTATCGGAAAAAATTGGTAAACCAGTGAACCAAATTATCAAACAGTTAATGGTACTTGGTGAAATGTGTACGATTAACAGTGTGATTGATTTTGACACCGCGGCTTTGGTATCGGACGAATTCGGCGTTAAATTGGAACGCAGCAACAAGAAGACTTCGGAAGAAATGGTCACGGCAATCCATCAAGCCAATGATAAAGATGAAAACTTGCAGGCGCGTCCGCCTGTGGTTACAGTCATGGGACACGTTGACCATGGTAAAACCACGTTATTGGATCGGATTCGACACAGTGATGTGGCGGCAGGTGAAAGCGGCGGCATTACCC
>JAMPCO010000026.1 GCA_023666145.1 Prevotella sp. | reverse complement strand
TTTTTATTATCAATCGATTTATCTTTTCATGTGCGTGTTCGGCATCGCCATGATTTGGTGCGGCATCATTAGTCTCATTGGCAAATTCCGCAAGAAACATCAAGCGTCAAACCAAGAAAAAATCAATAAATTTCAAATATAACAATATCAAATTAATTACCAAAGTTTTGACATATAAATTGTTAAATGGTAAACTAAGCAAGAGATACAATCAACAAAGGAGTTAATAAATATGAGATGTCCAAATTGCGGTTCACACGATAACAAGGTGGTCGACAGCCGAACCAATGATAATTCCAATTCGATTCGCCGCCGTCGCGAATGCTTGAAATGCGGAAAACGTTTTACCAGTTACGAAACGATTGAACGTGTATCATTGTTAGTCGTTAAAAGTGACGGCAGCCGTCAATCGTTCGATTCACAAAAAATTAAAAATAGTATTATCGCCGCTACAGGTAAACGTCCTGTTTCCATGAAACAAATTGATAACATTGTGGAAAGTATTGAAATGCAAATTGCCAATACGGCGATGGGTGACCAACAAGAAATTGCCAGTAGCGTAATTGGCGACATGGTGATGCAAGAATTAAAAAAGATTGACGAAGTGGCTTACATTCGTTTTGCCGCCGTCTACCGCCAATTCAAAGACGTTTCGACTTTTGTTAATTTCGTCAAAGAATTTGAACAAGAAATTTCTAAGAAAATTTAATTTCGTGCTTTTAATTCTGCCATGCGTAACGCGTCGACCATGTCGGTAATTTCACCGTCCACAAATTTGGTTAAATTATATTCCGTGCGATTGATACGGTGGTCGGTAACACGTCCTTGCGGATAATTGTAGGTGCGAATGCGTTCGCTACGGTCGCCAGTACCAATTTGGTCGTGACGCGTCGATGCATATTTTTCGTCTTCCAAACTTTGGTAATAATGGGCTAATTTCGTAACCAACACCGTCATGGCCTTTTCCCGATTAGCAAGTTGACTCCGTCCGTCTTGACAAGTTACCACCATATTTGTCGGCAAATGGGTAATACGAATCGCACTTTCAGTTTTGTTAATGTGCTGGCCACCCGCACCCGACGCACGATAAACATCAATCCGCAAATCTTTCTCGTCAATTTGAAAATCAACGGTCGTGGCTTCGGGTAAAACGGCGACAGTCGCGGTTGACGTGTGGATGCGCCCTTGCGATTCGGTTTCAGGTACACGCTGCACCCGATGCACCCCACTTTCGTATTTGAATTTAGAATATGCTCCCGCGCCTTTAACCATAAACGTCACATTTTTCACGCCACCGATGCCATTCTCTTCTATGTCAGTAATTTCGACCGTAAAGCCATTGGCATTTGCATATAACGTATACATACGCAACAATACCGCCGCAAACAAACACGCTTCATCACCACCTGCCGCAGGACGAATCTCAACAATGACATTGGCATCGTCACGTTCGTCTTTGGGTATCAACAACATTTTCAATTCGTGTTCGGTTTGCTCTAACAAATTTTGGTTTTGGTCAATTTCTTCTTTGGCTAATTCGGCCAATTCTGGGTCGGTAATTTGTTGGGCTAATGCGATGTCATTCGTCAATTTTTGGTACCGACGGTAAGCCATCACAGTCGGTTCTAATTTTGCCACTTCCTTTGAAATTTGTGAATAGCGCGCAAAGTCATTAAAAACTTCGGGCAATGCTAATTGTTGTAGCATTGCTACGTATTTGGTTTCTAACGCACCGACTTCTTCAAACATTATACCCTAATTGTAACCACACGGTCATGTTTTGCCAAATCTTTATAGACCTTGACACTGTGGTAACCATAATTTAACGCAATCTCTTCCACCGCAGCGGCTTGGTCGTAACCGATTTCGAAAATTATCATGCTGTCGGCATATAAGTTTTTCCGTGCCGTTGCCAAGATACGACGGTAATAATACAATCCATCCAAACCACCGTCCAAAGCCATCCGCGGTTCTTTTAGGATACGTTTATCTTCCACACCGATGTCGGTCGTTCGCACATAAGGCGGATTGCAAACAATTAAATCGTATTGACCACGAATATCCTCTAACAAATTACTATGCACGAAATTAAGGTCAGCCTGGTGCAAAGTGGCATTTTTCACCGCTATCTGCAAAGCGGTTTCACTGTAATCGGCGGCAGTTATTTCAAACATTAAATCATGTTGCCGTTGGCACAACCAGTCACACAAATACGCCAACGAAATTCCCACAATCCCCGAACCACAACACAAATCCAAGATGCGGTATGGAATATGCTCATGACCAATGACAGAATCTGCAATAATTTTTTTCTCCGCCAATTCTACCAAAACTTCGGTGTCATGGCGCGGGACTAATACATCGGGTGTTACCAAAAATTTGCGATTATAAAAATATGTACTACCCAACAAATATGCCAACGGAGTTCCCTTTTTGTAGGCTTCAATTATTTGAATGGCTTTTTTCGCCACCGTATCGTTAATGTCCTTAACAAGAAAGACATTCGTACGTTCAGCCTCTAATAAATGACATAACACTTGGATTGCCGCTTCATGCTCCCCCGTTTGCGCAATGAGTTGTGCTAATTTCATTTTGATTTAGCGTAACGTTTGTTAAACTTGTCGACACGACCAGCCGTATCAACAATTTTTTGTTTACCAGTATAAAACGGATGACATTTGGAGCAAATATCAATTTTTACAACATTACCTTCTTTGGTAGTTCCGCAAGTAAACTTATTACCGCAAGCGCATTCAAATTCTGCTTCATGATAATTCGGATGAATATTTTCTTTCATGAAAATGATATTACCATGATAAATCGAACTTGTCAATCAAATGTCACAAAACTACTATGGCGCAAAAATTCCCCATTAACAACATCACCCGCACCACACAAGATAATGGCATCATAATTTGGCGCCTGCTGGTGCAGATATTGGGCTAACGTTTTGGGATTGGCAATATACTTCACTTTCAAATGGTGACTTAAATCCAACGCTCGGCCACCGACAATCGTCTTGCCACGTGCAGCAAAAGTTTTGTACATTACCAGATTTGGCACTTGTTTAAGTACCTGCAAAAAATCATCCCACAATGAAATGGTACGAGTATAAGTATGTGGCTGGAACACAAGCAGAAACTTACCATATAAATTTTTCGCCGTTTGTACCGTAGTCGCGATTTCACGTGGATGATGTGCATAATCTAAAATCACAGGGGTGTTACCAATCTTCGCAAATTGTTGGAAACGGCGTGCAATTCCTTTGTATCCTGCGATGGCTGCGCAAGTTGAAGCGAGGTCAATTTGACACACCAATGCGCAGGTAATGGCAGCCAAGGCGTTTGCGACGTTATGTAACCCTGGAACATGAACCACAAAGCGTGGAATTTGATAAACTGTACCGAATATTTTTGGGTTCACAGTAATTTCAAACATATGTCCGCCATTCGCCAACAGTCGTAACTTTTTGGTGTGTACATCTCCAGTTTCGATGCCAAAAGTTACCGTTCGTTGTCTACCGCGCAAATGCATACTATTACTGTCAGCGGCGTTTTTGATCAAAATATCACTTTGCGTTGCAAATTGCTGAAAACACTTTTTAATCTCGTCGAGATTTTGATAACAATCTAAATGGTCGACATCAACATTAGTTACCACAGCAATCCGTGGCTTTAATTTCAAAAAACTTTTCCGAAATTCACAGGCTTCGGTAATGAACCACCGTTTACTACCAATCAACAAATTATTTTGCACACCATTATGCACCGTCGGTTGTCGTCCCGCTTGTTTGAAAATGGCACCAATCATCGCCGTCGTCGAACTTTTGCCATGGCACCCTGCAATCGCAATTATTTGCTGATACCGCCGTGCAATTTGTGCCAACAAGGTTTCACGATAAATAATTTTCATGCCGTTGCGTTTGGCGGCCAATAATTCAGGATTATCGTCGGCAATAGCACCATTAATCACTATTCGATGCACTGGTTCGTGTTGCAAATTTGCAGCCGTATGCCCAATGTAAACTGGAATTCCCAGCGCAGATAACTCCTTGGTGTTATCCGATGCCACCGCATCACTCCCTGCGACCTTTTTGCCTTGGTTCCATAAGAGTTTAGCCAACGCCGACATTGATACCCCACCAATACCAACAAAAAAATAACGCACGGTTTTATATATGCGTTATTTTTTTTTACTGTTATTGGACATTATTGTCGAATTACAACAAGCCCATATTTTTCGCTACTTTAATAGCACGTGCCAATTCACGTTGATGAGCAGCACATAAACCAGTTTGACGGCGTGGGAAGATTTTGCCACCTTCGGACAAATATTTCTTCAAACGGGGGTCTTTATAGTCAATGTACAACGGTCGTTTGGCTTCGTCTTTTTCCATACAAAAAGCACAAACACGACGTTTTTGGCGCGGAGCACGTTTTTCTTTGCGTTCTTCAACGGCTTCTCCAGCATTTCGTTTTGCCTTGCTTTCTTGACGGCTTAGTTCTTCGATAACTTCACGTGTCGATAAATTTTCTCCCATAATCTTCTCCTTTTAATTAAAACGGCAACGAATCGTCAGCAATCGGTTTCATCTCAACGTTGTTAGTTTGGTCGTAGGAACTACTTGGATTGTCACTTTTACGATCCAAGAATTCTACATCCGTCGCGTTAACATCAACCGAAGTGCGTTTATTGCCTTCTTTATCTTCATAGTTACGGATTTGCAAATCACCGCAAATTGCCACTTTGCTACCTTTCTTAATAAATTTAGCACAATTTTCGCCTAACGCACGCCAAGCCGTAACGTTATAAAAATCAGTTTCTTGGTTACCACTGACACGGCGATTGACCGCAAGCCCAAATTTACAAACGCTGGCACCCGAAGCACCGACAGTCGACAATTCGGGATCACGCGTTAAATTACCTACTAAAAAAATTTTATTCATGGTAGATTATTCTCCTTCTTTAACTTCTTTGGATTCTTTTTCGCGCATTTCTTTTTTTGCCAAATATTCTTCACGCGCTTTGGCACGATTTTGTTTGCGGATGACGTCTTGCGCTAACATGATATCAGTTTTTGCAATAAACAAATGACGATTGATACCTTCGGTGATATTCATCAAGGCCGTCATTTTGGCAGGAACTTCGGGATTCGCGCGGAAATTCAACAGGTAGTAGAAACCATATTTCTTTTGACCCATTTTTTCGACGGTGGTTTGTTCACCTGCCATTTTTTTGAAACGGGTAATCAATTCTTCGCGTTTTGCTTCGTTCAGTTTTGCGTCCACAACAATCATACATTCGTATGCCTTCTTGTTTTCCATGTTTACCTCCTTTTATGGTCTAACGCCTGCATAGTTACATACAGGAAAAAGATACGTTATCATGTTACACCAATACGACAAAAATTGCAACCATAAATATCTTGCCTAAGTAAAAGAAATTTGTTATGCTAATCATACGGCGATGTAGCACAGCGGCTAATGCACCGAGTTCATACCCCGGGTATCGCTGGTTCGATTCCAGCCATCGCCACCACTTTTATAAAAAACAAAAAAAATTACCAAAGGAGTGCAATCATGTTTTGGAGAAAGAAAAAAGAAACACCTGACATCAATTTAATCAAAGAAAATTTGGTTAATTACGTATTTGACCATTGCCTAAAAGAAAATGAAGATTACACTGTTGTTGCCGGTGTCGGCGGTGCCAAATTAGTGAAAAAGGTCGCGCGATGGGCTTATTGTGATATTCTCAAAAAAGATAATATCCAAGCCTTATTTTCGATTGAAACCGATAAAGGTGTATTTTGTTTTCAATTACAAGATGAAAAATTAAATCTTGTTCCAAACGGGATCAGTGAATTATTACATCCTGAATTATTACCCAAATAATTTTATTATTTATAAAATTCTGGTGGCAAACGCCATCGTCCACCAGATTGTTCAACTAAATTTACACATCTTCTTATATTCGATTCTGTCTCAAAGACATCTTGCCATTTTACATAACTATTTTTACTTAGATCAAATAAGTCAGGCTTCTCTTCGCTAAGAATTTGGTAAATAGCCTTTGCGTATTCCAGCATAAATACATCCCATTCTTTCAGGGCTTTCCCCCATAAATTATTGTCTTCCTCAGAATTTGTTTTATTAAATTTTCCTTCTGCTTTATATGTTTTATTTTCCAGTTTATTCCATTTCTCATGCAACGGTTTTAATTCTGGATATTTGCCAAAATTGAACATCAAATGTTTACTCCTTTCAATGCTTGTTCCAATAATTTTGCATTTGCCCTTCCGCCGCGGTGTGGAATTGAACTGTGTATATCCTTTCCTATCAAAAACACATCTTCCATATTGCCAGATTCATGCCAAGTAAGCCCTGCGCGTTTGCGCATATTATTCATCTATAATATTCTGGAGGTAACCGATATCGACCACCATCTTCTTCAACTAAAGAGATTACCCAACTACCTAAAGTTAATAATTTGTATTTTTTAACAACATCATCCCATTTCTCATACTTTTCATCAATATAATTGTGTAATATTGGTTTTTTATCTTTTAGTATTTTAAATATCTCTTGAGCATAAATTTCATCAAATTCTTCTACTTTTTTATTTGCTAACACCCAAAGATCATGGTCTTTTTTCTCGTTTGTCCGATTAAACTTGGATTCGGATTTATACGTATCATCGACTAAATTATTCCATTTTTTGTGGTATTCTTTTAACTTTGAATATTTTTTAAAATCAAACATTAAACATTTCCCCTTTTTAACAATTGTTCTAATAATTTAGAATTTGCTCTTCCTCCGCGATGCGGAATTGAACTGTGTATATCCTTTCCTATTAAAAATACGTCTTCCATGTTTTCGGATTTATTTATAATAATTTTACTTTTCAACATAACTATCTGAGTTTAATATCCGTCGCTGTTAATGTCAAATAACCCAAACCTGCTGGCTCTTGGCTTTCCGGACTCCAAATCAAACAATAAAATGTGAAATAACCATCCAAATAGTACAAATTCTGATGGATAAAGTATGAACCAACCAACGGATATTCCTGTTCAACTATTTGACCATTTTGGAAAACTAGTTGCTTGTACTGGGTAAAACCTTGCGAATTATCAAAATCAATAATTAAATCATTTTCCTGTTTAGTTACTGCGGTAATTTTACAATCATGCAAGGTAAAACTGTCCGACCAACCGACACGACGTTCAGCGTTTTTCATTTTTCGCGAATCTTCTTCCGCAATTACTTGATTATATTCCTTACCATTTTCAACATTTGCTGCAAATTGCAAATAATCTTCCTTACTGCAATAACGATGATTCATAATTTCCCTTAATAGCGTATACTCCCACTACACAATATACATGGTGTTCGCTTATTTTCCAATCAAGATTCTGTGAATAGCAGTCGTTCGGACTACGGCAAACAATGCGCCAGCGCCGTATCCAAGGGGTGATTAAGCAGCCACTGTTCCAAATCACTTTCGTAAAAGATGATGTTGTGATAATCAGTAACGACGAATTCGGTGGGATGTTTCATGCTAATCATACGGTACACAGCCCACAAAGACATGGACGACAACACCGCACAACGCATGAATTTTCCGCTTTTCGGTTTACCACTGTAACTAAATTTATCAAAATATAAATTCTGCTTAAATTCCCAGTTAATTTGTAACAAAATGATAACCGCAAAGAAAATCCACCACCAGCGAAAAGTGACCAGCGCCCAAATCAAAACACTACCAAAAAATAGATTTGACCAAATCAAAATAATTTTTGACGGTATGTATTGCGCCATAATTTTACCACCGTCCAGCGGATATATCGGCAACAGATTCATCACGCCAACCAAAAAATTGGCCGCGACTAAATATTCTAAAAGATTGAAAATCGTGGGGAAAAGCCAAACCATGACGCCAAACAGCACGCTCAACAATAAACTGGCCAGCGGACCCGCCAAATAAATGACACACTTTTGGTGTGATGTCAAAATTTTAGTTTGCAAATTCAATGCGCCGCCAAACGGTGTTAAAGTAACCCGTGAAACCACTACCCCCAAATGTTTGGCGGCAACAGCGTGCGCCAATTCATGCAAAATCACCGCGACAGTTAAAGCGATAAAAAACTCCGTAACCGCAAAAATAATTGCGACCGCCGCCGCCAAAATAAACAAAGGATGAATTAACAGGCGCACAGCCAAATTTATGCATCGTGCGCTAAATTTAGAAATAATTGGGATTTTTTCAACAACGAACCTGCCCCCAGCAATGTCGCATTTTCTTCTTCGTTCGCAATCATGGTTTGCAATTGTAAACTCCAATAAACGGCTTCCGTTAAACCGCGAATTGCTGAACCAGCCCCCCCAAACACGACACCAGTGTTAATAATTTGTGTCATTACATCGGCACTGGCTTCGGGTAATAAATGGTTAATCGCGCCAATAATTTGCGCATAAAGCGGATAAATCGCTTCACGCACCTGCTCGGCTTTCAAAATAAATTCGGGAAATTTGACGTAACGCGTGTCATTTTTCAACAGCGATGCCACATCACGATAAATTCCATAGGCAGTTTCATAACTGATATCAACATTAAATTTTCGTGCTACCAAATCGATAATCGCATCAATACAAGCATCGACCCCCACATCAAGAATACCACTATATAAAATTTTATCGCCCATGATAATGGCTAAGTCGGTCGCGGTTTCACCAATTACCACCGTCATAACTGGAATTTGTTCCGTAAATGGATAACCAAAATATGCCGCCAAAGCGACCGTTGGTTGCAAATAAACTAAATCCGAAAAACCCGCGTCGTATAAGATGGCTTTTTCGCACGCCACACGTTCATCGGTTTCACCAGGCGAACCAACCACAGCAATTTTTTTTTGGTCTTGGTCAGTCAGCACCTTTTTCACTTTTTTTTTCAAATTGTCGTCAATTTCTTCATTAAAAATGATACCAAAACCGCGTTTGTACAGTCTTAGATTATCATGATTAAAATCCGCAACAATTTCAATAGGCACAAAACATTATACCTAAATTCCAAACAGTTAGCAAGTTATCTTTTCGAGAATTGTGGCGCACGGCGCGCTTTTTTCAGGCCGTATTTTTTACGTTCTTTCATGCGCGGGTCGCGCGTTAAGAAGCCCGCTTTTTTCAGTTCGGGTT
>JAMPCO010000025.1 GCA_023666145.1 Prevotella sp. | reverse complement strand
TGTCAAGTCCTTTTTTACATTTTTTCGGACAAAAACAACAAAAAAACCGTATCACGGGGACACGGGTTTGATTGGGAACAGTTACCAACAATTACATGGTGCGGTCGTCGGCTTGGTGGATTTGGTCGACAATGTCCGATACCAAAGCGTCGTGATCTTTGATGGTTACTTGGCTGGGTAAATTTAATTTACGTAATTTTTTGGCAACAACCGCTTTATCGTAACTCTTCGTAATCGCCGCGTTGATGCGATCCAACACCGCATCCGCGGTTTCGTTGACGTCGTGATAAACTTCCAAAGCCACGTTTTTGGCTTTGTTTTTTTCGGTTGCCACGGTTTGTTCCTTGGTCACCACCACGTGACGATTTTTGCAAGATGGGGCGATCACCGCGATGTTTTCGTTGATTTGGTTGCCGTTAATTTCGCGTTTGACCGCAATGTGCCCCAAATTTTGGGCTTGGCACGCCACATCAACCCGCGTGCTTTCGTTCACGATGTTTAAGGCCGGGTTCTCCGCTGCGGGAATCACATACTTGCTGTAATCCTTAAAGAAAGTGACATCGGCACCAATTTGACCATCAATTTCATAAGTTTGGTACTTAAAAAATTTACTGGCCGCCGCGTGCGGATTTTTTAATTTTTGGTTTTTGTTGATTGCGTGTAAGATGGCCGCGACTTTGGCGACTTTACTCAATGTTTCATTTTCCATGAAGGTGATTCTAACACACTTTAGCACCAATTTCAAGTCTTATCCCGAAAAAATTTAGTCGCGTGTGCGGTCTGGTTGGTCAAGGTTGATTTCCCGCTGTTTTAACGTGACCCGCTCGGTCAAATTACATTTGCGCAGTTTTTGCGCCGCCGCGTGTGCGTAACTTTGGGTAATCGCCGTCGCAAGACGGTCTAACACTTTATCCGCCGTTTCGTTTTGGGCGTGGAAAACATCCACATTAGTGGTTTTGGTCACGTTGTTTTGGGTGGATACAGTTTCGGTACGCGTTACCGCCGTCGGGTGATTGATGTTCCAAGCCGACGAAATCACCGCCACGTTTTCATAAATTTGCGTTTCATGCTTTTGATTGTGCACGCGGTCGCGTTTAACGACAATCTGTCCCACCGTTTTGTCGTGGTCACGGAAAAAGAATTCGGCTTCTTCCATCACGTTGGCTGGGTACTTTTCCGCCACTGCACCATCGGGGGCAACCGTAAAGTTCGGGGTTGTGCAAACGGCCACTTCCTTGGTCATGGTTAAATCGGCACCAATCTGCCGACAACGTCGGGCGTTAACATAATGTTCCGCTTTGTAGAATTTATCACGCGCAACAGCGCATTTGACCAATTTTTGATTTTGATTGACTCGATCTAAAATTTCCGCCAATTTCGTTTGCAATGCGACGGCTTTTTCACCCGTCAAAATAATTTCTTGTTCCATATAAAGGGGAGTCTAACACACTCCCCTCCCGATTTCAAGCCCCATTTCCAAAAAACGTAGTGGGCTTATTTGATGCGGTCGTCAACATCATGGATGCGGTTGACAATGGTGGATGCCAAAGCGTCACGGTCTTTAACCGTAACCTGACTGGGCAAATTTAATTTACTCAATTTTTTTGCCAGCATGGCTTTGTCATAACTGCGGAACAGCGCGCCCCACATTTGATTCAAAACCGCATCGGCAGTTTCACTTTGGTCGTGGTAAATATCCACGATCGTAGTTTTGGGTTTACGGTTTTTGGTCGCTACCGTTTTGCTGCGCGTCACCGCCGTCGGACGCGAACGGTCCCAATTGGGCGAAACCACCACGATGGTTTCATCAATTTGCCGACTTTTGTTTTCCTGCTTAATGGCAAACTGACCCAAATTTTGGTTTTGGCTGCGTAAATAAATAGTGGTTTTATCGGCGATTACTTCCTTGGCAAATTGCTTTTCATTTGGTTGGGGGGTGGCAAAGTTCGGGAAAGTCGTTTTGTGTTTTTCTTCAAAAACCGTGACATCGGCACCAATTTGACGAATTGAAAAATCGTCTTCTTCTTTGTACAATTTGTCACGCGACACAGCCGACTTTTGCGCCTTACGATTTTTGTGAATTTCGTACAAAATCGTTTCCACTTTGATTTGCAAGTCATGCGCGGCTTGACCTTTAATGATAATTTCTTCTTGCATTGTTTCCATAAGAGTGATTCTAACATACCCGCCTACCGATTTCAAGACCTAACCGCAAAAAACTTGGCTTTTTTTGTCACAAAGTAGGTACGGGGCGGTCGGGATAAAATTTTTTGATTTGCTTTTGGTAACCCAACCAGTGTTTAATCAGGTCACTGGGGTTGCTGTTGTGGCGTTGCCGTTGTAACTGCATTAACGCCACAATGCGGTCATAGGTTGGCACTTGGTCGTCCAAGTTAATTTTCCACGGTGCACCACACAAAGCCCGCCCAACCATCACACCGTCCGCTTGGGTCATGGCTAAACAATTGGCGTAACTGGCACGGTCACGGACATCGCCGTTGGCAATTACTGGCACCGAAACCGCCGCTTTCACGCGGGCAATCGCCGCATAATCCGCCACGCCACGGTAACCGTCCACCCCCAAACGCCCATGCACAATCAACCGTTCTGCCCCCGCGGTCACACACATTTGGGCAAACGCCACCGCCACGTCATGGTCCCAACCCAACCGCATTTTCACACTCAAAGTTTGGTGCGTGTGGCGCAGGGCATCACGGCAAATTGTAATCAAGTGCCGCGCCGCGTCAAAATCACGCATCAACGCACACCCGCAATGGTTCTTCACAATTTTGGGCGCGGGGCAACCCATGTTCAAATTGATTTCGTCAAAAGCGTTTAACCGTCCCGATTGCAACACGGTCACAAAATCGGCTGGTTCACGTCCGAAAAGTTGCACTACTTGGCGTACTCCGTCGACCTGGTCAGTTTTTAACATCGCCCACGTTTTCGCGTTCCCGCGCGCCAAAGCGGTCGCGTTCACCATTTCCGTCCACACTTCACGCGCGCCACAGGCCACCAACACCGTACGGAAGCCATAATCCGTCCACCCCGCCATCGGGGCAGCCAACACGACTTCATTTAACTTTTTGGACGGTTCCACGGGGATAAGATACCACATTGGCCGCCGCTTTGTCTTGGTATTTTCCAAACAAGCACCACGCGACTAACCCCGCCACGGTGACACCACCGACCAACACCCATCCCAGTGCCGTGCTGACTTGTAAGGTCTGGGTGGCCACCCCACTTTGGAAACCAATGACGTCTAACAATAATCCCACAATAAAGGTGACCAGCGCATTGGTACATTTGGTGCAAAAGGTCAAAAATCCCGTCGCCATGGCGGTACTTTCTAATTGGATGTTGTCGGCAAACATACTGATCGGCAAGGAATAAATGCAACCCACCCCGATACTAATCATCAAAATGTCGGCGGCCAATAACCACAGCACCCACCCCGTCGCCAAGAAAATGCGTGCGGTCAGTAACACCGCAAAGCCCGCCACCCCCACCAATACCACCCACAGCGCGACTTGCACCGTTTGTTTTTTTCCCAAGCGGTTACTAACCTGACACCACAACGGTTGCCCTGCGATTAACCCCGCCACCAAACACCCCATTACCAAGGAAATTTGTAACGACGAAAAATGGAAAGTATAGGTAAACACGTGCATCCCTAAACTGGTAATGAACGCGCTACACGACAACGCCACCGCATACGCCACAATCAAAAAGACGTTATTGCGGTCATCCAGAATAGCGAAAAAGGCGCCGAAAAAGGAAAACCGTGGATTAGGCGTACCCCGTTTGGGTAGTGGTTGCGCCCCACTGTTGCGGTAACGGCGCGTGCCCAAAATGGTCAGCAATCCCGTGATAATACACAGCGTACTGGTGATGTTCGCAATCACGCGGTAACCACTGGTCGCCGTATCCATGGTCGCCACGGCTTTGGGTACCAACACAATCCCCATTAACAGCGACGGCACCAACAACGCGGCGGATTGGAACACGGTTTTGAAACTTTGGATACTGGTGCGTTCGTGGTAGGTTTGGCACATATCGAACCCCAAAGCCCCATACGGGGTAGAATAAACCGTGTTAAAGGTTTCAATCAACAGCAACGCGACCAACAACACCAAAAATTTACTGGTTTCGCCCCACGATGGGTCAATGTTCCATATCAATAAATTCAAGGCCGCTACCCCGAAACAACCCACCAACATGAACGTGTGGCGCTTACCAAACCGTCCGCGGTAGTTATCGGACAACGCCCCCACCAACGGGTCGGTTACCGCGTCCCAGACCGTGGAAAGCGCGATGGCCAAGCCCATTAACGTCCCCGATAAGCCCAACACTCCCGTGCCGAAAAACATCAAAAAATTGCCGAGCATTTGGTTCACACTGCCGTAGCCAAACGCGCCAACGCCGTAAATTAACTTATCCGTGCGGGAAACTTTCATCCTGTACTATCTCTATGCGCTAACTGGGCACGGTTACAGATTTTGTTTGCTAAAATTACGATTTAACCGCATACTATCATTGAACACATGGGGAAAAACACAACGGGGGAAAAACCGAAGTTTGATTTGATTACGGCTTCCAAAACCAAGAAGTACAAAATTATCACTGGTGTGATTTTGGGCTTGGGGATTTTGATTTTGGGGGTTAGTTTGTTGTTAAAAAATCTGGTGACCAGTGCGGTCGTCCCCAATAACCTGGCCATTAACCACCTTTCCAACCTGACGGGCACGGGTCCCGTCAATTACACTTGCACGATCTCCCAAACCGAAATTTTTACTTTGACCACGGGCACCACCGCGGGTCGGGCTTTGGCGAACCCAATCAAATTCACCTTATTGGACGGCGCCGCCGATTTTTTGGAAGTCCGCGATGCCACCGACAGTTACGCCATTGACACGTCCTATTACAACGGCTTGTTTACTTTACACATCCGCGACACCGCCCCAGCGTCCGTCGTTAATGCCGCGGGTGACACGGTACGCCCCACGGGTACCCTGCAAATCAACTGTGGTTCTTTCGTTTTGCGCATTAAATTTACCTATTCCGCTCAATAATTAACGACAAATTTTGCATATTTGTCCATCCCTGCCCATATCCATGGGCTATGAAACTCAAAAAATTCTTCAACAAAAAATTTTGGATTGCCACCAGCATCATCATCTTGGCAGCGGTGGTTTCCATTATCGGGCTGGTAAATTTGAAACGCAGCGACACTTACCAAATGGCGTTGGAAAACATCGCCGAAGCACGCTTCTACTTGAAAACTGCGGGTGCGGATAACACGATTGGGAACATCCAATTGTACAGTGGCATCCGCGAAACCGATTACCAAGCCGACGGGATTGCGACCGCGACCGTGGCATTTACCGTCTTATCCGTTGAACCCACCAACGACAAAATTGTTTACAACGGTTGCATCACCACTTTAATTCAAATCAACGATCAAGAACCCGTCACCTTGGTATTGGAAAAAAATCCCTACGGTAACAACTACGCGGGCGATTTGGAAAACGCCTTGGATGCCAGCGCAAACGTCAGCGTGACCTTCCAAGCCAACGGCGAAACGATTGGCAGTGTTACCTTGTCCAACGTGATGCCCGCAGAATCAATCACCTGGGAAAGTGCTTTGGAAATCGCGTGCCAAGCCCTGGACGGTGTTTTAAGCACCGACACCCGCATGGAAAGTTCCACTAAAATCTTGTGCGATAACACCACCGTTAACACCCCGTACTGGTTTGTTTCGTTCGTCACCGAAGACGGTAACCGTTACTTCGTGGTGGTCGGTCACGACGGCAAAGTCATCGGCACCAGCGAAAAATAACATTGGCGCACCGTGCCTCACAGATTCTTGCTAAAAGCACGCAAATTTGTTATACTACATAAGAAAATCTATGGGATACACACAAGCAGAAGTGATTGGTATGTCGGTGGCGCTCTTCGTGATTTTGGTGGGGGGCGTCATTTTGCGGCAAACCCTGCGCCATGCCACCGCCGCCATCCGCCAAATTCCCCTGATGATTTTGGGCGCCACCATTCTCCTGTTAGAAATTGCCAAACAAAGTTACCACTTAATCCAAGGCGATTGGAATCCGTGGTTTCTCCCCTTACACTTTTGCAGTTTCTTTTTAATTTGGTACGCGGTGGCTTTGTGCACGCGCGGCAAAGTCCGTCAACTGATGTACTTTTGCAGTTTGTCGGGTGGCATCTTGGTGAGCCTGCTTTTGTTCATTGCCCCGCGCATGATTATCCATGCGGCTTGCTCCAATCTCTTGACCTCGTTTGACGCGTTCCATACCTACTTTTTCCACATGGGCGTGGTGGCGTATTGGATTTGGATGTTGATGTTAAACGTCTACCAGCCCCAGCGTCAGCACATTTACCAAACCATCATTTTGCACACAATCTTTTATTTCTTCGTCATTGCGGGCGCGCACATTTTCCACGAAAATTACACCAACGTGTTAAATTCGGATGGTATTGCTCTGCTGGAAAACATTCGTCTGTCCGCAGGCCAATTCGTTTACACGATTGTGATGTTATTGATTGGCATCGCCGCGATCACCCTGGCCACCACTGCCACCTATTACGTCATCAACAAATCTTACCACCAACACGCCAACAAAATCCCCGTCAAATAATTCACGGCAGTGTTTTTTCCACTCCGTTGGAATGCGCCCGTTGTTCCCGCTCATAGCGTTGACGGTAACGACGTTCGGACGCGTCGATGTAACGTTGCAAACCTCGCAGATCCACAATCGGATCCTGAAAAATCGGGTCTTGCAACACACACCACAATGCGTAATCAAGATAATGGTTGTCAATAATCAAACAATGCTCCTGAAACTCTTGCGGGGAATATGCCATGTCGGCAAAATAATTTATCCGCTGAAAATTTACCCGATCAACACCTAAGGTTTGTCCTAAACGAACAAACGCGGACATTTCGCGGAAATTATCCCGTTGCACGACGAAGTTCAACATGAAATATTCAATCTGTTGATTACGACGTAAACCACTGAGCATGGTTAAATTTTTCATTAAATATTCAAAATCACCACCCCGCAATTTTTGGTAAGTTTCGGCCGTCGCCGCGTCCACCGATATATTAACAGTGATTGTTTTGTATTTGCCGGCCACTAAGCGCCAGTTATCTTCGTTGAATAAGGTACCATTAGAACGAATGTTAATTTGCTCGCGCTGTAAATCTGTCGTCAACAATGCACGATAATATGGGCTGTAAAAAGTCTCACCGTTACCACCCAAAACCAGCGTCTTAGTTAACTCTAAATAACCCGATCTTAATACTTTTTTAACAACTAGTTCACAACGTTGGCGTGCCACATCGTCGCTAACATATGGTTTTGACCGACATGATTTACAAACCAAATTACAGGATTTGTCAAAGGCTAAGGTCATTTTTTGCGGAAATGGAGATGTTTGCCATTGTTTATTTGGTATGATTTTTCCATTGTTATCGCAGCATTGGCACCACCGATTAAAATTACACAAACAATACGAACGATTAAGTGATGATAATTTAATTATTCGAGCATAGGTGCTATTGTAAATTTCATCCAACTCACCATCACGTTGCAAATAGCCAAAAGGGACCATGGCACTACAACAACTTCTAACTTCTGTGTTTGCTGAAATTTGCATTCGTTCTTCAAAAAGGGTGCAGTAAATATTTTGTTTAATTGGGGCATACAAAACATACACCAATAATTGAGATGGTTTCAAATCACGTAAATAATCCTGCAAATAAGCATAATCTCGACATTTATAATTTTTAATTGCATCTCGTATAAAGTTTCGTTTTGCATTACTAATTTGTAAATTGTTTTCCTGCACATGACGCTGGTGATTGGCGTAATACTCTTCATCGATCTGACGGCAGATGTCGTCTAAATATTGAATCTGTAATTGCTCTACTTCCTGACCAATTTTCACATATTTACGACTTTTGCGCTTAAAATCACAAACTAAAATTTTGCAATTACAATATTGGTTATAATTTTTTGCTGTTATTTTTTTCACAATCGTATAATCTTTAAAGTTTAATACATACGCAATTTGCGGACATATGCGTTTGGGACCAATAAATAGATACTCTTGTATAAGACTCTGCCGATGTTGTTCTTGACCATAACGTTGATGATAACGGCGTTCGGATGCATCGATATAACGTTGCAATTCCCGCAAATCTACTATCGGTTCTTGGAAAATCGGGTCCTCCAAAACGCACCACAATTCATAATCAAGATATTTATTATCAATAATTAGACAATGTTCATGTAATTCCTGTGGCGTATAAATACTATTCTTAAAATTCATCCGCTGAAAATTCACACAATCAACACCCAAGGTTTGTCCCAAGCGTACAAACGCTGGCATTTCACGAAAATTATCCCGCTGTACCACAAAATTCAATACTAACTTACGAATTTGTTTTTTACGATGTAAATCACACAGTATGGTCAAATTTTTCATTAAGTTCTCAAAATCCGCACCACGTAATTTTCGGTAAGTTTCTGCTGTTGCGGCATCCACCGAAATTTCAATATCACTTGTATTGTATCCGTTTATTATTAACTGCCAAATTTTTTCATCAAAAAAAGTTCCGACAGATGAGAGACTAATGTGTCGACGTTGTAAATATGTGGATGTTTTCCATTGTTTAGTTGGTATAATCTTTTTTTTATGGCATCCATAACACCAACGATGATTACACAAACAATAAGATTGGTTTAAAGAAGATAATTTCACTATTCTTGCATAGGTACTATGATAAATTTCATTTATTTCTCCGTTGTTAGATAGATTGCCAAATGGCACTATAGCATTCCTACATCCCTTGATATTATTGTCTTCGTCAACCAAAAAATCAGTTTCTAAACAATTACAATGAATTTTATTATTTGGCTGTGCATGTAAAACATACAAAAATAATTTTGATGGATGAAGACTACATAAATGTTTCTGCGAATGAGCATGCGCAATGTCCCTAACTCCTTTGATAATGTACTTCGCTACCTGCGATGGATGTTTCACAGCATATAAAATGTGCCGAAACAGAAGTAGGTGCGTGTTAGAACTCGACACCGCCACTGGCAATGGATTCTGCGTTGCCTGGTTTGTGGCTGCCACGGGTAACTTCTTTACATTCTGCAAATTGTTTTTCTGCGCATGGCGTTGACGGTTGGCGTAATATTCTTCATCAATTTGGCGACAAATGTCATCTAAATATTTGATCTCTAATTGCCTGACTTCTTTGCCAATTTTCACGTATTTACGGCTTTTGCGCTTGAAGTCGCAGACATAAATTTGGCAATCATGGAACTGGTCAAGATTTTGTTTGGTTAATTTTTCCGCGGTCACATAATCTGGAATATTTAATACATACGCAATTTGTGGGCGAATCCGCTCTTTGCCCACAAATAAAATTTTTTGCTGCACATCATTTGCCATCATTGTTGTTGACAGTGTACAAAAATTGACCAACAAAATCAATGAGAACATTTGGCTTTTTGTTCCTGCTCATAACGTCGACGGTAACGTTTTTCTGACGCACTGATATAACGTTGCAGTCCTTTCAAATACGCAATCGGATCTTGGAAAATTGGGTCCTGTAATACGCACCATAATTCATAATCAAGATATTGGTTATCAATAATTAAGCACTTGTCCAGAAATTCTTGGGGTGTGTAGACACTATTTTTGAAATAGTTCATCCGTTGAAAATAGACACGGTCGACACCTAAGGACCGACCTAATTGTACAAACGCGGGCATTTCACGGAAATTGTCCCGTTGCACAACAAAGTTCAATTTGTACTTGCGAATTTGTTTCTTACGATGTAAATCACTGAGCATGGTCAAATTTTTCATCAGGTTATTAAAATCCGCACCCCGCAATTTTTGGTAAGTTTCTGCTGTCGCCGCGTCAACTGAAATATTAACATCAATGGTTTTGTACTTACCTGCCACCAAACGCCAATTGTCTTCATTAAATAAGGTGCCATTGGATAAAATTTCAATTTGTTGACGTTGTAAATTCGTAGTTAATAATTGACGGTAATATGGACTGTAGAAAACTTCACCCATGCCCGCCATAACCAAATTGTCTGTTTCTTCCAAATAACCCGAACGCTGTAATTTTGTTGCAACTAAGGCAACCTGCTGTTTTGTTATGTCATCTATATCAGATCTCTCATTACGACAGGCTTTACAGTTTAAATTACAGGAACGGTCAAAAGAAAGAAAAATATATTTCGGATAATTTGGTGTTTGCCATGACACAGTGGACGTTGTTTTCTCTTTGGCACAATACCCTTCACACCAGCGATTCAAATCACATAAGCAATACGAACGATTGAGTGATGATAATTTAACAATCCGCGAATAAGTACTACTGTAAATTTTATCTAATTCGTCATCGCGAATACTGCCAAATGGAACCGTCACTGAACAGCAACCCTTAATATGATTGCTTTCAGCAACACGAATATCCGTTTCCAAACGCGTGCAATAAATATTGTTCTTTGGTTTAGCGCGCAAGACATACAGCAATAACGCTGATGGCTTCAATTTCCGCAACGCCTTCAAATTTCCTTTGCAAATTTGTTGACGTAGATATTTTTGATTCCTTTCCTTGTATTCGTGATTCGCGTAATATTCATCATCAATTTGACGGCAGATGTCATCCAAGTATAGGATATTTAGACCCTTGCTACCCCCCCCCCCAGATTTTCCGGTCGAAAATT
>JAMPCO010000024.1 GCA_023666145.1 Prevotella sp. | reverse complement strand
TGGTCGGGGTGGCGGGAATTGAACCCACTGCCTCTTGCACCCGAAACAAGCGCGATACCGATTCGCTACACCCCGTTCATTCAAGATTAACATAAATCAGTTGACGAAGCAATAACTTTGTGAAAGACTAGGGGTATTTTATTAAAAAATTTGGGGGTTAACAAATGAAAAAGATTTACTATTGGTGGAGAATCATCGTCCTATGCTTTATCTTTAGTTTTACGGCGGTCATCATGATTTCCTGCGGTCCAAGTACCAGCGCTACCACGACACGCGAACAAGATGTTGCGGATCAACCCAATACGACCACACCAACCGAACCGACCACACCAACCGAACCGATCACACCGACTGATCCCGATGTTCCCACCGAAACCGAAACCCCGACCGAGACCGAATCCCCCACGCCACCACACCAACACCAATATGGCGCTTGGGAAATTGTCACCCCTGCCACTTGTACGGAGTCAGGTCTTGAAAAACATACTTGTTTGACTTGCGGCGAAGACGAAACCCGCACTGTCCCCAAACGTGGACACCACTATCAAATAACAGCGGAAACACCCGCCACCTGCACCGAGACAGGATCGCAAGCATACCAATGCGACTGTGGTGACAGTTTTACCAAGGTAATTTCCGCCCTGGGACACGATGACAAAGAAATCGAACACCTTAACCCCACTTGTACAAGTGGCGGTTACACTGTACACCAATGCAACCATTGTCTGCGTGAAACAACAACGGACGTAACGCCCGCCCTGGGGCATGACTTTGCGGACGCTACCCACACTTGCAGCCGCTGTGGCATTTTCGCCGACCCGATTAAATATGGAAATTTAGCGCATTCATATTGGTATTTCGTGAAGAAAGGTTGGGCTTTCTATTTTATTGACGACACCAATTATCGCGTATATAAAAGCGGCACATTATTTGACGACGGTACTTTCCAACCAAATGATGTCGATGAAGAATCAAGTTTCGAGGGAACTTATACTGTCGAAGAAATTACCGACCCTGATACTGATATCACTCGGTATAATATTGAGTTTGTAGAAACGGGAAGAACCGGCTACAAACCATTTACCTTAAACTATCAAGCCAACGGAAATAGTTATCAATTAGTGAACGAACAAGACGGAAAAATTTATATTTATGAAGATACTTTAATTTTTGCGGGATATAGGTTATAATGCCATGATGAATTTGAAACAAGCCATGGAACAACGTTTGCAACAAATTGAACCCACCGCAACTTTGTCCGTCAGCGAAAAAGCCGATTTTCAATGTAATACCGCTTTTACCTTGGCCAAACAGCAACACCAAAATCCTAATGTAATTGCCACCCAAATTGTGGCACAATGGAACCAACAACACGCGGACATCGCCACCGCCACCGCGGTTGGTGGTTTTATTAACTTCACTTTAAGCGACCAACAATTACGCGCGACCGCCGATTTCGTGTTGCAAAACCACCGTTTGCCCTTACCAACCCAAACACCACGCACCATTTTTTTTGATTACGGTGGCGCAAACATCGCCAAAGAATTGCACATTGGTCATTTACGTTCCCCGATTATCGGTGAAGCCCTGAAACGGGTGTTCCAAGCATTTGGACACCATACGATTGCGGGGACCTACTTAGGCGATTGGGGTTTACAAATGGGATTGGTCATTGCCGCCATGACGGAACAAGGTTTGACTTGTGAACAAGTCACGTTACCGATGCTCGGCGAAATTTATCCTGCCGCTTCCCAACGCAAAAATACCGACCCAGCCTTTTATCAACGTGCGGCGGACATTACCGCCCAATTGCAAAATTTAACCGAACCTTATTACACGATGTGGCAAAAATTACGTGCGCTGTCGGTCAAACAAATTCAAAAAAACTACCAAAAACTGAATTGCACGTTTGACATTTACGACGGCGAAAGCACCTATCAGCCCAACGTGGCAAAAGTGATTGCAGAGTTGCAAAAACAGGGTTTAATCGAAAAGTCGCAAGGGGCTTTAATTGTGAATGTTGCCACCCCCACCGACCAAAAACCCATGCCCCCCGTAATAATTAAAAAACAAAACGGCGGCGACTTGTATGCCACATCGGACATTGCCGCTTTGTATACCCGGGTGCAACAATACCACCCTGACCAGTTGATTTACATTACCGACGCGCGTCAGTCCTTGCATTTTGAACAAATTTTCCGTGTCGCCCGTTTGGCGCATTTTGTTCCCGCAAGCACCACCCTAACCCACGTTGGGTATGGTACGATTAACGGTCAAGACGGCAAACCCTTCAAGACGCGCGACGGCGGCACGATTAAATTAGAAGATATTTTAGACACCGTTGCCCATGCCACGACCGAATTTGCGGTTGGTTTATCGGCCATTAAATTTGCCGATCTGATTAACCAGGTCCACAAAGATTATACTTTTGATTTACAAAAATGTATGGCGTTTGAAGGTAAAACTGGCCCCTACATTTTGTACACTCTTGTCCGCATTAACGCGATATTTCACAAGGTCGGGACTTTCCAAAGCGACTTTACTCATTTATCCCAATTGATGACACCCACTATACGGAACATAATTATGGACGTGATTAGGCTGACAGAAGCCTACAACTTGGCGGTCAATACTTTGTCGTTGAATGCCATCACCGAAGCCATTTATCATCTGGCGAACAGTTTTACCACTTTTTACAGTGAGCATAACATCCTGCACGAAACCGACCCAGTCCAAAAAACATTATACTTGTCCATTGCGTTGCTGACCAAAACCGCCTTGGAAATTGGGTTGCACACTTTGGCAATTGACCCCGTCGAAAAAATGTAATCATCACGGTTCATGTATTATTAAAGGAAATTTTTGAATTCGCTGTTCACAATGGTCACTGTGTGTTCGTTTTTGTAGTCGTTCAAAACGAAGTAACGGTAATTGCTGTAACTACGGGTGAAATAAGCATCAACCAGTGTATCAAAACGAGTCCGCGTGCCATACGCCGTCAACGGCGCAAATAAAGTGTCCGCATAATGACCTTTCAACCATTCCACCGAGGCTTTTTCCATTCCCGCCGCACCAGTGTAAATGAAATCCGCTAAATCACGGGTGTACATGATAATGTGCGCACCATATTCCGTCCAAACTAAACCCGAAATTTCACCTTTGATGCCATTTTCAAACAATTCGATACTGGCTTCCGTAAAGGCTTCGACCATGCTGTTGTTGTCGGCGGTACCGCTCATTAAATATTCATATTGCGGTTTTTGCGTACTGGAATTCAATTGTTCCAAGTTTTGCATTCCTGGGTCGGAATTGTATTGGTTGATGTATTGACGGAAGATTTGATATTTTTCTTGTAAGGTATCCGCTTTATCCAGCGCCGTTTGCAATTCAAGATAAATATCGTACGCAGTTTTTCCGTTACTGGTGGTTGCCGCGTATAATTCGTTTAACTGATTTTGGGTATTGGCCGACGGATTAGTGTCAGCGTTAATGTTGGTGTATGCCGTTTTTTGTTCATCGGTAAAACCAATCAAAATGTGGCTGACCGTAAATAAGTTATTGGCGACATCACTGGGCACATAATAAACGTCGGACAAAGTAGCGGACATCAAGGTCGTTTCCAAATCACTATCGGGGAAATTCTTTTGGCTGTTAATCGCGTTCGTAACTTGTTCGATGTAGTAATCAATCGCATTGTGCGCGGTATTGGTTGCCACCGTACGACCGCAACCATAATATGCGGGTTGAGTGGTGGCATCGTCCGCCGTTACGTTGCCGTTAATACGGTCTGACCACGCCGTAAAATTCTGACCACGCTTCAAATAATCGTCCCACGCCACACGGGCATCGTCACCGTCCAAGGCAATGAAACCCAAATTGTAAGCGGTACTGAGGCGGTTAACCAAAATTGAAGTTTGATTGGAACGCACCATGCGGTCAATTTCACGGTTCAAAACAGCACGTTCGTCGGAGGATAAAAATTTGAAATACACATTGTCGGGTTGCAAATAATCACGTTCAGGAGTTTTCAATTTAGTGAACCCCGTTTCAAAAGTTTGCAGGTTGCGGATAATTTTCGAAATCGCTTGTTTGGCATTATTGCGCGACGCTGCCCCAGGAATGGCGGGTGTATAATAGGTATAGTCTTTTGACGCTAAGGTGCCCTCACCCTCCGTATCAGCATAACTGGACAAATCCATGGTGTAGACGCGCTCGCCGTTTTCGGTGCTGACCAAAATGGATGGATTATAAGGTTGGTCCACTTCATCGTCGGTACTTTCCGTCTCCGTGGATGCGGTCTCGTCTTCCAAACCTAACGTTTCGTTGACATAAGACTTTAATGTTTCGTCCAAAGATTCATAGGCTTGTTTCAACGCCAACGCAATTTCCGCATCCCTTAAATCGCCGAATTGTTCTTGCGACTTCTTTTCCAAAATTTTGGTATTAACCAGCACCGAAGTGATGTATTCTAATAACTCATCGCTGGCCATGGAACTGGCGTATTGGTAACCCCACTCCACGTAACCGTAATACAATTCTTGACGCGAGATGGAAATGTCATCACCCGCCACGGTCGCTACCATAATATCGGGACTGTACTTTTTGTCATAGTCGGTCGCAAACAAAGCACAGGCGGAAAAACTGAACATCACCACCACAATCAATGCTACGGTCGCTAACCTTGTCCCAATCTTACGCATAAACATTGATATTATAAACCAAAACTGCGAAAGTTTACAATGAAAATTTTTCCCGACAAAAATGTTACCTTTCTGCGATAACCGCATCCAAAATTTTACTGCGGGCTTGGTTCGCCATAAAGGTGTCGTATTGCGTTTTCGCCGCATTTTGTTGTAAATCCTTGCGCACAAATTGATCAATCGCCGCGTTAACATCCACCGCGGTAATCGCATAATCTTGACTATTCAATTCCTGATCGGGGTTTTGTTGCCGCTTTTGTTGTCCACTGGGCGCAAGTTGTTTCAAATCTTGCACCATTTGATGAAGCGCCCCCGATTGAACAAAGCGTTCGGTGATACCGTCCAACACGGCTTGCGGATGCGACATCACTTGGTTCGTACCATCTTCGGCTCTGCGCATTTGTCCCCGTAAATGGAACATTTCCACCGCCATTGCGCGTTTCGCCGCTTGTTGATTGGTTGTTGTCCCTTGGACGGCCAAATTGAACTGTTGCAAAGCATCAATCATTTCGTCATTGGCGGAATGATTTTTGGTCGTATCTAAGAAGGCATTGACGCCCGCATTATCTTTGTTTTCCTTTTGGGCCAGAATTTTATCCTCTAACATGGCGAAATAACGCGGGTCATGAAATTCCGACGTATTTTTGGGTGGCATTTGCTGCAAGATTTGTTCTGCGGTCACGATACGTTGTTGTAAGTATGCCACCTGCTGTTTTAATTCGGGTAAGTTTGGATTGGCTTGGGTATAGTCGTCACAAATCTCCGCTTGTTTGTTTTGCAAACGCATTTTATCCGCCAACAAGCGGGCTTTGGCTTTGTTATAAAATTCGCCCGCCACATTCAACGTCATATCGGTTTGAGTTTGCCCATCTTGTGCGGGAACGGTATAGTCAGCGGGCATCTTGCGATAATCGGTTTCCCAAGCACTTTCCAGTTTTCGCGGCAAATTGGCAATTTGGTTAGTCGCGGACGGCATGACCACCCCATGGCGTTCCAATAACTGTTGCACGAAACCAATGACAGGTATGTTGCTGTAAATATTAGTTAAGAAAGCCAAAATACGGTCGTACATGGGTTTGTAACCACGCCACGGCCCCCCTTTTCCTTTCTTGGCGGTAAAAGTATCAAAGTCGACGGCCACACTTTGCCCCGTTGCCGCTTTCACCAATTTGCGTCCCGTTTCACCCATGACGTTACCAATTTTATTTTGTCGATTGATACCCAATTTTTTGGCATTGGTTTTCTGTTCACGGGAACGGGTTTGGAAGAAAGTTAAAAGCCGTGTTTTCGCACTTTCGTCCGACATTGCCGCCAGTACATCCGCCATGGTTAAATCCGTATCAGGGTTCTTGCCTTGCAATTCACATAACTGACGACTATGTCGCCACAGTTGGTCATCGGCAGCAAATTTGTGAATTATTTCTTGTTTGGTAATTTTATAATCCAAAATCGATTGGGCCATTTTCACATCCTGATTGCAACACGCTGTCGTACGAACCAGCAATTCCGCACGTAATTTTTCGCGGTGATAAACGGCAAAAGGTGGTGTTTGTTGGTTGTATGGTAAATGCGGTTGATAACTGCCTTGTTCGTTGATTAACCATTTGCGATAACCCGCGTACTGCACCTCATTCCAAAACCAGGCGGCTTCATTATGTTCGTCGTCCGTCAAATTCTTTTCGGCCGTACCAGCATAAACCATGGAAATCACATCACCAGCGGTTACATCTAATTGAAAACTGTCAAACGCACCGATGTTCCCGTCTTTATCAACGCCAGCAGCGGTCAAATGTCGCAAGTATAAATCTGCCGCTTGTCCGCGAAAGGGATATTGTTGATGGTTTTTATCAGCGATATTCATTAAAACGCTTTTCATGGTATGACGATGAAAAGCCGTATTGCTTTGCAAGAATTTTTTGGACTTGGCATCATTTTGTATCTGTTGCAATACCGCCAATTTAATACGGTCGAAAACGTCATCCGTGGTGGTGGTGGGGTCATCCAACCAAAGTGCGATGTCCGCTTCGCTCATTTCGGTATACGCATCAATCTGTGGTGCGATTTTGTGTAAACCCAACCCCTTCAACGTATCAATCAAAGTTTGTTTCACATTGGGAGATAAAACAATATTATTCATGCTCTTATTATAACGCATTTGGCGGTACCTTGACAATATCAATTTGACGATTCGCGGACAAAATTGTTACACTGACCCATGTTAGACAAAATTAAAAATCCCCAAGATTTACAAAAAATTGCCGTCGCAAAATTGCCCGACTTGTGCGCCGAAATCCGCCAAGCCTTGTTACATAAAATCAGCACGACCGGCGGACACCTGTCCCCCAATCTCGGCGTGGTAGAATTAACAACCGCCATCCATTATGTGTTTGACGCGCCAACCGACAAAATTGTGTTTGATGTTTCGCACCAAACCTATGTCCACAAAATGTTGACAGGACGTGCGCAGGCTTTCACCGACCCTGCCCATTACCATGATGTCAATGGGTTCAGCAACCCTGCCGAAAGCCCTTACGATTTGTTCACGTTGGGACACACGTCCACCGCCTTGTCGTTGGCGTGCGGTCTCGCCAAAGCCCGTGACCTGTTAAAACAAACTCATCATGTGGTGGCCGTGATTGGTGACGGTTCGTTGTCGGGCGGACAAGCCTTTGAAGCCTTGAACAACATCGCGGAACAAGGCGGTAACATGATTGTGATTGTCAACGACAACGCGATGTCGATTGCCGAAAACCACGGCGGATATTACCAAAATCTTGCCGCGTTGCGCACCAGTAACGGCACCGCCCCCGATAATTTGTTCCGTGCCTTGGGCTTAGATTATGTTTACGCGCCCGACGGCAATAACGTCCAAGCCTTAATTCAAACTCTGGAACAAGTCAAAGATTGCACCCGACCCACCGTGGTGCACGTGCATACCGTGAAAGGTTACGGCTATGCCCCCGCGGTTGCTAACCCCGAAAATTATCATTTCAGTGCCCCGTTCGACCTGGCGACGGGAGAAATCAAAGCGCGTGCCACGGCGCCGAACTATTTTGAACTGACTTACCAACATTTAACGCAAAAAATGGCGACCGACCCCAGTTTGGTGGCGATTACCACCGCGACCCCCAAAATTATGAGTTTCAACGCGAAACGTCGTCAACAAGCGGACAAGCAATTTGTGGACGCGGGCATTGCGGAAGAACACGCCGTTGCGTTTGCGGCTGGCATTGCCAAAGGCGGCGCGCACCCTGTGTATGCGGTCTATGGCTCTTTTATCCAACGCAGTTTGGATCAATTGCACCAAGATTTGGCGTTGGACAACAACCCCGCCACCTTGTTAATCTTCGGCGACCACGTCCACGGTATGGGCGGTTCCACGCACCATGGTTTTTACGACATTGTTGAACTGGGTAACATTCCCAATTTAGTTTACTTGGCACCAATCAGTCGCCAATCCTATTTGCAAATGTTGGATTGGTCAATTACCCAAACCCAACACAGTGTGGCGATCCGCGTTCCCGACCAAATGATTGACGACCCACTGCCCGACCAAAAATTGACTACTAACGCTCGTGTCATCGTCCCAGGTCACGACGTCGCCATCATCGCGGTGGGCTCACTTTTCCCGCTGGCACAGCAAGTCGTGGCGACGCTAAAATCACACGGTATCCAGGCCACTTTGATTGACCCCGTGTGCCTTTCGACTTTGGACAGCAAATTATTGGACACGGTGGTCGCACCACACCACGGCTTGGTGGTCACTATGGAAGAAGGTGCTTTGAGCGGTGGTTTTGGACAAAAAGTTGCCGCCTATTTCGGCGACCGAGCCATCAAAGTACATAACTTTGGTTTTTCCACGGGACTAACCCAAGATTTTGAACCCGACGCTTTCTTAGCCCAAAACGGCTTAACCGTCGCCAACATTACCGACTACATTTTGGCGCACTGCCCACAAAAATAAGGAAGTATTCAATGGCAATCCAACATTTTAGCATTGGAAATTGGCGCCAAAAATCATGCTTGATGAAAATTTTAACCGTCATTGGTTTGATAATTTCCGTAGCAATCATCATATTATCATTCCTACAAATCTTTGATATCTGGGATCAAGCCATCAAGATTTTTGAGCCATTATTAGGTGTGATGATGTTAATCCAAACGATCGAAAATTGGCAAACCAATCGGAAAACAGCCTATTTTTCCTTATTTACCGCCATTTTTATCTTTATCGGTGCCATCTTGATTTGGTTTTAACAAAAAATCGAACCGCTCAATTTCAAGGTTCGATTTTCGCTTGGTGCGTCGTGAGGGAGTCGAACCCCCAACCGTTTGGTTCGAAGCCAAATACTCTATCCAGTTGAGCTAACGACGCGTACTATTTGTATAGTAGCAAAAAAGCCCGCACTTGGCAAGGCTTTCTCGGGGATGCGTTAACTATTCACGTTAGCGGTTGATTACTTGGCTATGTTTTTTTCGGGTTGTTTGTCGGTGGATTTTTTGTCTGTTGCTTTTTTAGTATCCTTTTTGCTCTCTTTCTTTGTGTCGCGGCGGGTGCTGTACGTGCGCACCACCAAGCCCACACCGACCAGCGCGCCAATCGCCGCCGCCACCGCAGTCACGATCAGCACGGTTTGCCAAGAGTTCCCGTCATCTTCGGGGGTGGATTGCGGTTGCATAACGTCAAATTCTTCCGCCGACAATACGGTATACAGTGCATTAAGGAAAGTTATTGTATAGTTGTGGGCGGTTTCGTCATCCGCAATTGTGCCTTTAATCGCGTATTCCCCCACGGGTAAATGGTCATCCGTTAAAATGGTATCTTCAGGAATCACTAAACTTAAGGTATAAACCTTATCTGCGGGGTCACCGTTGGCAAGGCTGCCGCTGGTCACACGGGCGGTTAAATTTAACGGGTCGCCAAATTTCACCGTTTGGTTGTCCGCAGTGACGGTAATGACCCGTGGTTGGATGTTACCCGTAGTTGTTTTTTGACTACTCTCGTCGATTTTATAATTGGTGGCATCGTCACCGACTAAATGAATGTCCAAAGTAATCGGCAAATTGTTGCCCACATTAACTTGGTTGTATGTACCTGTGGCTGACAAAGTTAAATCATCTCCCGCATACATACCACCCAGTGCTAAATTGACACCACTAGTAGTCAAATTCGCACGGTTCGTATGATCGTAAACTTTGTTGTCGGCGGCAATCCCTTCAATAAACACGGTCTTGGGGGTAATATTGGCGGTCAAGGTTAATTCAGGATTGGTCAACACGTAATTGTGGGCGGCATTACCAGTTAAAGTCACGGTTGTAACTACGGGTTTTGCATCTCCCACAGTTTTATCGGCAAAACGACCACTACAACTGACCGATAAATCGTCAATATGGTATTTACCCGTCAATTCCAAGTCATCCAAATTGAACGTAGCATTTTGCGTACGATCATAGGTTTTATCATTGACCTGAATCCCGTGCACAGTGATGTTTTGCGGTACTACCGTTAACGTAATTACTTTTGTCATGTCACTCAATTGAACGGTGGCGGTATATTCCCCAGCGTCCTTAATTGCGGTCACGGGATTGCCATTTTGGGTGTATGTAATCGTCATGGTGTCACGGTACCAACTGGGTTGGTTGTGCATTTGTTCAATCGTTTGGTTCAATGCGTTATATGTGACGGTCACGTCGCTGGGCGTTTCGTCCCAATCCGCCATTAACGCCGTCGCGCTCAAATCAATGTGCAATGCGGGACGAACACTTAATTCATGCCTAACTAAACCACCGCTGTTTACATCCTCATCAACTTCACAAAACTCACCAGTAGTAGTCAGCGCAACAGCACGATCAATACCAGTAACAGACGAACTACGCGTCCAACTGTTAGCACTGGAAGACCTTTGGTCGTCAGATAATTGCCAAACACCATCCGCAGCCAGTTCGTAAGCACTGGGCAACCAAAGTGTATCATTCTGCCAATCGGCGTAATGCGTCTTCCCCGTTATATTCATACTGCCATAAAAGTAACTATTAAAATAGTACCAATTACCATCCGTAACTTTTCCCCAACCTTCGTTAGGCCTTAAGTATTCGGCAGTATAATTATAACCATTTTTTTGCCACTCGACTTCACTGGGCGTAATGATTGCAGCACAATAATTCCCTGGTTGTGTACTTATTGTTAAAGCCGCTAATTGATGGTTTTCATTTTTGGCAACTTCGTTGGCGTGAGCGTCATCCCCTTGTCGACACAGTCCCCCGTTATTCAAAGCAATGGTTCGTACCACACTCACACCATACATGGAAGACGGATATTCACTCGTAGCAATGTCAGTTCCCATAGTAGATGACGAATAGGCGAATTTTGATTTTAAGTCATCTAGTGGATTTACTAGATAAAGCGTCAATATCGGGCGCCCGTCCATGGTCGTGGACAAATATACCGCGTACCATTGGTAACCGCCGAAAGTCACTTTAATGTCGTTATCGTCGTTATACGTGCGCATATCCGCCGCGTTGGTCACATTTTCCGCGGCTGTCAGCACGTCGGCGTAGGTCGCGTTTTTTTGTCCCGTGACCAAGTCGTAAAGTT
>JAMPCO010000023.1 GCA_023666145.1 Prevotella sp. | reverse complement strand
CAGCATCTGCCATCTCGGCAATTTCTTCTTTTGTATGTACATTCGTAAATAAATCGCTTACTGCATCGTTAGCCACGACTTGGAAACTGGTGCGTTCACGCGCGCCAGAAATTAAGAAACAATGACCACGTTGGCCGTTCGAAATTTCAGCGCGTTCGGCATCGTTAATCTCTCCGGCATTCTTGTACAAGTCTGTCAGGATTTCAAGGTCAGCAGGTGCCAACGGGAATACAAAGCTGTATTGGCTATTATTCGCAATGGCGGTCGTCTTCGAGATAATATCCTGGTTACCGAATATGTCACTAAGGTTTTGCGTGATGAAACAAATCATACCGCCGTACTTGCGAATGCGCTTGTACCACATATAAACGAAGTCCAAAGCGACCGGGTATTTTGGATCAATAAAGTTGTAACCTTCATCAAGAATGATACATGGATGCAGCCATTTATCTTCTGGAAGGTCACGGTTCATTTCACGGATTTTAATAATCTGTTGTTCCAAGTAACGCATAACCAGCAACATCTGCGCATTAGCCACAACACCGTTCTTGCCTTCAAGCAAAGATTGGAAGTTAAAGACTTCGAAACGGCTGTCGCTTGTTAAAGTACTTGGACCATTCCAAAGTTTAGCGTTGCGCCCGTCACCAGCAAACTTTGTCATATAAGTTTTAATCAATTCAAGGTTATTATATTGAATTGGATTTAGGCCTTTGTCTTGCGACAGGTGCCTATCAATAACTTTCATTAAATCATCAAAAATTGGGAATTGTTCCGGCTTGTATTTGCTACAATCGGTTTCACCAGTGATACCTTTATCTTTATACATTTCTAAGACAAAATTCTGCAATAGTTCCATACTGTCTTTTTTTAAGTCTGGAATAGCAACTTGAAAGAAACTTTCCAAGAATCGCAAATGGTTAGTAAAGACAACATCTGTTGGTGCTTGCTGTCCGTTATCAGTCAACATTCCATAGATGTGGAAAGGGTTTAACCGACCGGTTACAGCCGAACCGACATCCACCATGTTTCCACCAAAATTTTTTACCATAACATCATATTCATTCTCGGGGTCGAGCACATAGATTTTGCAATTATCACTATACAGATTTGACAACAGTGTTTTAGTGAAATAGCTTTTTCCGCCCCCAGATTTGCCGTAGATGCACATATTGCTATTTGTGTGATTATAATCACGTTTCCAAATATCGAGCAATACGGGGTAATTATTGTGGCCTAGTGGTATGCCTTTTTCATCAATAATTGAAGTAAACACGAACGGGAAAACAGCGGCTAACGGTCTACTGTTAATACCGCGTTCATAACGTTTTAGACGATTGCGCCTGGTTATCGAAGACGAAATCATACCGTCAATTTGCCGGAAACCTAAATAGGTTGTACGGAAGCCACCTTTTGCAATATTACTACGTAAATCCTTACGAAAGGACTGCGAGTCTTTGTAACCATAATTAAATCCAGTAACAGAAATGGTACAATCAAAAAGACCTTCGTTGCCATTTTGCAAACTTATCAACAAGTCTTGCATTGTACCCACGTGTGTAGCATCACTAATTATTTCACTTGTTTTAATTGTATTTTCACGTGACTCAATTTCAGTACAAACACGATCAATACGTTTTATCGCTTTTTCTTTATTAGCTGGCTTAATCGTCAAAACAACCTTTGTGTTGTTAATATTAAAAAGTTCACTACCCCAAGCATTATCCACTCTCAATGGGTAATCCGTTACTGCCATAGTAATGACATCAATATCGTCAACTTTGGCACCAAACGCACTAAACTCAATACTCTTTGGTTTAACCCATTCAAGATATTTATCAGAAGAAATTTTATCGATTTCACGTTCGTCAAAGTTCCGAGTGTAACAGTATTTCAAAAATACGGCCACTTCCTTTTGGTTCAGTTGTTCACTGGCCAATCCCATTTGCTGTAAAGACATCTTTACATCATCAAGTGTGCTTTGCAACGATTGTTTATTCTCATCAAATAACACAAGATAATAAAATGGGCGGTACTGTTTCGCAAGATTATTCAGTGCATCGATTTGCGCCAAACGAGATTGCAATAACATCTTTCGTACATTATCATCTTTGCAATCCTGAATTTTGGCAAAGACGTGGTCACCAATAATGTCGAAGTTAATCGGTCGATCTATCTTCACGATTTGGGCTTGTTGCTCAGTAGATAAACGATTTAAGATTTGTGCAAATTGCTCAACTTTATAATCACGTGAATATTCATCCAACAAGCGGTATTCAATCGAAGAAACGGACAGCACACCAGCATAATACATACCATCATACTCAATGACACCGTCTTCTGTAATACCAGTTTGTGGCATTAACAAATCGACATTATTTTTTCTTGTGTTCTTTTTCGTAGCGGTACCATACTTTTTTCTTCCGAGATAGTGCCGCATCACATCTTGCAAAATCTCATAGATTTTAATATCATCATCACCCTGAAACAAAATGATAATGAATGAAATGTATGCTAATTCAACTATCCACTTGTATGATAGGTTACTAAGTATAATTAGAACACCTATACTGACGAATAGAAATAGCAACGAAACATCTACAATGTTAAAATTTTTCCAAACGGTAAAATTTACCTTGGACTTTTTAGGTATTTCTCTTATCATTTTTTCACTCCTGTACTTCCGGTCATACCACGTTTAGCAGCTTCTGTGTTTGAGATGAATCTACCAGTAAGTGCGTCTCTATAGCGCTGTGTGCCGGCTGTTTTTAATGCTTGTCCAAGCTGGCTACCAGCTTGAGATTGTGTTGTTAATGCAGTAGTAGCTCCACTGGTGCTACCAATTGTTCCACCAGTTCCTGTCAATCCAAGTCTAGCGTTCGCACGTGAACCATTGCCGAGAAATCGACCAAGTCTGCCAAATACCCCTAACCTTCTATTCTCTGCTGACTTTTCATCATTAACGCCGAACATAAAGTTTTTTGCTGTTTTTATACCTTTACTACCAGCGGCAGCACCAGCCAACAACGTGCGTGCTGAATGTGCCATATCACGGCTTTCAGCCGCGTCTGTACCAAAAATACGGGCGAACAACAGCATACCACCGCTAATACTTAAACCGCCACCAACAATCAATATCATTTTCATGACTTTTGTAATGTGCAGTGCGGTAATGATTGGCACCATTGTTATAAAGACATTCACCGCAAATACGGCGCCATACGCTAGGACAACTTTCGAAACAACGGTTTCACGCCATACTTTGAAACGTGCGCCGTCATCCAGCGGAATTGTCGAAACAATCAATGGCAACGACAAGAACAAAATAACCAAGTCATACAAACGTTTCACCAAACCAAGGCACGCTGAAATCACCGAGACCAACACGATAATCGCCGCCACATAGCCGAGAATGAAGTTAAACGATCCGAAATAAATCAATCCTTCTTGTGACACTTTATTTGGATTGGGAAAGACATACGGGAAATCCTTCGAGTATTGTCCTAAAATAGTATCGGCATTTTCATTAAGAATGCTCCACCCTTCCGTATCTTTTGCAGTTCTTCCTGTATCAGTCCAACCGCCTTCAACTGGTATTTTTTTACCATTGGCATCAAGGATATAGTCTCCATTTCTGTTTTTTTGATATATGGGTTCTCTTACGTAACTTTTGACCTTAGGTATTGGATTTCCACTGTCATCTTTCATAACGTTACCTTCTGAGTCGGTTAAATAAACTGGTATTTTTTTACCATTTGCATCAAGCTTATCTTCGTATTGCATCGTAATTGAATTGTAGAATTGTTCATATTCATATACTGGGACCATTTCGTACGCATCATCACCGACTGCAATTTCAAATAAATCGTTACAAAATTCGGCATTATCCTTAAAGCCAAAAGCAGCATTGACATCGCACAATAAACTGTTGGCTATAGTAATACCACTAATCATAATGCCAGCCATGAATAGAGAAATAAACACGGTAGCAATTCCCTGTCCAGTAATTTTACTAATTGATTTACGCTCTCCACCACTCATATTGACGAACGCCTTGACAATCGCCACTATCATAGCTATTACGGCTACCACAACACTAATCAGTAGAATACCAAAGAAAACTTTGGTAACACCTTCGTTATTAAGAAACAAACTCACTAAATCAGTGCCGTCAACGGTATCTAAACCAGCTAACTGGCGGAAAATACCCATAATACCATCTAACAACCGCAGAACCCACAACAACAGGTTCATTAAGAGCTTTTGAAATATTACATCCACTTTTTAGAGTGCTGCAATAAGGTTTTTCCAGTCATAAGATACTACATGGCTAGTATCGGCTGTATCAATTTCTTTATCTGGAAAAACTGTTGTCAAAAATTCGTCAAGGCCCGAAATTTTGGTGTAAATTATTTTTTCATCTTCAGCATAGAATTGTTTTGACAAATCCTTGTCATAATCATTTTGGTAAGTACCAATCAAAAGATCATCAACGCCTGGGTTATTATCAGTCCATTGATGATAAATCGAAACTACATTGGCTCCACGATTCACTTGTAATTTTCCAGCGTACTTTCCACCAGCTGGATAGTTAATAGTTACGCGAAGGTGGTATAAACCATTTTCGTCTGGTTCTTCACTTACTAGTGAAAATTCACCAGGTAAACCACTTAAGCCACCCGTACTTGTTTTTTCAAAATAGTAAAGTTTTTGTTCTTCGATGTTTGCATAATAACCTTCCAAGTTATCAATATTGCACGGATTGAAAGATGATTCATCAGTCTGATCACTATCGTTACCACCACACGCTGCCATAGTAACGCCAACTAATACAACCAAAGCAAGAACAGTCGTCATTTGTAACAGTTTTTGCATAAATTTTTTCATCATTTAATTATTCTCCTTTTTTGTGTTTTTGTAAAGACAATTTTGTAAAGACATCTTTACAATTTTAGTTCTGGGCCCATGTCTGCAATGCGCCAACAAACGTTGGTGTCAATGCCGTAAGCGCAAAGATTACAATCCAACCAATGATGTAATACTTTACTTGTTCTTTGGCTTTTTTGATCTTTTCTGGGTCACCGCCAGCCATAATAAACTTAGCGCCTACCATTGCCGCAACGACAGCAGAAATAACAATCAACGTAGTAATCAAAGGCGTTGCAACTTCATTGTAAAGCTCTTTGATTTTATCTGCCATTTCACTCATTCGTTCTCACCCCCTTTTAATTTAGGATTTATAGTAACTGTAAAGATGTCTTTACATCTTCACAGGTCACTAACGTGTCTTGATGCGCCGTCTTGCTTTGAAGACGACGATCAGCGCCACCGCGCCCAATAAACCTAGGCCACCTATCGAAGCATAGGCTGCCCAGTTTAATGGCTCTGTAATGTCGAACGTATACACGTTCTCGTTGCCAAGGTCATCGGTAATCGTCAAGGTGTAATGACCGGCTCCGTTAATTTTTTTGCCAACCGTATATGCAGTGGCTTCAGCACCATTGCAAGACAAAGTTGCGGTTAGATTCTCTTTGGATGCGTTCGTCGTCTTAAAACTACCAGCACTTTTTACGATATCCAATGTCGGTGGAATATCGTCGACATCGCAAATGAAGTTAAATACTTCACCTGTAATGCGTTGGAAAAATAAAATATAGTGTCCAGTTCCAGTTAAGTGTAGTTCATAATTTTCATTAATTGTTGCCGCAAAATTGTCGCCGTCTTTTGTGGCCAATAATAATTCAACATCTGTTAAGTTTTCTAAGTGCAGCTCTCGCACGCGTGCAGGTAGAATTCTAAACCGCAACACGACTTCGTTACCAAGATTATCGACTGCTTTAATCTCGTAGTTGCCAGCTTTACTGTATTTCTTTTCGGCCTTAATCACACCGCCTTCGAGTTTAACTTCTTGGGTAACGGTTTCACCATAAGTCACTTCAACCGTATCAGCAGTAAAAGAGTTGTTGGGTATATTGCTTGCTACCGACACACTATTATCAATCGTCAGTGCAATCGAATACTCTAAATCTTTCTTTGTGTTCTTAAAATTCAAAACATAACTGCCTTCTTCGGTTAACGTTAGAACACCGTCTACCACTGGAACCGAATAAGCCAATTTATCCTTAGTGGCACCGATTTCGATATCGGTCAAATCTTCCAAAAGCAGTTCGCGCATTCGGCTCGGCAAAATTGTGAACGAAAAGTAAAATTCGTTACCAATGTCATCAATTGCGAAAATCGAATAAATACCAGTCTCTGTATATTTAGTTCGTGAATCTATTTCAACATTATCCTTAAGCACAACTTCATCTCTCAGTGTGCTCAAAAACTTAAACGTTACTGCCCCAGTTGTAATCTCAGTATCAGCAATGTTGCTTTCGTATGGTATGTTACGGTTGATCGTGAATGTAACAATTGCAGCATTACCAGCCATGTCAAGCGCCATAATACGATAACTGCCTTCGTTATCAAATATTGCTCCGTCATCTATTGCGGAAAGAATTTGATTATTTTTATTAACCAGATAAATCGCATCCGCATCAAGAGCAGTTACTGTCACAGAGTTTTTAGTGTAAGCGCCATTTACAGCACCATCTAAAATAACGGTTGGTGCAGTTTTATCGATGCAGATACGAACAATAACGTCGTTACCATAAGCATCAATAATGTGTATTGTGTAATCACCTTCCAAAGTGATTAAACCACCATTTACAACCGCTGGCGTCGGATCAAAAAGTTGCACTGCATTCTTTTCGGTAATAGTAAATTGCAAATCATTCTTTGACAAATAGTCGTTTTCGCCAAGCACCACGAAGTCACCATCTATTTGGTAGCTAACTATCGTGTCGAGCAAAATTGTAAACTTTTCTTCGTTACCGACTGAATCGCGTAGTGTGAAGTAGTACGTACCATTGGTTGTTAAATTTTCCCCCATTGCATAGCGCACGGCTCCAAGTTCGCCGCCTGGTGTTGTATTGGTATAGTATCGCAATGTAACCGACTCGCCCCAGAAAATCGAAAATGGTTTATTTGTAAATGAATCTTTATCGACTTCGTCACCATCGCTATTTGAGATATAAATCGGTGCAATAATGCAATCAATAGTAAAGGTATATTCTACAAACAAACTAATCTCATCGGCTTTATAAAGAAAGAATACATAACTAGCACTGGTTGCTGCGTTCGCGGTCAGATAGGCAGTTGCTTTTTTAGATGTCTCATCAAAGACACAAGAAAAAATTTCACTTTCCGGAACAACTGTGCGTTCGCCATTTTCAATTCTATATAAAATCAGTTTGTCTTCATAATTAAAGCGCAGACTCACGTTTCTATTTGTGATTCCACCTTCAATTACTCCAGACAATGTCCCAGATGGCAAACCTTTCACATAGAAAATCGGCGTACACTCAACCATTCGGCCATATAAATCTTTGTACCAAAGCGTATACTTTCCCCCAGTGGTCAGAGTATATTGCAAAGTGCTTGCATCTACGGTAATGTCTTTATGGTCTTGTAACATCTGAACATAAGTCCCATCGTACAAAATACGGTAAAGTTTTAATTCAACAATTGAGTTTGTGCTATCATTAACATTCAGTGTTAAACGACAGTTAGTTTCGCTTGTCAGCGAACTTGTCGATAAATACGGTTGTTCCCCAGCGATACTGATCACGAACAACAATGTATTACCACTACGGTCATACATTTCAATCGTATAGTTACCGTAATATTCCACCCCATCAAGAAAAGGTAGTTCATCACCTTGCACAAAGTAAACTTCATTAAGTTTTCTGCCAGTAATTTTTATCGTTGTGTATTCATCAATCAAATCACTTAACTTGTATAGGTCCAATGAGATATAACGGAACGTGCCTGCATAATCCGCAACTAAATCTTCGGTAAATGTAACTGTCTCTTTGCGCCCATCACCATAGGTTGCATACGCTTCTAATATCGGCGCCGAAACGTCGATATAAACATAGTACTGCTCTCTATTGCCAGCAGTATCCCATTCTGTAACGATGTAATAGCCTTGTGAGTTATTGCTAATAAAAATTTGGGAACCGACAGTAACGTCATAATTAAGTAATACTTCATCACGCTGCACCGCTTCATAGTCATTACCAATCATCTGAATTTTAACAAAAGTTTCAACAGCTACCTTTGGTGCTTCGAACTTAAAACTTGCATTCAAAAAGTAGACCGGTAAATCAAGTGGCATAAAGAACCTTGCAGCCAGATTCTGTTGTGTCAATGCGGTTTCGTCCAAAATTAAATCATCATTGATAATGTTATTAAATACGTTCGTACCGTTTTTAGCGATTTTACGATCTGAGATATAACTGTTAGCATACTTGTTCACGACCTCGTCCAGTTCGGCACGTTCAGTATATAATTGTGTTAAATTACCATTGGCCGAATTGACATAAAGCCAACCATTTGGCACAACAGATACGCGGAATTTCCATTCCTTCGCAGTTGCAAAAACAAGTGCTGTTTCATAACTCGCCGCAGAATACGTTCCGGCTTCGTCCCCGAAAATATTCATCGGCAATACTACATTGTACCAAGTGTTTTGTTTGTAGGAATCACGTATGCGCCATTGGTTACCAAAAGACATAACCATCAAAACTACACACTCGGCAGCACTGACATTACCGACACTATCTTCGGACTGGAAATACCATTCACCATTGTTATCTTGATTTGGAACAACAATTCGGTCATCATAAAACTGTACATTGTAACCTAGACGTTTAGCATCATTTTGACTAGATGCCCACTCTCCTTGTTCCTTGAATTTGACAGACATCCGCGTAATCTTGGAAAGTTTGTCCGTTGGTACATAAACAATATCCCCTGCAGTGTACATTTTGCCACCATATAGCGAATAATTAAAATTTGAAGCGGGTGCAGTTTTGTCAATCTTGAAGGTGTAAGTATTTGATAAACCGACTTGATCAGTCAAAACAATGGTATGATTACCTTCTTTATTTTTATCAATTTCTAACCTGCTGTTTGTATATATTTTACCATCCCACGACCATTTCGCTGTTGCTAGACTATCAGCCCATTCAAAAGTTACATCGGTATTAGTTTCACCACCATTTGTAACCCCCGTCAAAGTACCTGTTGGTGCCACTGTGTCATTGAATCGCACAGTAGTACTAGCAATACCTTTATAATAATACGTCTTAAAAGAAGCATAAAACATAAATGCTATAACTAATTTAATCTCATAATTACTATTCCATTGCAAATTGTAATTAACGGTTGTAACATTAAAATGATAATAACCTCCTTGCACAAAATTGACATTTTCTGACAGAATGATTTCGTTGTTTATATAAACCAAAACAAGACCATAATCGACCTTATAACCATCCAACTTTGTACTATCACCAGAAGTAGTGATGCCATTATTAACTTTTTCACGCCAAGCTTCAAAACATAAAGAATTCAAACCTTGATTAACTGTTAAATTAACTTTAGTCAAATTTTTTGTAATGTAATCATCAGCGCCACTCCCGTTCTTATATTTATCATGAGTGATGTTCATTGTATAAGTTTTTGTGCTATCGTCATGCCATGTGCCTTGCGGTGCCACTTCACCCAAACTTGAGCTAGGTAAGGACACAAGAGAAAATCCAGACACAACACCCAACGCGATCACAATCAAAATTGCAGTTAGCATCAAACATTTTGTAAAGATGTCCTTACGCATTTTGCACCTGCCTTCGAATAAATTGAGTAATCACCGTAGTCGCATCGGTACCATATTCAGAACAAGCCCTATGGAAATCGTCGCGTAATTTCTCCGTGATACGGAAATTAAACGCTACCGTTCCTTCATCTTGTGGCTGAACTTTCTCAAACTTTGTAAAGTTTTCTAATTGGTCAAAAATAAACCCGGTCAGCACTTCAGTCATTTTCTTGTCATTCATGAAACACCATTTGCGAAAATCATCTCGCAGCCGTTCGCTAATACGCATATTAAATAGAATTGTTTTTTCTTTCACTGACACCACGGCCGGCTTTTCAACTCTTAGGAAGTTATCAAGAACTCCACCGACTTTTTTTTCTTGTCTTGTCATTTGCTTTCTCCTTTTAGAAATTCATCAATAAATGCTTGGTAGTCCTTGGCCGCATCACTATTTGGCTTAAAGTCAAAGATGCTCAACCCCTGCTCCGGCGCCTTGCACAGCACACTCGCCAAGCGGATTCCTTCGCCGAACACTTGTCCGCCGTACTGCGCTGCCAGGTCTCTTGCTTCGGCAAACGAAGCTTCATTGTTGCAACGCTTATCCACCATGGTCGGCAAGAAGCCGGACAACTTCAACTTAGGATTTATGCGTTGCTGGATTTGTCCCATTGTGTCTAATAACTGGTGCACACCGTCTTTGCTCAAAAAATCCGGACGGAACGGAATAATAACTTTATCGGCCGCCGTCAAAATGTTAATGGTTATAATACCCAAACTCGGCGGACTGTCGATTATGACATAGTCATAGCGCGTTGCCTTTTTAATAGCCTTGTCAAGCACGTACTCTCTTTCAAATAGCATATTTTGTAATTCCAGTACAAGATTTGCCAGCGTAATATCTGCGGTGACAACATCAATCCCATTTACGGGCTTAACGACAATATCAAGCGGTAAATCATTCATCAACCACTCGGCCGCCGTGTTGCCATTGGCCGCCAAACCCAAACTTTTTGTCAAGTGGCCTTGTTGGTCTAAATCGATTGCCAACACCTTGTAACCTTGATTGGCCAAACCACAGGACAGGTTCACTGCGGTTGTGGTTTTTCCGACTCCACCTTTTTGATTTACGATTGCTATTACTTTCATGTTTTCTCCTTTTTGTTTAATTATTTTGTAAAGAGTCTTTACAGAAATCAAGCCGAGTTCATATCACTCTCCGCAAAGTTGAAAATTTTGTTCTCAATGAAACTTTGCAACTCAATGGCCATGGCTGCAGCAACAATGTCTTTCTTGTGCAGTTTGGTAATCATTGTCTCCAACATCTCCAAAACGCTAATCGGGTCGCTGTTCATCAACTCTTCGAAGTCGCCAGCAGACAAGAACGGTTTCAAGGCGACCTTCAATGATTTGAGTTTTTTGCTAAGCAGGTTGCGCAGATTATCACGCTCGTTGTCTTCGTCTTCTGGCTCGGTTCCTTCTGAGATAATCTCAGCGCCACCTTGTTCCTGGTTATCGGTCGGACTTTTACTTTCGGGTGTTGCCTTAATTTTCGTAATATCAACCCACAAACTCTTTTCATCAAACTCGCTTTGCTCCACCGCCGCCAGCGCACTTTCTTGCAACGGATAAACTT
>JAMPCO010000022.1 GCA_023666145.1 Prevotella sp. | reverse complement strand
AACTAACTCTATTTGGTTGTATTATTACAAGTGTATTACTATTGGGCGTGGCGGTGGTGACCGCGTGCGCCGTGAACATAAAACCCACCCGCGCCGCGGACGGAACGGACGCGGCGGACGAAATTTTTTTGATTGAAAGTGCCACCCAACTGGGCACGCTGGAATTGGGGGCGTACCCACAAACTTACGTTGGGAATGCTTTGAACGAAACATTGAAAAACAGTAACTTAACCGCAACAGGGCGCAAATTTACCACGAACATTAACGACACGACCACTGAATTAACGGAATACAGTTACAACGGTCAAAAAGTGGCGAAACTGGCATCTGCGGCTTGGACAAGTGGAACTTCGGGTGTGGTAAATAAAAAAGGTAGATTTTCCGATGGAAGCGAAATTAAGAACGGGTCGACTTATTTCTTTTATGTCGAAGCGATACAGTTCGATTTGTTCGCAGTGGACGGGAACAAGGTTGTGGCGGTCGCCCAAAACGCGCTGGGGTCGCAGGCATATGGGATAACCAACGATTGGTCACAAAGTACATTGCGTACTTATTTGCATGATGTGTTTGCCGTGGAAAGTGGGATACAGTCTGTTGCTCAAACTATCCAACATTATACCGCGGTGTCTTGGGATGACACGGCAGGTAGCCAAGTGACCGACCAAATTTGGTTGCCCAGTATTAACGAAATGCGAACCTTTTATACTACCAATGCGGCGGCGCAACGTCCCGCCACAGATTTTACCCGTGCAACATCGACCGATGACCGTGGACCGTATGGAACGCAAATCTCTCGTGGTGCAGTATGTTCTTTACGGGGTAGTATAACAAACTACCCAAATTATACTTGTGGTTTGGATGGTAATACCATAATTTATGGTGGAGAAAATATAAGTGTAAAATCTACCTGTTTTGCTTTTTTACCCGCGTTCGTCTTGAACGACGCGACCGCCCAATACGTGGAAAACGTCATTGAACCCACGTGCACGGCGGAAGGGTACACCGAAAGTTATTGGCAAATTAACGGCGAAAAATTTGCGTACGAACAAACCAACGTCACGCCCATGATTGAACATCCATGGGGCGATTGGACTACCACCACGGAAGCCACCTGCACCACGGACGGATTAAGCACCCGCACCTGTGCGGATTGCGGTGCCACCGCCACCCAACCCATTCCCGCCACAGGGCACACGTACGGGGATTGGGAAATGACCACGACGGTGACTTGCACTACGGACGGCGTCCAGCAACACACCTGTACCGTGTGCGAACATACCGAAACCGAGATCGTCCCCGCCATCGGCCACAATTATACGTATACGTTCGATCAAAGTACGGGTTTACGCACTTATGTCTGTGCCAATTGCCATGACACGTATTTCCTGAACTGTACCACCGGCGACAGTCATACCTTTGTTACCACGCAGGTAGATGCCACCTGCACGGAGATAGGGTACACCTGGTACGTGTGTGACGTTTGCAAATACAAACGCCAAGATGATTTTGTGGATGCCTTAGGTCACCATTATCAAGACAACACCATCTCCGCCAGTTGTGACGACATTGGTTACACGAACCACATCTGCGACCGTTGTAAAGACCAATACCAAGATAATTATCTCCCCGCCACGGGTCACAGTTATGGTACCTGGAAAACAATTGAACTGGCGACCACAGACCGGGAAGGTGTGCAACAACGCATCTGCGACCATTGCGGTGCAGTGCAAAACCGTACCTTACCCGCTTTATCTGCTACTGGTGGTAACAGTTCCCGTGACAACAACACACCTTTAATTATTGGTATCATCATTGGTATCATCGCGGTATTATCTGGCTGTGGCGGCCTGGCCTGGTTCATCGTCTCCATCAACAAAGCCAAACGCCAACCAACCCCGAAAAACAACACCAAAGCCAAATTGGCGTAAGGGCAGGCAAACAAAAGTTTGGCACAACCTTTGGCGTGTGGTACGCTGTGTCAATATGAAACATAAATTGATTTATTTAACAACCAATCCACATAAAGTCGACGAAGCCAACCGATTTTTACGGCAAAAGTATGGCTTTAATTTAGAAATCGTTCAGCCCAATTTTGAAATTATTGAAATTCAAGCCAAAACTTGTGCCGAAGTCGCCAGTTTCAGTGCGAAGTATGCCGCCGATAAACTGGGTTGCCCCGTCTTGAAATCGGACAGTGGTTTGTACATCGAGGCATTGGGCGGCTTACCCGGACCGTATAATGCTTATTTTGACAAACAGATCGGTGTGGAAAAGTTTTTAGAAATGTTTAAGGGACAAACCAACCGCAAAGCCCGCTTGGAACATTGTTTTGCTTATTGTGAGCCAGGAAAAGAACCCGTTGTTTTCAGCGGTGGCAGTACTGGAACAATTGCGTTTGAAAGCCGTGGAACGCTAGGACGTTGGCATTCAAAATTTTATATTCCTGATGGCGAAACCAAATCCTTGTCCGAATTACAAGCCGAAGATTACGCCAAAGAAGCCACTTATTGGGGCACCGCGCTGGACGATTTCGCCAAGTGGTATCAAGCGCGCTTAAATAAAAACAATCATTGACCGCCAAAACCAAGTTAGCGTGAGATAATAATAATTTACAAAATAGTGGAAAACTTGGACAAACGATGGTGAAGTGCATTAAATTTTAAGATTTCAATTTCTATGCAATTCTTCGAATTTTGCACGTATGGTAGGACTGTTATGGGTAAGTTGTTTAATTGAAAGTGATTCGGCTTTTTCATTAGCCAATCGGAATTGATTTTCTGATCCAAGTAAATCATCTTTAATTTTTTGCAAATTTTTAATCGTTTTGTCGATTTCATCAATTGCATTGTTAAATTTTGTACTGGCGCGGTTATAATTTTTGGAAAATTTTTCTTTAAATTCATTCATGTTGTGTTCAAAATTGCTTAAATCAATGTTTTGATTTTGAATGGCAATTAAACTTTTTTTCAAATTTGCCGATTTTAATGCAGCGTTGCGCAATAATGTTATTATTGGAATAAAAAATTGGGGGCGCACCACAAACATTTTCTCATATTTATGTGATACATCGACAATTCCTGCATTGTACAATTCATTATCCGCTTCTAACATTGAAACTAACACGGCATATTCACAACCTTTTTCCTTACGGTCTTTGTCTAATTCTTTGAAAAAATCTTCATTTTTCTTTTTTGTGATAGTGGTATCGGCTTCATTTTTCATTTCAAACATAATTGATATAATTTCACTGTTGTCATCGTCTAATTCCTTAAATATATAATCGCCTTTGCTTCCTGTTCGTGCGTCATTGTCTTTTTCAAAATAAGATTTATTGAAACCTAATGAACGCAATTTGTTGAATTCGATTTCACAGTGTTGTTCCAAAGTTTCGCCAAGCAGTTTTACTGATTGTTTGGCTTTGAAATCTTTGTATTGAGCAATTTCTTCATCTTTAAGTCTTAATTCTTTTTTATGGGCTTCATGAAGATCTTTTTCTTTAATTTCATAATCTTTTTGCATGGTTTTTAACTGTTCTTCTAATTGAATTACTTGTTTTTCTTGATTGACAATTTCATGTTCTTTTTCTTCAAGTGCTTCTTTAACTGCTAATTGTTTTTGCGTTTCGTTTTGTGCGATGATTGTATCCAATTTTTGTCTTTCTATTTGAAATTGTAATCTAACGAATTCAATTTCATTATTCTTTCGTTCCTCAATTTCTCTTTCTTTTTCCTTGATTCGTTTCGCTAATTCTTTATCATTGATTTGTTTTACTATTTTTGCATACTGCGTATCATCGATTTGAAATACCTCACCACATTTAGGGCATTTTATCTGTTCCACCTTTTTCGTTCTCCTTTTGTTAGTGCGTTAAACGCATTACGAGTGTAATATACAATATTTCTTTATGAGTGTCTAGTGATATTAAATACTTTATTTTATATCGGCTTATTTTATGATGTGATATTAAATAATTTTTATTGGAAATAAACTAAACTATACCATAGTTGGTTACTATGGAGATAGCACATGGATATTAAAGAAATTATTCGTCGTATCGGTATAATTAGAACCAGTGCAAACCTTTCGGCAAGGGCATTGAGTTTGGCAATCGGGAAAAATGCCAGTTACATTCATCTATTGGAAAGTAAAAAAAGTTCGTTTGAACCGTCACTATCGGTTTTACTTGATATTATTGAAGCCTGTGGTTCAACGCCTGAAGAATTTTTTTCTGATGACATCATGCAATTTCGGCAAGATAAACAAACCCTAGAATTTCTGAAAACTTTATCACCATATCAAAAAACAGCCATCATGAATTTGTACAAAAAATGACAACGTTAAACAAAAAAGAACCACCGCAAGGGTGGTGCTTTTTTAATAACATTCTTTCTTTTGGAATTTGCCGTCTTTTTTGCGGACCGTGAAGCCGACTTCTTGGTTTTCTGACAATTTTTTAACGCGTTCCAAGGCTTCTTCTTTGGTGAAAAAACTGTCAATCACGCGTCCTGCGCCGTCACGTTTAATAATCCAAGTGCGGTCTTCTTCGTGATACAAAACACGGTAGACACCTGGGGTTTCTTTTTCTTTGGTTTTTGCCATGATTTTCCTCCTGCTGTGAAGTTTATCTAATTAAAATTTTAACAAATTTCAAGACAAAAATCAACCATAATTTGTAAAATCACTGTTTTTTTAGCGCAGTAAGGCTTCAAAGGTGTTCGGTCCTGCCACGCCGTCGACGGTCAAGCCGTTGGCGCCTTGGAAAGCGCGCACTTGGGCAGCGGTGTTCGCACCAAATATGCCGTCAGGCGTAGTTTCAAAGCCTTTGACAAACAAACCTGCTTGCAAAATCCATACGATATTGCCGCGACTGCCTTGCGCCACGCTGCGAATGGCGGCTTTGGTACGGGGCCCAAAGATGCCGTCTACGGTTAAACCCGCGCCGTATGTCATGTTTAACTCAATTTGCAGGGCGCGAATTAAGGCTCGTTTGGATTGCGGTCCCCAAATGCCGTCAACCGCCAGTCCAGCCCCGTAACGCGAGTTCAATGTCGTTTGGATGCTGCGGATGGTGCTGGCGGTATTGGTGCCAGTGTTACCCGTATTGCCACCAGTCGCGCCGCCCGATGGGTTGCAATTCACACCCACCGATTGGGCTAAACTGCGGGCGATTGTGTCGGCATACGCATCAAATTGGCGATCAAACAACGCATTGTCTTGATCGTTACTGATGAATCCCAATTCTAACAGCAGGGCGGGGGCGTTAGTTTCCCGCAAAACACTCAAATTTGCCCGTTTGACGCCGCGGTCACTTTGGACGCCCAGGTTGACCAAGGCTTGTTGTAAGGCTTCGGCGGCCTGTACTGATTTGGTGGAGGCATTATTATAGACAATGGTTTCCACGCCGTTGGCCGCGCTGTTGGTGGACGAGTTACGGTGAAATGACGCGAACAAATCCACATTGTTGCTGTTACTGATGCGGCTGCGTTCCAATAAGGGAATAAAGGTATCGTCGGTGCGGGTGTAAATTACGTTGATGCCACACCTTTCCAGTCGTTCACCCACCGCCAATGCCATCCTTAAATTATCGTTTTTTTCGTAGCGCGAACCATTGACCGCGCCTGCATCGTATCCGCCGTGCCCAGCATCGATTACTATTGTTGCCATGGTTATAGTTATGGCAGAAACATTTTTTTTGTGACTGCCATAGACTAACAATAGTTCAAAAGGAGAAAATATGGGAACAGGATATCTAAAAATAGCGGCAACCACTGGCAATGGGGTGGGACCAGTCGCCAACGCATCTTACATCATCAAAGACAAAAGCGGGAACATATTATATATGGGTTTGACGGACGAAAACGGGGACAGTCCAGCGTATGCGTTACCAGCCCCCGACAGTGAATTTTCCCAAGCACCACAAGCGCGGGTGACACCCTTCGCTTTGTACGATGTTTCGGTACGTCAAAACAATTTCCAAAGTATCGACAAAATCGACGTACAAGTTTTCGACCAAATTACCACGGTTGTCGCCTTAAATATGGAACCGTACATTACGGGGCAAGACGACGGCGATCAAAGTTTTGTAACGCCGCCGCAAAATGTTTCGTTGCCAACCACAACGCGGGGACAAGTTGGCACCAACGAAATTTTGGGTGATCAACCTGTCGGTCAAGTTTTAAGCAGTGTGGTTGTACCCGATTACATAACAGTTCATTTAGGCACGCCCAGCAGTCGGGCGGAAAATGTCCGCGTGCCATTCATTGATTACATCAAAAACGTGGTATCCAGTGAAATTTATCCGACTTGGCCGACCAACGCGTTGTTAGCCAATATCACGGCGATTGTGACTTTTGCCTTGAACCGTATTTATACGGAATGGTACCGCGCGCGTGGCTATAGTTTTGATATTACGAATTCGACCGCGTATGACATGGCTTACGTCCAAAACCGCGAAATTTTTGCCAATATTTCACAATTAGTCGACGGCGTATTTACCGTTTATGCCGTGCGTGAAGGTTTCCGTAACCCATACTTTACCGAATTTTGTAACGGCACGACGGCAACCTGTAACGGCTTGTCGCAGTGGGGCACGGTAACTTTAGCAAATAACGGCTTATCGGTGTTGGAAATTTTGCGCTATTATTATCCCAACGATTTAATTTTGAGTAACGCACCGACAGGTACAGTGCAAAATTCTTATCCTGGCAGCCCTTTGCGTTTGGGTTCATCAGGAACTAACGTTCGTCGGATGCAAACATTTTTGAATCGCATCCGCCAAAATTATCCGTTAATTCCCGCAATCAGTCCCGTGGATGGCGTTTTTGGCGCCCAAACCGAACAGGCGGTAAAAGTGTTCCAAAACACCTTTAATTTGACCAGCGACGGCGTGGTTGGTGTTTCGACTTGGAACAAAATTTCGCAAATTTACACGGCGGTCACTGGGTTATCCGAACTGAATGGTGAAGGCGAACGGATTGGGGTGGGATCCACGCCACCGAGCACGGTTTTGCGTCAAGGCAGCCGTGGCAACGACGTGGCAACTTTTCAATTTTTGATTAACTACATTGCCCAATTTTATCCGAATATTCCAACGGTCAGTCAGGATAGTATTTTCGGCAGTGGTACCGCCAGCGCGGTCAGAAGTTTCCAATCACAGTTTGGTTTGACCGCCGACGGCGTGGTGGGACCAGCCACTTGGAATAAATTGTACCAAGTCTACCGCACTTTGCAAAACGATGAAACGTCTGGTGGTGGCAGCAACAACCAACCCGCATGGCCAGGAGTTTACCTACGACAGGGTAGCACGGGTAGTTATGTGTCAACTTTGCAGACTTTGTTAAACAACGCGCGTAACACTTATGCGCAACTACCGTATTTAACGGTGGACGGTGTGTTCGGGGCAAATACCAACAATGCCGTGCGTTTATTCCAACGTGCTGCGGGCTTGACGGTTGATGGTATTGTGGGACCGGCGACGTGGAACGCCTTAACGGCCTTGGCTTAATTTGACAGTTTAGCAAAAAATTGTTACTATATTGGATGAAAAACATCTATTACATCGGCTACCGCCAAGGGGATGCCGAAGCCAGTTTCGTGAACCAAACGATGGACGGGTACTTTGCGGGCAGTATTACGGAATTAGGAAACAATAAACGGGGCAATATTGCGCACAATGCTACGACCCGCGTACAGTTAAGTCAAAATGTCGAGTTTGACGAACGCAATACTAAAATTATCCGTGAATTTGTGAATGAAAAATGCCGCGAAATCGTCGCAAAAGTCCCCGATGCTTACTTTTACCCGTATTCGCCCGTCTACGCCAGTTACGTTCCACCAGAATTGCAAGACCGTATCTTGTGTTGTAACAATCCGCGTGTTTTTGCGGTTTTGGATAGTAAATTCCAATTCCGTAAAATTTTTGAAGACGTTTTACCGTTTGCACCTTACGAATACGTAATTGGTGCCGAAGTGATTAAACGCTTACGCAATGGCACTTATCCTGATAAAAAAGAAGTGGTCATCCAACGTGATTATGGTTCGGGCGGTTTTGGTACTTTGGTGGTCAGTAAAGAATATTTTGCTGATCCCACCATTAAAGCGCGTTCTATTAAAGAAATTTATCCGCGTGAAACTTATTTGGTCAGCGATTATGTGGAATCACTTTGTTCAACCAGTTTACATATGTTGGTTTCCAATAACGAAGTGCATATCTTGCCGTCATCGGTGCATAAATACACGGGGCACCACAAATTAGATTTGATGGATTTCAAAGCGTTCACAAAATTACCAAAACCAATGTTGAAGCAAGCCTATGACTGTGGCCGTAAGTTTGGCGAATTCGTGCGTACCAGCAAAAAATACCGGATGCGCGGTTGGGTGCATATCGATTTGTTGTTTGGTAAGGACGGTAAGGTTTACGCGATGGAAGCCAACCCACGTTTTGGTGGTTCGGTGGGCTTGCAAAACCGAATGTTCCGTTCGGCAGGGTTGGAATCAGTGTTTGAATATAATTACCGTGCTTTCTATGATGAAAAAACCGATTTCGGGGCAGGGCTGAAAAAAATTAAACCGTTGGGTATTTATCGGCATGCGCGCGTGGAACGCAATGCGGACGGCGAATTGGTCAGTATTGAAGCGGACGAAGTCAACCGTGAAGGTTTTGATATGACCTTGGTACGGGAAGAAGATGGAATGTATACGCATTCGGTCTACGAAGTCCAAACCGAAGATTAAGCCGATTACAAAACTGTCACACTTTTCGCCAGGTTACGTGGTTTGTCGGGATCGATGCCGAGTGATTGCGCCAAATCCAACGCAAAAATTTGTGCGGGAATAATTTGACTGATGAATGCCAACGGGGAAGTGTTAACCAAGGGAACACTAACTACCTTGCCGCCCCGGGCCTGGATTTCTGCTACGGCATTGGCGGTATCATCCCCAAAGGCGATGGCTAAGGTGGTGTCGTCCACCATGGATAACGGGCCGTGCTTTAATTCGTTAGCGGGGTAGCCTTCACAGTGGAGGTAAGTAATTTCTTTGACCTTTAAGGCAGCCTCCAATGCTAAAACATAGGCAAGGTCTTTACCAATGATAAAAATTTTATGCGGTTTGGTAGGTGGTAACGGCAAAATTTTACGGGCATCTTGTAATATTTTAGTGGTTGTCATGATAAAATCATCGCAAGATGTTGTGGTATAATCATTGATTAACAAACATCCCGCCAAAACTGCGGCACAAAAAACTTTAGTGCTGGCAACGGCGATTTCGGGCCCACACAGGAGGGGAAAGACCATGTCACTGCGTTTGGCAATCGTGCTGGTGGTGACATTGCACAAAGCGATGATCGGAATTTGTTGCGCTTGTAAACGATCCATACACGCAAGCGTATCGGCAGTTTCGCCAGATTGGCTGATGACGATTGCCATGGCGGCTTCGTTTAAGAGAGTAGATGGGGTTAATTCACTGCTGATGTGAGCAATGGCACGAATTCCTAAGTTGCGTTCGATAATTTTTGCCCAAATTAAGGCTGCATGGTAACTGGTACCGCAGGCACAAAGGTGAACGCAGCGAACCGTTTTTAATTTAGTACGGAATTTTTGACGCAGTGCGACGATGTTACGATCATTGCGATACGTGGTAATGATACGCTGCATTACGTCGGGAATTTCGTTAATTTCTTTTTCCATGTAGGTTTGAAATCCGTTTTTGTTACTGGCGACAAAAGATTGATGGAACGGTTGCCAATCTTTATTGACTGGTTGATTGTTATGACGAAATGTCAATTTGGTTTCGCTAATTTCGCAAGTATCAAGATTATCGAAAGTAATAATGTGGGTTACGCTTGGTGGTAGGGCAAGGGTGTCGCTGGTAATATAGATTGTTTGTTGATTGCGCCCAAGAAAAAGGGGAAGATTACCTTTTTTCGCTAAAAATAAATTGTGTTGGTTGTTTTCAATGGCACAAAAAACGTATTGGCCTTGTAAATAATCATGTATCTTGTGTTTATTATGATGTAATAAACACAAGATATTGGGTATTACTTCGGTATCGACTGGTGTTTTCAAGTAAATTTGTTTTTGGGCTAAATCGTCGCGGCAGGCTTGGTAGTTTTCGATAATGCCGTTATGAACAACGGCAATCGCTCCGTCGGCGGATAGATGCGGATGAGAATTATGAAGATTGACTACGCCATTGGTTGCCCAACGCGTATGTCCAATGCAAACCGTCGTGCGGGGGCGTTGTTTGATTTTTTGCGACAATTTGTCAATGCCACCCACGGCTTTGATTACTTTTAACTGTGTCGGTGTTTGATAAGTTAACCCCGCGCTGTCATATCCGCGGTATTCCAATATCTTTAAGCCTTCCAACGTTCTGTCGATTAAATTTTGCGGTTGTCTGCTGAGACAACCAAAGATTCCACACATAACATAATTTATGTTGGCGGACGGGAAGATGTTAGCCCACGCATCATATGCATGGCTTTACATCTTGGTTACAAATGATTCATTTTTTATTTGTGGAGATGGAACAATCTTTGCTAAAATCAAGTATGGCATTAAAATCAAGTGATTATCGGGTCGAAATTTCCGCGCGGCACGTTCATTTGTCGCAAGCCGATTTTGCGGCTTTGTTTGGTGCAGATGCAAAAATGGAAAAGGTGAAACCTTTGAGCGTTAATGGTGAATTCAAATCGGATCGCACCGTTACCATTGTGGGGCCCAAACACAATTTGGAACGGGTTGCGGTTTTAGGGCCATTTCGTGCACAATCCCAAGTCGAAATTACGGTTACGGACAGTTACACTTTAGGTATCAAAGACGTGCCTACGCGGATGAGTGGTGATTTGCATGGTTCGGCACCGGTAACTTTAATCGGAACTAACGGAACGGTGCATTTGACGGAAGGCCTGATCATTGCTTGGCGTCATTTACACATTAACCAAACAGATTTACAAAAATTCGGTTTGACTGACGGGCAAAAGATTACCATTACCGTGGGTGACACGCGTCAAACTACTTTCCATAATGTAGTGGTGCGTGAATCTGCGGTGGCGTTTCCCACCGTTCACATCGATACTGACGAAGGGAATGCGGCACGTTAATTTGGTATCATTGCACATAATATTTATTTGCCGATTTCACATAACTAAGTTATAATTGAGCAGTTATTGGGGGAAATTTGAACCACTTACGCAAAAAGTCAATTGCTGCATGGGTGATAGCCGTCGTAGGATTGTTTTTGAGCGGTTTTTTGCTTATTTCACGACCTGCTACGGCACAAAATATAACGGGCTTTGCTCCTGCGGCTGTTGAAATTGATGTCAGTGTCCCCAATGCCAGTACTTTTTCAGACAATGAATTGGGTTTGTATCTTTGTCGTCCCGCTTCGCCCAATGCGGCTAACGTTTATCGTGGAACGATTAGCACGGAAGAATTGATTGGAACGAAAAAAAATTTCTCTCCACAATACCAAGCCTTGATGCGGCAAAACGACCAATGGGTTGATATCACGGAGGTTGAAAACCCCGATTTTTATTTTGTCGAAGAAGATGTAACAAGTTACAGTGTTTCCTGGTACTTAAAAGAAACCGCGCCAGCGGCAGTGTATGCGGTGCGTTGCCTTTATGAAGAAGAACACGAAGATTACACCGAACAGGTCGAATCGACCTTTCAAATCCTTTATACCGAAGATTGGACGTATATCAATGTTGCGGAAAGCGATACTGGTGTCCGTCGGATTAGGAATTTCGCTGGAGGCGAAGAAAAGACTTTGTATTTGCGCGTAACGTTTAACGATGGAGCCGCTAATCCCAGTCTCAGCGAATCGGAAAACACCTTGTCGACAGGTGCCAGCATGGGATGTTTAAGTAAGGGCGATATTGTCAGCACTGATACGATGCAAATTAACGTCAAGACGGTTTCGGGCAAGGTTTATTCGGCTGACGATTATTTATGGACCGAAGTGAACAAAGATAGTAATCTGGTTATGCTGCGCTTCAAACGACGTTTAAGCAATGATATCTATTTGGTGCAGTTTACTTCCAATGCCGATAACCGCATTATTGGACAATTTATTATTGATAATTCCAGTATGAAAAGTGGGGTTAATTTGTCGCAATTTTGGGTACTTTTAATGATTTTTGGTGGTTTGTTGGCATTGGGAGCAGCGTCCGCATATTTGGTGCCGTTTTTCATCGTGCGTGTTAACGAAGCCCGTGTCAATCAGGAAAATGAACGGATTGCTCGGATGAAAAACCCAGAGGCCTATGCGACCAAGAAAAAAGTGTCCTTCAAAGATGCTTTGAATAAATTGATTTATAATATCAAAACGCCAGCCTACAAACGCAAAAAAGACACCAAAAAAGAAGAGCAGCCTAGCGAAGAAAAGGAATACACAAACCGCTTTACTGAAATGTTACGCGAACGGAAAGAAAAACGTGATTATATGCGTGAACACCAGGTAACTGGCGAGGAAATGGAAAAAATCAAAGAAGCCGAAGCGTTGGCGGCGGCGGATAAGGAAAACAGTTTTGCTGCTTTACGTGACGACGATGATGACGAAATTGCCACTTTCCATGCCGCCCAAGATGAAATTTCGACACTAGAAACGGGTGCCTATGTCCAAGACGGCGCGACGTTTGCCAAACTCGACAGTATGCGTGACGAACAACCGCCAGAAGAACCCAACAATCACGGGAACGACGAACATGGCGGAAACTAAACCAACCAAACCATCGCCGAGCCTCTATGAAAAAGCGGTGGCCTATGTGTTGAATCTGCCAAAAACGGAAAAACAGGTGCGGCAATGGTACGCGCGTAAAACTACCGACCAAGCCCTGATTGATGCCGATATAGCCCGTTTACAGGAGTATCATTTTATCAACGACGCCGATTATGCACAAATGTATGTCGAAGCGAAAAAAAATAAAATGGGGATTGGTATGATTCGTAATAAATTGCGTCTGAACGGGGTCGACTCCGCAATTATTGAATCGGCATTGGCGGGAATTGACAACCAGCATGATTTTGCCTTAAATTGTGTGCAAAAATATATGCGTTCAAAAACTTTGACGCCAGAAAACAAAAGCAAATTGTTTCGCTGGTTACTGGGTAAAGGCATTACCTATGATCTGTGTACGGAGGTGATTGATGAATATTGGCATTGATATTGTGGATTGTGAAAGGGTAGTTAATTTGTTGAGTGATAAAATTTTTAGTGCGGAAGAATTGGCTTATATTCGCCAAAAAAATCAAGCGTTGCCCACCATAGCAGGGTTGTTCGCGGCCAAGGAAGCGTATTTCAAAGCCAAAGGCACGGGAATTGTCAAAAGTGAATTGCCAAAAGTTGTTATCGGACATCACGAAAATGGTCAGCCATATTACCGCCATGACGCGCAAGCCGCCTTGTCAATCAGCCATACTACGACTACAGCAGTGGCCGTTTGCATTATATTTTAGGATTTTACCGCTTTTTATCGTATATATAGGCATGATGCAAAACAAAGGTTATCCACCCGAATTTGTTGACCGTGTCCGTAATGCCAGTAACATTGTTGAAATTGCCCGCAGTTATTTGCCTTTACGGCAAAAAGGGCAAGATTTTTGGGCGTGTTGTCCTTTCCACAGCGAAAAAACCCCCAGTTTTGCCATCAGTGCACCCAAACAGTTTTATTATTGTTACGGTTGCCATGAAAGTGGCAACGTATTCAAGTTTGTGATGAAAATGGAAAACCTGACTTGGCCAGAAGCAGTGGCCATGTTAGCGAAAAAAGCAAATATTGAAATTCCACAAAACGTTGATAATGGAGCATGGTTGCAAGCACGTCAAAAGCGGGAACGTTTGTTTCAAACTTTAATGTTGGCGCGCGATTATTATTGCCGCAATTTGTATTTACCGCAAAACCAAGCCGCTTTGGATTATTTACACCAACGTGGCATTGATGACGAATTGATTAAAATGTTTCACATCGGTTACAGTGATAGTTGGCAAGGGGTGGTGGACGAATTAAAACAACATGGTATCAGCGAACAGACCATGCATGACGCGGGTGTTGTGGCCATGCGTGACGGTCAAAAACGTGTTTGGGATGCACAATTTGAACGGATTACATTCGCAATTCACGATGTCTATGGTAATTGTATCGGCTTTACTGGGCGCACTATGAAAAAAGACGACAACATCGCAAAATACAAAAACACCGCCGAAACCGCCGTTTTTAACAAAAGCAATATCGTTTATGGTGTTGATGTGATGAAAAATTTGATCCGTGGTAAACATATCAACGGATTGATTGTGGTGGAAGGTAACGTTGACGAAATTGCCATGATTAAACATGGTTTTGTGAATACCGTCGCGTGTATGGGAACGGCATTGACCAAATTCCATGCCAATATCATGGCACGCTTTGGACAAACAGTGTATTTATGTTTGGATGGTGATAATGCGGGGCAGAGTGCCACGATGAAATCGATTGATACTTTGCAGGCTGCTGGGTTGACGGTCAAAGTTATGTCATTGCCGAACGGGCAAGACCCCGACGAATTTTTACAGACACACGGTGCTGTAGCCATGCAAAAAATGCTTGAAAACAGTCTTGGTGGTTTGGAATTCAAATTGGATTACATTAAAAAGCATCATGATTTGACCGATAAAGTGGGGAAGACTGCCTATTTGAATCAAGTGGTGGCGTTATTGATTACAATTCCCAGTCCGGCCGAACGGGAATTATATTTGCAAGACATTGCCGATGCCTTGGGGGTGGAAAAAGCAGTTATACGCAACACAATTGATTTGCGTGTAACCCCAAAACAAGATAAAAGCACTACATCTAGTAGTAATTATGTACACAATAACCACAATTTACCGAATCAACCTCAAATTGTGAAAGGGATGGTCGATGCCGAAAAAACTGTGATCAAGGGAATATTACATGACCAACCATATGCCAATAATGAAATCAAAGAAGTCATTTTCCATCACCAACTTTATCAAAAAATTTATGACCAGAACTTGAAATTGAATGAAATTGATGATAAATTAGACGAGAAAGAATTGCATGAAATTGCACCGTTGCGGGAAATTAAAGTTAGTACCTTAACCCCACAAGAGCAAGCCCAAGAGTGGAATGATTGTTTGGTAAAACTGCGTGTCGCTTATTTGGAACAAAAACGGGAAGCAGCCAAACAACAATCCGACAATATCGCAGAGATAAATGCGTTGACGATGCAAATCAAAAAATTGACAACGAAGAATGGAGGAAAATTATCATGACAACAAAGCGAACCAAAGACAGTAGCCAAACCAAGCCAGCAGTTAAAAAGGGTACGACCGCGGTTAAATCGGCGTCAAAAACGACCAAGAAAGCAGTGTCAACGGTGAAAATGGCACCAAAAACGACTGCGGCAGTCAAAAAATCCGTTCCGAAGCAGTCGGTCAAAACTTCTGTGGT
>JAMPCO010000021.1 GCA_023666145.1 Prevotella sp. | reverse complement strand
TGTTTGTTTGTTTGTTTGTTTGTTTGTTTGTTTGTTTGTTTGTTTGTTTGTTTGTCCACCAATTTAGTTTACAACATTTTGTCACAAAAAACAACAATTATTTTCAATTAACCACAAAACCCCACACCAGGGCCAAGTCTCCCAAAAAAGACGCGGAATTTGCTGACGCGTATGCGGCAGAACTCACGGCATTAAACACAAAACTCTGGTCGGGGATGTGGGATTTGATGACGCAACGAACGTCAGTGAGTCAGGCATCTGACGCGTATGCGGCAGAACTCACGGCATTAAACACAAAACTCTGGTCGGGGATGTGGGATTTGAACTCACGGCCTCTTGCTCCCAAAACAAGCGCGCTACCCCTGCGCCAATCCCCGTTACCACAATATAACGTAAAATCGTCCCGAAATCAAGTAATATCATCCATTAACTGGCCAATTTGACGGACACAATCTTACTTATCCCTTTTTGTTCAAGGGTTGCACGATAACGGTCCACTCACTTTACTCACTATTATCATACCACAAAGATTAAAAAGTGCAAATGGTTTTTGTAATTTGAGATTTCTGCAATTTTTGATAACATTATACATGACTTATTTTGACGAAAAAGATAGAAAATTACGACTTGACCTTGATCGTATCCTTTTGGAAATGCCACCCTTCTGCCGTATGTACTTTTTTGGCCGTGAACAAAAGTTAGCAGTGAAAACCTTACACAACACAAGTTTTACCATTCGCGACTTTTTTAATTTTATAGCGCCAAGTAAATTTCAAAAGCGACCAATCGATTTAAGCATTATCGATTTGGGGAAAATCACTACCCATGACATTGAAAACTACATGGCACAATTAGCAGACACCTGTGCCAGTGGTACAGTCGGACAGTCTGTATATACCCTAAACTCCTTTTTCCGTTACTACTATCGACTAGACGAGATACCCAGTAACCCCGTCGACCGTGTCGAACCACCTGCGCGTAAGGAAAAACCAATTATTCGTTTAACCCAAGAAGAAACCAAACGTTTGCTTAATGCGGTAGATTCTGGTTATCGTTCGGGAAGTAAAAAGAAACTGGGTGAAAAATGGGTTTTACGCAACAAAACCATTTTAATCTTTTTCTTGTCCACTGGCATCCGTCTCTCTGAATTGGTTGGCTTAGATTATGGCGACATCGATTTAGACAATGCTTGTTTCCAAGTACGTCGCAAAGGCGGTCGTCGCGAAATGTGCTACATGACTAACGAGTTAGTACAGCAACTGCAAAAATACTTGCTGACGTTCCCCAAAGGAAAACCTACTGACCCATTATTTGAAAGTCTTTACGGTGGACGCATCAACAAGACATCCATTCAAACAATGGTACGCAAATATTGTCAAAGAGCGGGTATCAACAAACATATTACGCCGCACAAATTACGTAGTACCTTTGGCACCAACATGTATGAAAAGACGCGTGATATTTATCTTGTTGCCGAGTTACTGGGGCATAAAAGTGTCAATACGACAACCAAGCACTACACCACTGTAAAAGACGAATTAAAGCGCAAAGCACTAGATAATTTCAACGTCGGCGAGTGAAAACACAAGAAAAAATTTTTTGAAATGTGCAAATACGCCGAAATTAAGCCGTAGCGCGTTATTTTTGTACCCCGTAAAGTGTTTTTATGTGGAAAAATTTGGTTTAACCTACCCACCTTTAACGCCGTAAAAAGTGTAAAGACGTCTTTACAAGGTTATCGGCTATTTTGCGCTGTCTTCTTTGGCATCAATTTTTATTGCCTTGTTCCGCTTTTGCTTACGTTCAATTATATTTGGAATTAAAAATGAAAATCCCATAAATAAAATTACGACCACTGCAAATACCCATTCAGCTACTGTCATAAGTTTCGGCCAGAATAAAACTAATACAGCACCTACCAAGAAGAAAACAATCGAAATTATATTAAATATAATTTCAAATTTTTCAACTTCTCTACTTTCAAGTGGAATAATTTCTCCCGTTGCTTTTTCTACTGCATCATGCAATTTCTTGATATACGCTTGCGATTTTAATTTCCTAATCAGAGATATAACTTCTACCACAGCCGCCAGAACCAAGACAATAAACGCTATCCACATCCAAGGGTCATTCATCAATCATGTTCTCCTTTTTAATTTGTTTTATGATAACATCATAACACCCCACTGTAAAGATGTCTTTACAAGATTAGCGACTGTTTTGTGCAGTATTTTTCTTGGGTTGTTTGGGTGCAATCTTTTCTTGTGTTTTTGGTACTGATTGCTTCTGCCGTTCGGCTCTCGCTTTGGCTTGCTCGGCAAGTACTTGGGCTTTAACGCCGGCATCGTACTCACCGTCTTTGGCGAACTCGATGTTTTTGCGTATCATTTTTTCCAAGTCTTTTTTATCTTTGGTAGCCACCTTCTCCGCCGCCGCAAATTGTTCATCGGTTAGTTTGTATTTTTTAGTCAAGTTGTACGCATCCAAGAACTTAAATAGTTTGTCTAATCTGGTATGCACTTTTGGTATTTTAATCCTTTTTTCGTGTTCTAAATTTCTATTCTTTTTGTAAATGTTTTGTCGGACAAATTTGACATAAAGTCGTAGATAATCTTCCGCTTTTTTAATTATTTGTTCAAATTTCCTATCTTTGTTTTTAATAGCTTCATTGAATATTTCATTCGAAACGATTGAATAAGCATCTCTAAATTGTGAATTACTAAATATATCATAATTATTTTTAGAATTGGCCATTTTCTTCATTATCATAAAAGCTTGACATGCCTTTTCTGGAATTTTATCAATTTCAAGATTTTTAAGGTTATACAATATTGCATTCCGCTTTCCATTGTCAGACGGAACAAGTTCTTCACTTGATTTCAACATATCAATTTGTGCATCTGTAATTGGAACGATTTGAGAGAACACAAGCCCACTTTCACAATTCGAAGATGTTTCTAAACGGTATGAAAGTTTTTCATAAAATTTTTCCTTAACATTACTGGAAATATTGGTCTGAAAAGGAATAGCAAAAAGTTTATTACCTTGCTTGGTTGGTAACTCAACTATCAAATATGGGCGTTCAACTTTACTCGGGAAACCGTCATCGATCGACTGAGCTTTACGGATGAAGTCTTTTTTTAGAGTAACAATTTTTCCTACGTAATTCATTGTTAAGTACAATTTATCACACTGTCTTGAAATAAATCAACAATAAAAAAAACGCCGAAGCGTCTTTTTTCAACAAAGGCCGAAGCCTCTAAATCCGTGAATGGGTTAACTGCCATTCCCAGTTGTTGGTATTATACCACAAACTTTTTTAATGTCAACACTTTCTGCCAACTTTTTTTGCAGTACAATACCTAGGTTTATTATATGCATGTGCAATCGGTTTTAACCACACGCTGTAAAGACATCTTTACAAATCATCATTTTTCTTGTGTCTTCGTTTTAATAATCGTCTGCAAATAATCTTATCGCTAAAACTACACACACAGCAACAAACCACAACACAAACAAATTGCACACTCAGCAATGCTATATTCACGTAAAAATTACGAAACACAAATATTAGAATTATACTACAAATATATGTTGTCACCATTGTTATTCTGCTTACAGTATAAATTCGGTTTCTCATACGTTCTACTTCAATCTCAAAAAACATTTTCTTTATTGTTGCCAAATCATCTATCGCTTCCTGTTCCATATCAAGTACGGGTGTATATCTACGTTTTGGCTTATACAAAAATTGCAATGGGATTAAGGTACCAGCCATTATTAAAACTAAAACAAACGAATAGAATACTTCCACTGACACTCTCCTTTAAGCATTGTCTCAATTTATCATTTTATGATATCGACGTCAAGGTTAGCGCTAATAAATGTAAAGACGTCTTTACAAGATTAGCGGCTGTTTTGTGCAGTATTTTTCCTGGGTTGTTTGGGTGCAATTTTTTCTTGTGTTTTTGGAGCTGGTTGCTTCTGCCGTTCGGCTCTCGCTTTGGCTTGTTCGGCAAGTACTTGGGCTTTAACGCCGGCATCGTACTCACCGTCTTTGGCGAACTCGATGTTTTTGCGTATCATTTTTTCCAAGTCTTTTTTATCTTTGGTAGCCACCTTCTCCGCCGCCGCAAATTGTTCATCGGTCAGTTTGTACTTTTCGATTAACGGGTTTCTCTGTTTCTCTTCCTGTAAAGATGTCTTTACAGTAACATTATTTACTGCGTTGTATTCGTGCAAGAACTTCACAAGTTTATCTATTCTAGTAAATCGTGTCGGCATTACCACATCGGAATCCACCGTTCTTTTGTATACTTTTTCTCGTAAAAATTTTAAGTAATGGTTCTCTAAATAATTTTGTGCCTTTTTTGTAATAAGCTCAAAATCTTTATTTATTTTATCTGTCGTTTTTTTATAAATTTCGTTTGCTACAATTTTATAGGATTGCTGAAATTGCTTATCTTGAAAAATCGACAAACCATAACCGCGGGCTTGTTTCTTTAAGTAATTAAATGATGCGCGTGCTTTTTCTGGTATGTTATCGTTACCACTAAACCAAAGATTTTCAATTACTATTTCCCTTTTTGATTCATCTCTCGGAACATATCTGTCTGCTCCTTTTTTCTCCAACACTTGATTGGCAGTTATTGGTATCATCTGCCCAAATAACAAACCGCAATCACATTTGCGTTGAGTATCTAGTCTACGCGGTAAAGGCTCAAACATATCACGATTAAGTGATTTAGAAACATTAGTTTGAACAGGAACCGCAAATAATTGCGATTTTGTCTTTCCCTTCAATTCTACAACTAGATAAGGTCGCGCAACTTTGATTGGGACGTTTTCATCAATTTTATAAGCGCCTTCAAGATATTTATCATCAAGAATCACAACTTGCCCTATTACATCTTCTTTTGTCATAATTCATGATAGCACTTCAAATCCACTAAAACAATAAAAAAGAACGTCTTTCAACGTTCCCCCAGTGAGTCTCTCAGCAATTAAATCTGAGAGTCTCGTAGATAAATGGTTTCGCCGCCATTCTCGGACCGCAAATATTATACCACAATGAATTTCAATGTCAACACTTTCTGCCAACTTTTTTGCGGTACAATACCTAGGTTTATTATATGCACATTTGAACTGTTTCAACCACACCGCTGTAAAGATGTCTTTACAGATTAGCGACTTCTTTGCGGTTTCTTTTTGGTATCCGTTTTCTTAGTGATTTTTTCTTGTGTTTTCGAAACCGGCTTTTTCTCTGGTGCCTTGGCCACCGCCTTAGCGGCTGCCGGTTTTTTATTAGCCGAACGGTCTTCTTTGGCAATTCTATCGCTAATTTCTTTGCCGTAGATTTCTGGTGCTAACTTAATGTTGGTACGGATGCACTGTTCCAGTGCCGCAAACTGGTCTGGCTGTGCGTTAATAAACTTCGCGCGCAATGTTTTGATTTGCAGAATTTTTTGAGCATCGATTGGATATTTATCAATCAACGTTCTTTCACGTTCAGACAAAAGTTTGGATTCCTTGTCCTGGTATGCCTTGGCGCCTTGCTCCAAATGTTTGAAGTTACAGCACATGGCTTCGTACGTTTTGCGTTCGGCAGCCGTACTATAACTGTACGATGTTTTAGTGTCGTAGATATTCTGCGCCAGTTCGCAAATTTCGGCGCGGTGTTTATTGCAATAATGTATTTCTTCATCTAAAAGATGTTTATAGTACTTAGCATTGATTTTTTGCATTGGTACTAATTGGCGAACGTCATCCACAACTGGGAACATATAGTTCGGGCGTACCGAAGAAATTATCGTGCCGTCACGATCCTTTATGTTAAAAGTAAACGGATTCTCTTGCGTATACGACGATACAGGCGCTAAATACTCGAAACCGTTTATTTTCATCAGGATACCAATAAAGAACTTTTTGTTCTTGTAGTCATTAGCCGAAATGTTAGGCACACGTGCATCGTAATTTTGGCGCAAGTAATTCGCATAATCTTCGTCGACATAGTAGAATTTTAATCTTTTATATTTCTTCTGTTTTTCCATAGCGCATAATTATAAACATATATCACATAAAAAAAGCAACCCCTTTCGGGGTTGCCCAATATTCGCTGCTCCGTTAAAGGTCGTGCATCACCTTGCTATATCATAGCACATTATCGGCATTTGTCAATGGGATTTGTAAAGACGTCTTTACAGTTTACTCTATTATTATTTCGTTTTCCTTGTGTCATATGCAAAAAATACACAAAGAAAAATTTTCGTGTGACGTCACCAGCAAGCCGTAGCGCGTTATCTTTATCTTACCTAGAAGTATACTGGTCGAAAAATAAACCGTCACAGGACGCATTCTACGCCATTAAAAGTGTAAAGACGTCTTTACATCTTTACGCAGCATCTGCCATCTCGGCAATTTCTTCTTTTGTATGTACATTCGTAAATAAATCACTTACTGCATCGTTAGCCACGACTTGGAAACTGGTGCGTTCGCGCGCGCCAGAAATTAAGAAACAATGACCACGTTGTCCGTTCGCAATTTCGGCACGTTCGGCTGGGTTAATCTCTCCGGCATTCTTGTACAAGTCAGTCAAAATTTCCAGGTCAGCCGGTGCCAACGGGAAAACAAAGCTGTATTGGCTATTGTTTACAATGGCCGTTGTTTTCGAGATAATTTCTTGGTTACCAAAGATGTCGCCTAAGTTTTGCGTAATAAAGCAAATCATGCCGCCGTACTTACGAATACGTTTATACCACATATAAACGAAGTCCAACGCTACTGGATATTTTGGATCAATGAAGTTATAGCCTTCATCCAAAATAATACATGGGTGTATCCATTTATCTTCCGGCAAGCCACGGTTCTGTTCGCGGATTTTAATAATCTGTTGTTCAAGATAACGCATGACCAGTAACATTTGCGCGTTCGCCACAACCGCATTTTTGCCTTCGAGTAGCGACTGGAAGTTAAACACTTCGAAGCGGCTGTCGCTGGTTAAAGTACTGGGCCCGTTCCAAAGTTTGGCGTTACGACCATCACCAGCGAACTTGGACATATAGGTTTTAACCAGGTCAAGGTTGTTGCGTTGGATTGGATTCAAATTGGTATCTTGCGCAATGTGCTTATCAATGACTTTCATTAAGTCATCGAAAATTGGGAATTGTTCCGGCTTAAAATTAGTAGTATCAGTTTCACTGTCAATACCTTTGGCTTTGTAGGTTTCAAGTACAAAATTGTTCAAAATTTCCAAACTGTCTTTCTTTAAGTCCGGAATTGCGACTTGGAAGAAACTTTCCAAGAAACGCAAATGGTTGGTAAAGACGACATCGGTTGGTGCGGATTCGCCGTCATCGGTCAACATTCCATAAATGTGAAATGGGTTCAATCTACCAGTTACTGCCGAGCCGACATCTATCAAATTTCCGCCAAAGTTTTTTACCATAACATCATATTCATTCTCGGGGTCGAGTACATAGAGCTTGCAATTATCGGAATGCAAATTCGACAAAAGTGTTTTAGTGAAATAGCTTTTACCGCCCCCAGATTTGCCGTAAATCGTCATATTGCTGTTTGTATGATTATAGTCACGCTTCCAAATGTCGAGCAATACGGGGTAATTGTTGTGACCGAGTGGTATGCCTTTTTCATCAATCATTGAAGTAAAGACAAACGGGAAAACAGCCGCTAGCGACTTACTGTTAATGCCGCGTTCGTAACGACGCAAACGATTACGGCGCGTTATCGAAGACGAAATGATACCGTCAATTTGACGGAAGCCAAGATAAGTCGTACGAAAGCCACCCTTGGCAATATCGGCGCGTAAATCCTTACGAAATGCTTGTTGGTCTTTGTTACCATAGTTAAAGCCGGTGACCGAAATAGTGCAATCAAAAAGACTTTCATTACCGTTTTGTAAGTCCATTAGCAAATAAGCCATTGTGTCAATGTGTGTTCCACCACCAATAATTTCACTATACTTGGTGATATTTTCACGAGCTTCGATTTCGGTACAAACTTTATCAATGCGCTTAATAGCCTTGTCTTTATTAGTCGGTTTAATTGTCAAAACCACTTTGGTGTTGTCAATGTTAAACAGACCACTTCCCCAAGCATTGTCGACATTTAACGGATAATCGGCCACAGCCATAGTAACGGTTTCAACGTCGTCTACTTTGGCGCCAAAAGCGCTAAGTTGGATACTGTTTGGCTTTACCCATTCCAAGTATTTATCTGGGGAAAGTTTGTCAATTTCACGTTCATCGAAATTGCGTGTGTAGCAGTATTTCAAGAATACGGCCACATCTTTTTGACCAAGTTGTTCGCTAGCCAAGCCCATTTCTTGTAAAGACATCTTTACATTATCCAGCGTGCTTTGCAATGATTGTTTGTTTTCATCAAATAACACAAGATAATAAAATGGTCGGTATTGTTTGACAATATTGTTCAATGCGTCAAGTTGAGCCTGCCGAGATTTCAACAAAATTTGGCGTACCTTGTCTTCCTTGTTGCACTCTTGGATTTTATTATACACATGGTCACCAATCTTATCGAAGTTAATCGGTCGGTCAATCTTGACAATCTGCACTTGTTGTTCGGTAGATAAACGGTTTAGGATTGCTGCAAATTGTTCAACCTTATTATCCTGTGAGTACTCGTCCAACAATCTAAACTCAATCGAAGAAACGGACAACACGCCAGCATAATACAAGCCGGCATACTCAATCACACCGTCTTCGGCAATGGCTGTTTGTGGCATCAGTAAATCAATATTGTTTTTTCTTGTGTGCTTATTTGCATTGTTACCGTATTTCTTGGCACCAAGTAAATAGCGGATAACATCTTGAATGATTTCATAGATTTTAATATCTTCATCACCACGGAACAAGATGAGAACAAATGGAATATAGACTGCTTCAACTATCCACTTATTCGGTAAGTTACTAATGGCAATTAGCACGCCGATTGTGGCAAACAATGCCATTAGCAACACATCAACAATCCCGTAGTTCTTCCATACGGTAAAGTTTACCTTTGATTTTTTTGGTATTTGTCTAATCATATTTTCGCTCCTGTACTTCCGGTCATACCGCGTTTAGCAGCTTCTGCGTTTGAGATAAATCTACCAGTAAGTGCATCTCTATAGCGCTGTGTGCCGGCTGTTTTTAATGCTTGTCCAAGTTGGCTACCAGCCTGTGATTGTGTCGTTAATGCCGCAGATGATCCACCAGCACCACTTATTGTTCCACTACTTCCTGTCAATCCAAGCCTAGCGTTTGCACGTGAACTGTTACCAAGCCCCAAAAATTGCCCAAATCTACGGAAGGCACCAAGCCTTCTCTTTTCGGCATTTTTATCATCATTGACGCCAAACGCCCACTTCCTTGCGGCATTGATTCCTTTGCTGCCAGCGACAGTGCCAGCCAATAATGTGCGTGCGGATTGCGCCATTTCACGGCTTTCGGCTGCATCGGTGCCGAAGATACGCGCAAACAGTAACATTCCACCGTTAATTGAAAGACCACCACCAACCAAAAGTACCATCTTAATGATTTTGGTAACGTGCAATGTCGAAATAATTGGCGCCATAATAATAAACGTGTTCACAGCAAACACTGCACCATAAGCAAGGATAACCTTGGATATGACAGTTTCGCGCCAAACCTTGAAACGGGCGCCGTCATCTAATGGTATCGTAGACGCAATCAACGGTAGCGACAAGAACAATATAACAAGGTCGTACAAACGTTTAACTAATCCAAGGCAAGCCGAAATAACCGCAATTAACACAATCACGGCTGTAACATAGCCAAGAATAAAATTGAACGAACCCCAGTAAATCAAGCCACCATTTTGCTTGTTATGGTCAGGAATGATATATGGCCAAGGTTTTGAATAATCGCCCATAATTGAATCGGCATCTTCGTCAAGAATACTCCAACCCGGTATGCCTTTTTGCTTTATTCCGTATTCGGTCCAACCAGAACCAACGGGAATTGGATTGTTATTTGCATCTAAGATAATGTTCCCGTCTTGGTCTTTTTGGTAAATTGGTACTCTCGTATAACCATTAACCTGTGGAACGGGATTGCCGCTGTCATCTTTCAGTACATTACCGTCGGCATCTGTCATATAAACTATTTTCTGTTTTTTTATCAGCTTATTATTATCATCCACTTTTGGTATACCGTTTTCGTCTGTTTCATAGACAAAATTGCCAAATTCGTCTTTTTCATCTTCGTATACATAATTCGGCACAGATTCGTAGGCATAGTCATCGACAGCAATGTCAAACAAGTCATTGCAAACATTGCTTTCATCGTTAATACCGAAGGCGGCATTGACATCGCGCAATAAACTGTTAGCAATGGTAATACCGCTAATCATAATCCCAGCCATAAGCAAGGATATAAATACCGTACTTATGCCCTGCCCGGTAATTTTACTAATTGGTTTTCGCTCTCCACCACTCATATTGACGAACGCCTTGACAATCGCCACAATAATGGATACTGCTGCCACGACAACACTAATGATCAGGATACCAAAGAATACTTTTTGAATAATTCCATTGTTCAAAAACAGGCTAATCAAATCATTGCCTTCGTTATCAATACTCTTCGTACCAGCCAGTTGCTGGAAGATATCCATAACACTATCGACGACACGCAAAACCCAGATGAGTAGGTTCATCGCAAATTTTTGAAAGTATACGTCCACTTTTTACAGTGCTAAAATCAAGTCTTCCCAATCCTTGTCAACATGAGTCATATCAGTTGTATCAATTTGTTTACCTGGGAAAACTTCCGCCAAAAATCCGTCAAGGCCCGAAATTTTGGTATAAATAATTTTTTCATCTGCTGCGTAAAATTGTTTTGATAAGTCTTTATTATCATCATTTTTGTAAGTTGAGATTAAAATTGTTTCAATAGTTTCACTCCATTGATGATAAATTACAACCATTTCTGGGGAACTATGGCGTTCCACTTTTAATTTTGCAGAATATTTACCACCCCTTGGCCAATTACTTTCCCACACACGAAGGTGGTACAAACCATTTTCGTCTGGCTCTTCACTTACAAGCGAAAATTCGCCTTGGAAACCGCTCAAACCTCCATTCGAGTTTTCATAGAAATAGTAAAGTTTCTGTTCTGCAATGTTCGCGTAGAAACCGTTCAAGTTGTCAATGTTGCATATATTGGTTGTATTACTTGAATTATCAGAATTGTTCGAGTTATTCGAACTGCTATCACTGCCACACGCCGCCATAGAAATACCAGTAATAACAATCAACGCCAACGCGACGGCCATAGTTGCAATTCGTTTCAATACTTTTTTCATTATTGTAATTATTCTCCTTTTTTTGTGTTTTGTAAAGACATTTTTGTAAAGACATCTTTACAAAATCGTAAAGACATCTTTACAGTTTTAGTTCTGGCTCCATGTTTGTAACGCACCGACAAAGATAGGTGCCAATGCTGCTGTTGCAAACATGACAATATAGCCAATAATAAAGTACTTTACTTGGGCTTTGGCTCTCTTTAATTTCTCAGGGTCGCCACCAGCTAAGATAAAGTTACTTCCCATCCAGATACCAAGAAGCAATGAACCTGCTGTAAGTGCAATAATCAATGGTCCAGCCATTTCTTTGTAAAGTTCTTGGATTTTGTCCGCCATATCGCTCATTCGTTCTCACCCCCTTTTAATTTGGATTTTATAGCAACTGTAAAGATGTAAAGACATCTTTACAGGTTACTAACGTGTCTTGACCCGTCGTCTTGCTTTGAAGACGACGATCAGCGCCACCGCGCCCAATAAACCTAGGCCACCTATCGAAGCATAGGCTGCCCAGTTTAATGGCTCTGTAATATCGAACGTATACACGTTCTCGTTGCCCAGGTCATCGGTTATCGTCAAGGTGTAATGACCGGCTCCGTTAATTTTTTTGCCAACCGTGTATGCAGTGGCTTCGGCGCCATTGCAAGACAAGGTAGCGATTAGATTTTCTTTGGATGCATTCGTTGTCTTAAACGAACCTGGTTCTTTATCTATTTCAACTGTGGGTTTGGTGTTATCAACTTCAATGCCGCAGCTAAACATTTCATCGGTACCTTTGATTTTCAAGACAATGCCATACATACCTTTTTGGCTTAAAGTCAAAGTGTTATCCACAATTTCAACATCAAGTGTTTCGGTATCGAGTGTGACCAATACAAGTTCATAACTGTCTAAATGTTCCCAGTGAATCTCACGGGCGCGCTTCGGTAAAATTGTGAAAGTTATTTCTGCTACATTACCTAAATCATCAGTGGCTGTGATTTTGTAATTACCAGGTTCTTTATATGTTTTCGCTGTTTTTATTTCGTTGCCATTAAGCGTAACTATTTGTTTTACAGTTTCATTAAAGGTCAAGTTTGCTGCATCAGTGGTTAAACCGCCAACCACAATGTTGGTATCGAATGCGACAATATTATCAACTTCAATATTAAACTCGAAGACATTATTTTTCTTTGTGTTTTCCATTTTAATCATGTACTTACCGTTGGAATCAAGATAGAGTTGACCGTCTTTTATTTCTAAGATAGTGACAACACCATTAAAAGTTGCATTTGCCAGTGTATAATCATCAAGATTTTGCAAATCAATGGCCTGTACACGTTCCGGCAAAATTGTAAATGTAAATTCCATTGTATTACCCAACAAATCTACGACGGAAATAATGTATTGTCCCGGTAGCACGTAACGCGCGGCCACATCAATCAATTCTTCGTTATAAGTCACTTGTTGGATTGCTAACTCACCTAAAAACTCAATCGTTACATCGCCGGTAGTAAAGGCACCATCAACAACATTTGCTTCGTACGGAATTGTGCGGTTAATTGCAAAGACTGCATACGCCACGTTGCCAGCAACATCAGTCGCCATAATGCGGTAACTGCCTTCGGTATCGAAAACTTGCCCGTCTTCTACGCGACCAATAATTTTGTCACGGCTATTTACTAAATAAGCGGTAGCATAATCACTAATCTCGACTTGTACATTTCCGTTGGTAGCACTATTATCACTGGTACCAAATAATCTAATCACCGGCGCAGTACGGTCAATCGTAATCTTAATTTCTACACTGTTGCCATAGGCATCAGTTACCCAGATTCTGTATACACCTTCCAAAGTAATATAACCACCATTCACTACATCTGGAATGCTAGTAAAACTTAACACACTTGTAGATTCTGTTATCGAAAATTGTATATCGTTTTTGGCAATGTATTCGTGTTCGCCAAGTCTTACATATTCTCCACCTAACTCATAGGAAACAACCGTATCAAGTAAAATTGTAAAGGTTTCTTGGTTACCGACACCATCTTTTAGTGTAAAGTAATACGTACCGTCCGCTGTCAGCATTGTTCCCATTGTGTAACGCACTGCACCAGTTTCACCACCAGGCGTTTTGTCGGTATAATAACGCAAAGTGACCGTTTCGTTCCAATAGACCACAAACGGTTGGTTGCTATAAGCGTTTTTGTTTAGCGCATTACCATTTGTGTCATAGATGTAAATCGGTGCAATGATACAATCAATCGAAAATGTGTATTCAACAAATAAATTCCTGTCGTCTCCTTTGTATAAGAAAAACTCGTATGAAGCCGTAGTATCTTCGTTAGCCATAAGCATGGCTGTATATCTATGGCTAGTTTCATCAAAAGTTTGACTATATACTGTGCCGTCCAATGGTACTTCGATTTTGTTGCCGTTTTCCACGCGGTACAAAATCAACGAATTACCTTCACTATATTTTAACGACACATTGCGGTTCGTGATTCCACCGTCGGAAACACCAGACAATGTGGCAGTCGGTAAACCTTTCAAATAAAACACCGGTGTACAGTATGCTTCGCGGCCAAACAAATCCCGGTACCATATTGTATATTTGCCACCAGTTGTTAAAGTATATTGCAAAGTACTTGCACTCACTGGAACTTCTTTGTGGTCTTCGGTTAATTCGACATATATGCCTTCGTAAGTAATGAAATACAATTTTAGTTCTTCGATTGTGTCATTATAATCTGGAACTTCCATCGTTAAACGACAACTGGTATCACTATTCAATGAACTGTGTGTCATCTTTGGTGCTTCACCAGCAATCGTAATAACAAAAGTTAGCGTGTTACCGCTGCGGTCATAAAGTTCAATCGTATAATTGCCGTAATATTCCACCCCGTCCAATACTGGCAATTCATCGCCTTGGATGTAAACTGCATCAGTTAACTTTCGGCCGTTAATCTTCATCGTCACAAACTGGTCCACACTATCAGCAATTTGCTGCATATCCAGCGACAGGTAACGGAACGTGCCGGCTAACTCTTCCACTATACTCTCATTAAAAGTAATATTTTCCGTTGTGTTATTACCATAAACAACATCAACAGTTAATGTTGGTGCCGACAAATCTATGTAAACGTAATACTGCTCACTGTTTCCTGCGTTATCCCATTCGGTGACAAGGTAATAGCCCTGGCTATTATTGCCAATAGTTAAAACTTGATTTTCAACTTTTACATCATACGTTAAATTTACTTCCGCCCTAGTTACTGGTGCCAAATCATTGGCCATCATTTGTATTTTGACATAGGTTTGAGACGGGAATTTTGGATCAACAAATTCGAAGTCCTTACGCATCATGTAAATTGGTAAACCATCATCTGGCAAGAAATCTGGCTTTGCTATCCATTGCCGAACCAAAGCAATATTGTCTATCTGTAAATTGTCGTTAATAATTTTGTTAAAATTATTAGTACCATTTTTCGCAATAATACGGTCTTTAATATACGACTTGGCGTATTTTTTAACCACCACATCTAGTTCCGCCTTGTCCGTATATTCCTGCGACAAGTTACCATTGCTTGAATTAACATAGCGCCAGCCATTTGGCGTCGGTGTTATGCGAAAATCCCATTCCTTTTGTGTAGCAAAAGTTAATGCTGTTTCGTAACTTGCCGCAGAATAGATTCCCGCTTCGTCGCCATAAATATTGGCAGGCAAAGCGATATTGTACCAATAGTTACTTATGAAACTGTTGCGGATGCGTTCCTGGTTGCCAAAAGTTTCCAAATAACTCAACACCACGCAATACTCATCACTTTTATTTCCTGCTGTATCTTCGGACTGGAAATACCACTCACCATTACCACTTTCCTTGGGAACCATAATTTGGTTGCCATTAAAAATCACATTATAATCATAATTGACCGCATCAGTAGCCGAATACGCCCACTTACCGCTTTTATATCGAACAGCAACGCGCGAAATTTCATAATTGTCTGTTGGTGCATAAATAATATCATCGTTGGTATATGCCTTGTTATTGCTCAAAGTATAACTAAAATTGTTAAGTGGTTTTGTCGTATCAATCGTAAATCTATAAAAACCACTGGTATTCTCAACAGCATCAGTTGCTGTTAGGCAATACTGTCCTTCCTTCGAGACTCCGTTAGTAGGAAAATTTTCGGTGGCACTTGTAGGTCTATCACCGAGTTTTAGGCTAGCAGAATAACCGTACTTTATGGTGGCACCACTTTCACTTTTTGCAGTTACCGTTCCCTTTGTAATGCCATTAACTGCAACACCAGTTAAAGTAATTCCCGGCGCAGTACGGTCAACCCTAAATAGTACAACAGCATCTATATCATGTCCTGCATTGGTCCAATACCCCGCAAATTTTCCTGTATTAAATCTAATTCCAATTTCAGCGCGATATGAACCTTCACCTAGCCCGCCAGACCAAAATGTTTCAGTCCAATTACTCTTATCTTCTCTTCCACCCCAATTGCTTTTGTCACAGATTAAACTACTACCTTCGTATAAGCGAAAGTACTTAAAATTTCGAACGTGTTCCCAATTATTACCACCCCAACGATTATTTCCCCAGCAAAATACCAAAGATGCACTTGTTATGTTTAATGTTATATTATCACTAGCACCCACAGTTCTATTTGCACCAGAAGTGCTACCACTTGCATCCATTCGAAGGTACCACCTTTTGCTTTCACCCATGACATCATTATCTTGGAATTTATACGTTCCACCACCAACATTACTTGCCGGCTGCAATATTGTGTCCGTTACACTTTCATTGGTACTGTCTATTGTGTTTTGGTTGGAAAACACAAAGGAAAAACAACCCGTGCATACGCCGAGTACGGCAACCAGCAGCAACCACAATTTTGTAAAGATGTCTTTACGCATTTTCCAGTTGCTCCCAAATAAACTTCACAATCTCTTTGCTCATGTCCGTTTTGCGTTCAAAGCACAGACGTTTGTAGTCGTCGCGTAACTTTTCCGGAATCCGCAGATTGAGTAATGTCGTTTTTTCTTTCTGTTGTGTTGGTTTAGTAACTTGCAAAAAGTTATCTAATACCGACCCGACTTTTTTCTCTTGTGTTGTCATTTGCTTTCTCCTTTTAGAAATTCATCAATAAATGTTTGGTAGTCCTTGGCGGCATCACTGGTTGGCTTAAAGTCGAAAATGCTCAACCCCTGCTCTGGCGCTTTGCACAGCACACTCGCCAAGCGGATTCCTTCGCCGAACACTCGACCGCCGTAGCGTTCAGCCAAAGCTTGCGCTTCGGCAAAAGACGTTTGGTTGTTACAACGTTTATCGACCAACGTTGGTAAGAACCCCGCCAATTTCAATTTCGGGTTCAAACGTTGCTGGATTTGTTCGGTTGTTTCCAGTAATTTATGTACCCCGTCCTTGCTCAAATAATCCGGACGAAACGGGACTATCACGCGGTCGGCTGCGGTTAAAATGTTAATCGTAATAATCGAAAAACTGGGTGGACTATCAATAATGACATAGTCATAGTCTGTCGCTTTGGTCAACGCTTTCCCCAACACGTACTCACGGTCAAGTAATTTACGCTGTAAATCTAGCTCTAAATTCGCCAACGTAATATCCGCCATAACCACGTCCACCCCGTTGGCTTTGTGGACAACAATATCCAGCGGTAGGTCATTGACCAACCATTCGAGCGCCGTGTTTCCGTTCACGGACAGTCCCATACTCTTGGTTAAGTGCCCCTGTTGGTCAAGGTCGATTGCCAACACACGGTAACCACGTTTGGCTAAGCCGCACGACAAATTAACCGCGGTCGTGGTTTTCCCGACCCCACCTTTTTGATTGACGATTGCAATAACTTTCATTTTTGTTCTCCTTTTGTTTTTGTAAAGATGTAAAGATGTCTTTACACGCTACGCCGAGTTCATGTCGGCTTCGGCATACTCAAAAATTTTGTTCTGGATGAAACTTTTGAGTTCAATACCCATGGCAGCCGCTACGACATCTTTCTTGTGTAATTTGACGATCAGCGTTTCCAACATTTCCAAAACGCTAATCGGGTCACTGTTCATCAGTTCGCTAAACTCGTCATCCGTTAGGTATGGTTCCAAGGCTTTCTTTAATGCCGTCAATTTCTTGGCTAGTAGTTCGTGTAAACGATCAACGATTGGTTCATCCGCGGCAACGGTTGTACTGGCATCATCTTCTTCGGCAGTTGCTACGCTGGTTTGTTCGCTTGGTTGCGACGTCGCTTTAATTTGCAAAATATCAACGTACAAGGCTTGTTCGTCAAACTCGCTTTGCTCCACCGCCGCCAGCGCACTTTCTTGCAACGGATAAACTT
>JAMPCO010000020.1 GCA_023666145.1 Prevotella sp. | reverse complement strand
CCCCCCCATGGTAGGGTGCCATTAGGAGGGGAAAATGAAAAATTTAACCAAAAGAATTGCAACGTTAGCAACAGCACTTACATTGGTGGTTGTGTTGGGCTTTTGCTTATCGGCTTGCGGTGGCAGCAAAGCCGAAATGACCATGGCAGATTGCCAAAAACACTTTACCGATGCGGGTTACGCCACCACCACGGGTGAAAACGTGACCAAATTTGTCGGTGCTTTGGACAACGCCGACGAAATCGCGGAATACTTGGCCAGTGGCCAAGGTCAGTACATGGCACAAACGTACGAATTTACCGCCGACGATGTGACTTGGATGTTACAAGCCGCGGACATGAGCAGTGATGATTACACTAAATACGAAACTGCCTACGTTGTGAAATTCAACAGCGAAGACAAAGCCAAAGATGTAACCACCAAAGCCCAAGCGGAAATTGACGCCAGTGAAAGCGCCAGCGCCAATGAAATGGTCTTAATCCGTGACGGCAAATTGGTCATCATGGCGACCAGCCAAAACATCGCGAACATTGCCCAAGGCAAATAATTCATCCTTGTTTTCAGCAACCAAAAGACGGTAACCACCCACCGTCTTTTTTTTGTGCCACACGTTTACAGGTTAATCACTCGCGAACAGCGTTATCTCCATGGTCAGAACAACTATGCCTCCGGTTATTTTGTCACGCCGTGGGCGGGGAATGCCCATTCCGATAACCTGTTCGCTCGTTTTGTCCGTGGGTAACAACGAAGCGGGACGCGTGCAACGGTTTGCCTTAACTGGCATTCCCCTGCCAGCGGGGTAAAAAAAGTACTGAACGATGGGGCGCCTGACAGTTAAGGTAAAGCCGTTGCCACGTGAAACAAGCGAACTGCAATCACGCTGTTCGCGAGTGGTTGACATATTGATGCATAAATAAAATGATTAAAATCAAGCAATTTTATGTTGCCGCGTGAACACGTTAGTGCGCGATAAAATCGACGTAGAGCGCGTAGCCTTTGGCGGGGTCGTGCGTCAACGCGTGGGTCAACGCGCCGACCAAGTGACCGTCTTGGATAATCGGACTGCCACTCATGCCGTGGACAATGCCACCCGTGGCGTCCAACAGCCGTTGGTCGGTGATGCGAATCACCATGGATTTATCGTGGCGACGGTTTTGGTAACGCGTTTTCAAAATTTCGCAATCAAATTCTTCCACTGCTGTGCCGTCGAGCGAAGTGCGTAACGTGGCTTTGCCCGGGTGGACGTAGTAGCGGGTTGATACGGGCATGGTCGTGGTTGCGTTGGCGAGAATACTGCTGTCCGCGGTCAAGCAACCCGTCACGCCGTAATTCGTGCCTTGCGTGATACTGCCTTGACTGGGCGTGTTTTGTTGAATCGAACTTTGCAAAACACCCGTTTGTTTGCCTTGGGTTTTGACAATGCCGTAAGTGTTGACGGTGCGAATTTCGCCGCCACACAGATCCACCGCGGTTCCCGTTTCAAAGTCGGCCATTTGGTGACCCAGTGCGGAATACTGGTTATTTTCGGGGTTGATTAAGGTTAACATTCCGACGCCGTTGGTGGTGTCACGCAAATTTAGGTCTTGACCTAACCCGACGTGGCGGTGCAGAGTGGTGCCGTTGCGCACGAACGTCACATTGACTTGGCTTTTGTCGGCGGTCGCGGTGGTGAAGTCGGCACAACTTTGCACGCGGATTCCATCCACGGTTTTAATCACGTCGCCTTTTTGCAACACGCGGTCGGCGGTATCCGCGGTCACCAACACGCCATCAATTTGTCCACAAATACCAATCGGCATCCCACCCACCACAATCGTGTCAAATGGCAAAATATCGACCAGCACTTTTTTAATCGGAATCAAACCTAACAATTTGACCGTAATGTATTTTTCGCCCGCGGTATCGCCACCCGTCATGTTTTCGGACGTGGCATCGGCGCGCGCAGCATATTCACTGGGAGTCAAGACAATCGTGTCGGGCGTGGTAATGCCATGCACCAATGGCACGACCAAAAACGCGTACACACCAAACGCAATGGTTGCCAACAACAACCCCCGCACCAATCGTAAATGTTTCCTGAGTTTCATTTGCGCATTTATCTTGCGCCGAAATCATATAAATTATTTATGCAGGCGCTTTGGTGGTGCCGTTTAATGGATTTTTTGCGCGTGCAAGGGAAAAAATACCGCAGCACGTTGGTTTGGTTCGTGGTATGGTTGGTGGGCGGAATTGTGTTCGCAATTATCACCCTGGCCGTCAGCGGCGTTGGGGTGGATGACATCAATTACCACTTGATTGACGGTAACATTTTGAACGCGGCTTCCGCCAACGCCAGTATCGGCAGTTTTATTTGGCAACGCATTTTATCGTTAGCCTTACCGATTTTGGTGGTGTTTGTGTTGGCGACTTTGGCACGGTGGACGACTTTGGCCGTGTATCCCGTGGTTTTGGTGCACGGCTATTGGTTGACGATTGCGGTGTGGTGGGTGTTTTTTTATTACAGTTTTACCGCCCTGTTGTTATTGGCCTTTTACATCATTTGGTTGTTACTGGTAACCGCGCTTTTGTTTGCGGGGTTGTTGTGGGCGGTGCAGTGGGGCAGTCATTGTCGGACGGAGCGCCACCGCCAGTGGGGCAGTATTTTGCGCGGTGCGGTCATCATCGTGGGTATCGCGGTGGTGCTGGGTTTTTTTGAGTATTTGGTTTTTTGGACGGTGCTCGGCAAAATTGTGTATAAACCTGTGTAATTGTCACATGATAAAGGCATGAAAAAGAGTCAATTTTTAATCGCCGCATTGGCGGCCACCACCGCTTGCGGTCTCGCCATGGCACCGTGCTGTGGGGAACATCGCCCATCCGTGCAGGCGGTCACGGCACCCGAACACGTGGCACCCGCCACCACACAAGACGACACGCCGAACTACCCGAACGCGCCCCAAATCACCGCGAAAGCCGCGTTCTTAATCGAAGCCAACAGCGGTAAAATTTTGTTCGCGCACAACGCGGATGCGCATTTACCAATTGCATCCATGACCAAAGTCGCCACTTTGGGGGTGATTTACGATGCTTTGGCGGAAGGCCAAATCACCATGGACGACCAAGTAACCGTCAGCGACCGCGCCGCCAGCATGGGTGGCAGTCAAGCCTTTTTGGACGCAGGCAGCACTTACTCCGTGCATGATTTGATTCAATCCATTGTGGTGGCGTCCGCGAACGACAGTTGTGTCGCGCTGGCCGAACACATCGCAGGCTCGGTCGAAAATTTTGTGGAACGCATGAACACTTTCGCGCGCGATTTAGGCTGCCAAAACACGAACTTTGTGAACTGTACGGGGTTGCCCGCCACGGGGGCGTATGCGTGCGCGCGCGACATGGCGACGATGTACCAACGCATTATGCAATCGCCACATTACAGTGATTTTAACCACGTGTGGATGTACGATTTAACCCACCCCAGTGGACGCGTGACGGGACTGACCAACACGAACAAATTGATTCGCCGTTACCAAGGTTGTTTGGGTGGCAAAACAGGCTTCACCAACGAAGCGGGGCATTGTATCACCGTGGCGGCACAACGCGGCGACCTCAAACCGATTGCCGTCATCATCGGCGCGGGTAACAGCCAAATCCGTTTCAACGAAAGTAGTGCTTTGTTGGATTACGCGTGCCAAAATTTTGAAAACCAATTAGTAGTGGATTGCACGGTGCCGATCAAAACCGTGACCGTGAAAAACGCGGTCGCCGAACAAATTGACGTTTATCCCGCGCACAATTATTACCATTTGACCATGAAAGGTGGGGAAAACCATTTGGCGGTCGCCAGCGAAATTCCCGACAGTCTCACGGCGCCAATTCTCAGTACCGACGATTTGGGTCAAGTGTTGGTCACCGATCACGGCAAAGTGATTGCGGAAATTCCGTTACGTACCAATGATGATGTCCCCCGCGCCAATTATTGGCAAACCGTGCAAAAAATCGTCCGCCGTGCCCAAATCTAACCCGACCGTCCGCTTTACATCCGCCGCGTTTTTCGTTATACTAACCACAACGCGGCCGTGGCGGAATTGGCAGACGCACAGGACTAAGGATCCTGTATCGCAAGATGTGGAGGTTCAAGCCCTCTCGGCCGCACCAAATTTTACCAATAAATCACCGAATCAAGGTTGAAGTTTGCGCGTCCCACCAATTTGACGGTGTGCGTGCCGTCGCGGAGCCAATCTGATAAATAACCCATCGCGGTGTAATCGTTCACGGTCTTACCGTCTTGCGGAACCGCAGTTTCGATTTTTTTACCGTCGATGTAAACGTCAAAATTACCGTTGGATAAGTAAAGGTTGGTGTAAATACCGAAGCGCGTTCCCGTAAATTGAAATTCGACTTTGTCTTGGGCTTTGCCCACGTAAACCCGACCAAAGGTGGAGGTGGCGTTCACGACGCGCCAGGTGCCGCGGTAGGTGATGTTGTCATCGTCGGGTACCAAGTGGGTACCTTTGGTTAACGTGTCTTGCCGTGCGTCGAATTGCAGGTAACGGAAGCAAATGTAACGTGCGCCCGTTGTGGTTTGGTAAGTATCATGCACTACCAAACGGTAGTAACGCAAGGTCGTGGTGTGGAATTTAATCACCAAATCATTATCCACCCGCCAATCGTCGTCAGCGTCGGTGTGGGTGACCAATACCTGCATTTTGTTGCGGGTGTAACCACCATACAACGTGAAATTGCGGGGCAGGCTGTTGCGGTCGGTCGTGAACTTGGTGCGCCCGTAAATGGTCAGTGTATTCACGCTGTACAACGCGCCCAAATCCACCGTCATGTCAAACGGTTGATCAGGGGTGATGTCGTAAGCCGCACCTTTTTGGCTGTGCATCGCGTTGGTGTTATCCGCGTCGAACAAATTATGAATTGTGACGGTATCATCCCACGGGGTAAAACCGCTGTATGACAACAATTTGCCGCGGTTGTTGTATTGTACCGACGGGTCGTAAGTCGATTGCCATTCACGGCGGAACAGATATTCGCTGACGTACGGTTGGGTGGCGAATTGATAGGTCGCGCGGTAGGCGGAAGCATAGTTCAACGTGACTTGGGTGCTTTCTTCGTATGCGGCCGTTTCGTCCGTGGTTTCATCGTCAATCGCAATGGCGTTGTGTTCAATTTTGCCCCAACCCAAACCGATGAAAGGATAACGGTTACCACTGACTTTTTCGTTCAGGAACAAGATTTCTTGGAAATAAACCCATTGTCCCGCGGGCAAGTTCGGCAAATCCAAACTGGCGGTCAAGGTAGTGTCGGTCAGGGTGGGACTGCCGTTGCGGTTTTCCACCGTCAAAGATTGGTCGTAAGTTTTGCCGCCGTCCAAAGAAATCACGACCGCGGCGTGGACGCGCCCGCGCAGTGTTAAACGGTATTCGCCCGCTTCGGCAACGTAGATTTTTCCACTGACTACCAGAATCGTGTTGGCACCGTATTGGTTGTATTCGTCGGCCGTCAACCAAATGTCGGTGTTGCTGTTTTCGGTGGTGTTCACGTTATTCGCGGTGGCGGTGGATGAATGCCCCGCGAAATTGCTGGTAAACGCGTTGACAGGGTCGTTGCCGTACAAAGTTTTTAACGGATCCGACATTCCTGATCCGTCGTAACGGTAAACCGTACGTTGCAACATGGTGCGGTTCATTTCGTGCGATTGTTGTAATTCCAACACCAAATCCACGGTTTGGCCTTCAATCGCGGCGGCGTAATCACCCAAACTGGCGTCCGCGTGCAACGTTAAGGTCACTTTGATTTGCCCCGATGACAATTCGTCGGGGTCGGGGACATAAGTATACACGCCTTTGGTGTCAGTTTCCGTCAAGGTGCCATAACGCGGCTGCGTAACGTGGGTAATGTCAAAAGTAATGCCGGCGGGCAGCACCACCGTCCCCGTTTGTCCCCCGTCGTAGCGGCGCAAATCCACGGTCAACGTATCGCCGTACGCAAATTCGTACGGTTGCATGGTTTTGATGTATGCGGTCGCGCCGTCGGCGTTCAGAATACTGCGTCCCGTTTGGTAAATCGAAGCGACGGGCACAAACGCGGGTGCGTCGGCGTTCACGGACACGGTCGGGACTTGCCCCACAATTTGGTTGAAAAAGTAATCGAAATTGTAACCTGTCACCGCGCTCATTTCTTGGTACAGTCCGTCGGCGTTGCCGCCTTTACATTGCCCGACGCCCGTCACAAAATTTTTGGCACCTATTCCGTGTAACAAAGTCGCGTAAACCACCAATTGGTTCGGCCAATTTTCCGTGAGCGTGTTTTTTAATGCCCAGGACGCGTTGGTGTACGCGTTCCAACCGCTGAGTCCCGTATCGGTGTTGAGGGTACTTAAACGGCGGGCGGACGAAATTTTGGTGTACGCCACGTACGACGCCAAATTCAACGCGTTGTTGGAAACTTCGCCACCACCCGCCAATTCCCAACCGCCTTGGAAATTGTGGTTGTATTCGTGCATGACGCCCCACGCGCCCGTTTTTTCAAACGCGGTGGCGTTCAAGGCGCTGTCGAGCCAACTGGCGGGGCAGTTCGTGGACGAACGGCCAGGGAAAGCCACGGCGGCACCCGCGGCGACAAAGGGGTCATAAATCATCACCACGCCCTGTTTACGCACTTGGGTCGAAGTTAAAGTAATTTTTTCCCACAACACGGCGGCCGCATAAATTGCGTCGTAGTCGTATTTTTGGGCATAACGCACCGAGCCCGAATGCAAAATACCGTTGTCCCAAATTTCTAAATCAAAATATGGGGTGGTGGTGTGGCACAAACGGGCGTATTCATCCGCGGTGGTGTAGCCCAAAACAAAGTGGCGGTATTCCAACGCGCCCGCAAAGACCAATGCCACGGTGGCCGCGGTATGGCGTAAATAAATCGGGCCGCCCAAATACGACCCCAGGTAGGCGGTGTAAACGTCGCGCTCGGCATCGTATTCCGCGGTCGTTGCGTTCAGTTTTAACGTGTTCAAAATATTGGGCATACGGTTGACGCCTTTGGCCGCCCAAATGTTATTGCTTTGACCGTTGTAAAGACATTGCCCGATGTGAAACGTCAGTTCACCACCGGCCGCGCGCAAATCGGCACCGCTGACGCAAACCGTGACCAATTCGCCGGGGGCGGCGTACAAGCCCGTCACGCTGTAACCGCGGTTACCGTAATTATTGGTGGAACGCGGGGCAAACGTCATGCGTTTCACGACCGCGGGTTCTTGGTCGCTGATGTACGGGACGGTGTTACCGTCTTGGAAATACATCGATTGCGAGGCCGTGTGGGCGTACAAGCGCGCCTTGCCACCGTGGCCGTCGTCCACGAAACTGCCATCCAAAAGTCGTTGGTAACCGTCGCGGTCAAAATAACTGTATTTGGTGGTCGCATCGCCCGACACGTAAGCGCTGTACAACGCCACCGATTCGCGGATAACCGCGTTTTTTTGGTCGGTATCATACGCCGCGGTCGAACCGTAAGTGGGGTAATACGGGATCGTGCCGTCCGCTACCAATCCGCTGTCGGACAAAGTCGTGGGGATTTGGCGCGGCACCGTGCCCAAAATTTCACTGCTGTAACCGTGGCGCGCGGTAGAACGATAAGCATTGGTGAATACCGTGTTATGCTGGACTGCGTCCACCGTCACGGGAATCACAAACGCCATGAACAACACTAACGCCACCGCTAAGCCGACCAGAGCGTAAATTTGCCGTCGCGTCAATTTGGAACGAGGCGTGGTGGAACGGACTGCGGTTGGGGCGACCGTTGCTTGGGTCGTTAATTTCGGGTGTGGGGTGGATGGCATAGTCATCGGTTACCTCCTGATTGCATATATGATTCTAACATATTTACGAACAAATTTCAAAAAAATTGTCACACAATTTTCATTTGCAGTCTTGAAATCGTCCCACAGTTTTGCTATAATCCCGTTCATGGGATTTGTAAGTGATTATTTAAGCGCGCCGCGCTACGCGCAAGACATCGTCAAAATTACCGGCAGCAGTCAACCCGACGATATGGAATACACCAACACTAAAATGTGTGGCGCGTTGTTACGTTGGCAACAATTGTTCGATAACCCGTTTGTCGACCGCCAAGCGTTGAACCTGAAAACTCCGCGCTTGTTGGACTTTGCGCGTTACCGCAACGACGTCTTTTATTTATTGTCCAAACGCATTGATGAAGAACAATTCAACCAACAAGTGCGCAGTTTGTTGTTGCTGAACGTCAAGCAGATGATGCAAGGCGACGAAAACCTGTCCAACCGCATTGTCACTTTACTGACGATGGGCACTTGCGAATACCACGGCTTTAACGAAGTTTTTACCGACAGCATCCGCCAGCATGGTTTGAACCCCAAGGCCAAATTTTACCGTGACGCCGAATTGCAACCCATTCGTGAAATTTTGGATCGCGTGGAAAAGAGTGTCGGGATGTCGCAACGTGACCAAAACACGATTTCGGTTTCGCCCGACCCCGAGGTGGCGTGCTTCCACGCGAAAATTTCGCCCGAATGGTTTTACTTCTTTTCCAACGGCGGCAACACGATTAACCACGGCTATTTGGCGCGCGATTACGCCTGTACCCGCAAATATTTGTTCAATTTTCCTTACGCCGATGAATTAACGACATTGGAACGCAACCAAGTTACCCGTTTCTTTGATTATTGGTGGAAGCGTTTGGCCACGCCAATGAAACCCAAATTGGCGGTGATGCCGATGTACCGCGACCGCGCCAAATACGAACAACAATTGGATTTCAATTTGCAGTTCGCCAAGCAATGGGGTTTACAAAAGACGGTGGAATTGATTTTGAACAGTAATCTGTACCAAAATTACGAAAACCGTTACAGCGAACCAATTCCCCCGGAAATGATCCAAATTATCGACATTCCTACCGCGCAAGAACTCAGCCGCCGCATGGAAAAAATCCACCAAAAATTGGGCGACCCCACGTTCTTGCGCCAACCACCCACCAAAAACACCGACCAAGAACACACGATGTAAACCACCAAAAGCGCACCAAACAAAAACGTGCCAATGCTGACACGTTTCTGTTCCAACGTTAATCTTTGGGAGTTATTAAACGTGTTTTTGTTGCCACGCTTCGTTGGTGATTTTACGCATATACTGGATCGTTTGAATTGGAAATTCGCCCATCGCGGTTTCTTCCGAAGTCATCACCGCATCGGTACCATCATAAACCGCGTTCGCCACGTCGGTGGTTTCCGCACGACTGGGGCGGGGCTTCGCCATCATGTTCAACATCATTTCGGTTGCCACAACGACAAATTTGTTGGCAGCGTTACATTTTTTGATAATCATTTTTTGCACGGTGGGTAATTTTTCCAACGGGTATTCCACGCCTAAATCACCACGCGCCACCATGATACCATCGGCCGCCGCGATAATTTCGTCCAAGTTTTGTACGGCTTGCACGCTTTCAATTTTCGCAATAATTGGGGTTTTGCCGACAATTTTTCGCATATCCGCGATGTCTTGGGCTTTGTTTACAAACGAAGCCGCAATCATGTCGACTTTTTGTGCCACGCCAAATTTCAAATCTTCGATATCCGCGGGACGCAAGAATTCCAAATGGACGTCCACACCCGGTACCGCCATACTCTTTTTGTTCGACATTTTGCCGCCGACTTCGATTTTCAACACGATTTCTTTGCCTTTGACCGCTTGGACTTTAGTCACAATTAAGCCGTTACAAATTAACACGGTGTCGCCTGGTTTCACGTATTGGTACAATTCATGGTGCGAAATGGATACGCCTTTTTGGTTGCCCACGCGTTCGTCACAGTACAACGAAAAAGTGTCACCTTCTTGGACGGTGATTTCGCCGTTTTCAAAATCACGTAAACGGATGTCGGGTCCTTTGGTATCCAACATGATTTTGATGTCCTTTTGGTATTTCTGATTAACTTCGCGTACTTTCGCGAATTTGGCACCGTGTTCTTCGTGGGTGCCGTGGCTGAAATTACAGCGGGCAATGCTCATGCCAGCGTCAGCCAATCCTTTGATTTTTTCCACACTTTCCGTTGCCGGACCAATCGTGCAGATGATTTTGATTTCCTTTTGATTGTTACTTTCCATAACATCAATTATAAATGATGTGCAAAATTTTGTCGATTGTTTTCTTGACACTATGATTCACAATCACATGGTCATAATATTGGGCATCTTGGATGCATCGGTCGTAATCCATCATGCGCACGGCGATGTCGGCGGGGTCGTCACCGCGGCGGCGTAAACGGCGTTCAATTTCGGCTTTGTCCGCGGTTAAAAAAATCGTGGTTACGTGCGGGAAGCGCGCCCGTAACGCCCGTACCCCCACAATGTCGCAATCTTTCAACGGGATTTTGTGGGCGGCAAACAATTGTTGGATGTATTTTTCGCTCATGCCGCGTTTTTCGCCGTGGCGCACGGTGTGTTCAAAGATGTCGCCCGTGGCCACCATTTGGTCAAATTCAGCGTTGGTCACAAAATGATACGGGTTGCCTTCACTTTCGCGCGGACGCATCGCCCGCGTCGCCACCGAAACCAATTTCGCAAAACGGTCAGGATATTTTTTCACCAAGGTGCGGATGATTGTATCTTTACCCGCGCCGCTGGGACCTTCAATCACAACAATCAAGTTTTCTGGTGTTTTTTTCATAGCATAGTTTAGCCTAGATGTTTTCCGCCGTCAAATTCTCCGTAACCACGGACGCAGTAACATGATGAACACCACCGTGTTCAAAATCAACCCAGCAAGCGTTAACGCACTCCCCCAAACAATCCAACCATAAAGATAAGAGCAGAAATAACCGAACATCGGGAAAGTCAACGCCGTCACCACTAAAAAGGCAAGCATGGTGTTGTGCCAGTTCGGTTGTACCAAGGCAAAGACCACCGCAAGTACCGCCGCCAAGAAATAAAACCGTTCGTGCATTTTCGGCATTAAATAAACCATCAAGAACGCGAAGGTCAGTGCCCCCCGTACCAAGTCGGAGGCGGTCAAGGGTTGACGGCGGTGCAGATATAACAAGCGGCAAAACAAACCAATGGTGGCCGTGATGCCCACCAGCGCGTAAATAATTACCACGGTTTGTAACAAAATTTGTTGCTGACTGACCATCAGCAGATTCAATAAATACCCTGGATTGGCACAATTCATGGAGATCCAAGTATACTCCCCATATTGTTGCCAATAAACTGTCAACAAATCCCACACGGGGGCACCAAAGCACGCCGGGAATAAATTAACCACGTACATCAACGGCGCCAACCAAACCCAGCGCCATTGGAGGTAATGTTGCCCGTCCGCATCACGGATGATCAACAGCAGGAAAATGATTGGACAGATAAACAAAAATTGTAACTTCATGGCGAACGCCAAACCCAAATTGATCATACAGGGCACGGAACGGTGTTTTAACGCCCAATAAAAAGCGAACAAACAAAAAGTCGTGTAAATCGCGTCACATTGTCCCCAGGCGGTAAATTCAAACAAAATTGGTGGTAACAACAAAAACCACGCCAAATGCCCGTAATTAAACTTGGTTTGGCGTAAATGACCAATGATTAACTCCATGGCCACCGCCAACGCGACCGAAAACAAAAAAGTTAAATACTTAATCGCGTACACACAACCTGACAAATTAAACCAATGGGCAAAGAGAATCAAAAAATAATTATAAAACGGCGTATAATTACTGACCGTGGTAATTTGGCGGATTGATTCGGTCATCGTTTTTCCTTGGTAAAAATTACACCAGGGCAGGAGGGCGGCTTCCATATCGTTGCTTTGCAAATCGGCCAACCAAATGGTCATAAACCAAACCACCCCCAACACACACCACGTCCAAAGCACACTTTGGGGATGCTCACGGCGACAACGGACAGTGTGTATCATCCCAATTACCAGTAACGGTACCAGCACGCAAAAATCATAGACCAAAGCGCCAACATCTTGAAAACCGCTGACCCAGCCGCTGATTGCGCAAATCACTACGGCGCTCCACAAGCCGCATGGTAACCATGGTTTGATCTGTAACTGTTTCATTTGACGATTTTTTCCCCCACTCACACGATTAAATAATTATTCATAAAATATTTTTTGTCTTATTATAGGTTGTCAGTATGTTAATAACTTGGGCGGGTAAATCCGCGATTTTGACGCGGGTTTGTTCCATCGTGTCGCGGTCGCGGACGGTCACGGCTTGGTCGGTTAATGTGTCGTAATCCACCGTCACGCAGAGCGGGGTACCGATTTCGTCTTGGCGACGGTAGCGTTTGCCAATCGAACCCGCGTCATCGTAGGTCACCGCGAATTGTTGTTGCAATTGACGGTACAATTGGGTGGCGGTGGCGGTTAAACCCTTTTTTTGTAACGGTAACACGCAAATTTGGTACGGGGCCAAATTGGGGTTTAATTGTAACACCACGCGCGTGTCGCCGTCGGGTAAAGTTTGGGTGCGGTAAGCGTCACATAACACCGCCAAAAACAAACGTTCCACGCCTTGCGAACTTTCAATTACGGTCGGCAGAAATTTTTGGTTGGTGACGGGATCCAAGTATTCCAAAGACTTTTTGGATAAATTTTGGTGGCTGGTCAAATCGTGCACGCCGCGGTGGTGGGTACCGTTCAATTCACCCCAACCGAACGGGAACAAATATTCCATGTCGCAGGCGGCTTGCGCGTAAAAGACCAATTTTTCGTGGTCGTGGAAACGCAAATTTGCCGCGCGCACGCCCAACACGTCGGTCACAAAATGCCAAATTTTTTGTTTGTATTTGGCGTATTGCGCCATCGCGTCGTCCGCGTGACAAAATAATTGGTGTTCCATTTGCTCAAATTCCACCGTGCGGAAAATGAAGTTACCCGGGGTAATTTCGTTGCGGAAGGCTTTGCCAATTTGCCCGATGCCGAACGGGACTTTCAAACGCAGACTGCGTTGGACGTTCGCAAAGTTGATGTATTCGCTTTGGGCAGTTTCGGGGCGTAAATAAATTTGGTCGGTTTTGTCTTGGGTTACGCCGCGGTGGGTGGCAAACATCAAATTGAATTGGCGAATCGGCGTCCAAGCAAATTTGCCACAATGGGGGCAAGTCAGTTGGTGGGTTTGAATGTATTTTTCTAATTCTGCGTTCGACCAACCGTCCGCGTTGATTTTGGGGTCGTGACTTTCAATCAATTTGTCGGCACGACTGCGCGTTTGGCAGGCTTTACAGTCCATTAACGGGTCGGCAAAACCGCCGACGTGACCGCTGGCGACCCAGACGTTCGGGTTCATTAAAATGCCACCGTCCAAGCCGACACTGTGATCATTAGTGGTCACAAATTCGCGCCACCACAGTTGTTTGATGTGGTTTTTTAACTCGACACCCAACGGGCCAAAGTCCCACGTGTTCGCCAGTCCGTCGTAAATTTCCGAACCAGGGAACACAAAGCCGCGACTTTTGCACAGGTTGATGATGGTGTCCATGTCGACCGTGGGCGGGGAGGGTGGTGTGGTTTTTGCCATGGTAAACTCCTTATTTCTTTTTTAACACGGTAATGCCGTGCATATATTTGTGCAGCGCCGCGGGCAGGTTAACGCTGCCGTCCGCGTTTTGGTATTGTTCCAAAATGGCGGGAATCAACCGCGAAGTGGCCAACCCCGAACCGTTCAAAGTATGCACCAACACGGTTTTGCCGTCCGCGTCTTTGGTACGGATGTTCGCACGACGGGCTTGGTAATCGCAGGCGTTGGAAACCGAAGAGACTTCCTTGTAACCTTTCATCGACGGGATAAAGACTTCCAAATCGTAGGTTTTTGCCATGCTGGCGGAACAGTCGCCCGCCGCCAAAGCGGTGGTTTGGAAATGTAAGCCCAAACCTTCCAGCAATTTTTGCCCGTTGCGCACCAGTTCGTCAAAGATTTGCGGACTTTGCGCCGCGGGGCAATAAACAAACATTTCGACTTTGTTGAATTGGTAACCCCGAATCATTCCGCGTTCGTCGGTGCGGTATGAACCCGCTTCTTTACGGTAGCAGGGGGTGTAACTGAAGTATTTCAGCGGTAATTGGGCGGCGTTGATAATTTCGTCGCGGTGCAAATTGAGTAACGCGGTTTCCGCGGTGGGCAACAAGAACTTGCTTTTTTTCGGGTCTTTGTGAAAATCGGTCACAAACACATCGTCGATGAATTTCGGGAACTGTCCCGCGGCGTAACCGCTTTCCCAGTTCAATAAATGGGGGGGCAAAATGAATTTGTAGCCGTTCGCAATGTGGAAGTCGATAAAATAATTGAGTAACGCCCATTCCAGTAACGCGCCCGCGCCTGTGTAGACCCAGGTCTTGGCTCCGCTCAGTTTGGCGCCACGGGCGTAATCAATTAAACCCAGATTGGTTGCCAAAGTGACATGGTCTTGCCACGCAAAATCAAAGTTCGGTTTTTTGCCGAAAGTCGCCACGACACGGTTATTTTCTTTGCCACCCGCCACGACTTCGGGCAGGGGAATGTTCGGTAAAGCCGCCAACGCGTCAAAAATTTTTTGGTTCAGTTTGGCTAATTCGGCGTCGCCGTGGGCAATCTTGTCACCAATTGCTTTCATTTCGGCAATTTGTTTGGTGGCGTCTTTGCCGTCTTTTTTCAGTTTGGCAATCATCGCACTGTTTTCGTTGCGTTTTTGACGACGGGCTTCGTTGCGTTGAATTAAATTGCGGCGGGTGTCGTCCATCGCAATCACCGCGGCAAAATCCACTTGGCAACCCCGTTTCGCCAATTGTTCTTGCACCATTTTGGGTTGGGTACGAATTAAGTTAATATCCAGCATAGAGCCAATATACCATGTTTTGACCGTGGTCGGCAATGGTTTAGTTAGCGTTTTTGTCCGCCATGATGGCTTTGATCGCGTCTTTGGTGGCTTCTTCGTCGAATTTGGGATGGACGTCCGCCCAAGTGTAGGTAATTTTGTAATCGGGTGAAATTTCAAATTGGTCAAATTGCAAGCCGTCCATGTAGGCTAACATTTTAATCGTGGGCTTCAAAAAGCGGCGGCAACGGTCGGGCAGGTTCATCACGTATTTGGCCGATAAAACAATTTCGTACGGTTTACCTTTGTTGTCTTGCGTAATGATGATGGCTTTTTTGAACTTGTTGACTTCGGTGTTGAAAATTGAAATTTTCATTTGGTCAATTTGCTTTTGTTCGGCTTTGCTCAACGATAACATCAAAGTCGGTTTAATTTTCGCCAATTCAATTTTAATTAACGGGTCCAACGAGTTATTGCCCAGTTCACTGCGGAAACGCGCCGCAATGTTGGGGAACAGTTTGTCAACGTCATCGGGTGCAAAATCCGTGGTGGCCACCACGACTTCGTGCATTTTGCGGATTTTTTGGCACAATTTTTCAATTTCGCGCTGAGTAATGTCGTAAAAAAACAAATTGGTAAAGATGTAGGCGCGTTGCAACGAATTTTCCACCAGTGCTTGGGTGGCTTCACAAACAAGCGAACCCCTGTCGGTCACCATAAAACTGCGGTTGATGGCATCACAACCTTGGTAATTCATTAACCCAACCTCACCGGTAAGACCAAAAACAAATAATCGCCACGTTTCGCGCTGGTCACCACACAGGGTGCCAACGGGGTTGTGAACGAAAGTTTGACAAATTCGTCGGTGATGGTGTTCAAAGCATCGAACATATATTTGGAATTGAACGCAATTTTAATGCTGGTGCCGTCCAAATTGGCCGGCACGCGTTCGTTGATTTTGCCCATTTCGTTGTTCGCGTACAGTTCCAAACTCTTGTCCGCGGTGGTTAACGTTAGCAAATTGATTTTGTTGGAGCCCGACAGTAAACCCGCGCGACCCACCGCCGCCAACAACGGGGCGGTTTCCACCACCACACTGCAATTAAATTCGGTCGGGATGATTTGGCGGTAGTTCACAAAGTCACCGTCAATCAAGCGCGACGCAAATACGGTACTGCCAACCGCAATTTGTACGAATTTCTTTTCCACGATCAAGCCGATTTCTTCTTTGTCATCGGTTAACATCCGACGCATTTCTTCCAACGCACGGCTGGGGATGATGATTTTCGCCGAACCTGTGGGACGCACCAACGGTTTGGTAATGCGTGCCAAACGGTAGCCGTCCAAAGCCACCGCGGTCAAAGTATTGTTGTTCATATCGATGTCGAATAATGCACCGCGTAACACGGGGCGTGCGTTGTCTTGGGCGGTAAACGGGGTAGTTTTGCTGATAATTTCGCGTAAATCCGCACCTTTCAAATAAAACAACGGTTTGGTGTTTAAATCAATCAAATCGGGATATTCGTTGACGGGCAAGCACGAAAAGTTTCCGTCGTTGCCTTCACCGTGCTCAATTACCGCGGTGGTATCACTGCTGGTGAAAGTTATTGGCCCGCTGCCGATTTTGCCGATGTATTCGCCGAACAAACGCCCAGGCAGCAGGGTACTGCCTTCCTGTTTCACGTCCGCGTGAATGGTCTTACGCAGGTACAATTCCAAATCCGTGGCAAAAAACGTGACCGTGTTTCCTTCCGCCACAATCTTAATGCCTTCCAAAATCGGGTTGACCGTTTTACTGTTGGTGCCGTGCGCGACAATCGCCACCGCACTTTTCAAATCTTCGCCGTCACAAATAAATTTCATGCTCTTATTATAACGAAAATTTTACCCAGTGTCTAACGCTTTAATTCGACCGTGACCATGAATTTTTCGCCGTTGTAAAATTCAATTAACCCGTCGGTGTAGTACGCGTTTAATTGACTGCAACACGCGTCCGCGACGTAGACACGGCATTCGTCCATGTTGTGCAGTTCCAAACGGTTCAATTTGTCCCGTTCGGTTTCGGAGCCGTAGCCATAATCGTGTTGCATGATGTATTTCAACGTGGCAATGTTTTCGATCGTGGCTTCGGTGCGGACCGGGGGTTGCGTATCCCGTGCGACTTTTGGGGCGGTGATTTTCGCCATGCTGTGGTCAGATAAACTGACCGCCAGTGTGTTGCCGCGACGACTCACCGGGTTGGTGACTTCGCGGCGCAGCATGCTTTCCAAGAATTCGATGACGAATGTTGGCTCCATGCTGTGTCTTTGTACTTCGTATGTGGTGTTCATGCCTTTATTATAAATGGTATTGTCAACACATTCCAAATCAATTCATTATACATTTTTATACATTTTTCGACAAAAAAAAAGACGGGCGGTGGCACCCGTGTTTTTTGATTTCAATGCGTGAACGCTTTATTTGCCTTGGGCAAAATTCAAAAGGTCGGCGTTGGTCGCAATGATGACCAGTTGGTCGTTGTGTGCATAATAATTGCGGTCGGCTTCGTCGGGGTGTTCGTTAATGTATGTTTGGATTGTGTTGACTACCGTCTGTGCTTTTTCCACGGTTTTGAAGTTGACAAGGTAAGCGATTACGTATTCGGCACTGAAACCTTTATCGACTTGAATCACCCAATCTAAGTCTTCGGTGGTGCAGTTGAACATCGTAGCAAATCCAGGATTTTGATCAAAAAATGTGGCAATGTCGTCGGCTTGTTCATAGGTGCGAATCCTACCCGTGCCGTCGTATTCGACATTTGGGTCGTAGGCACTGTAACCCGCGTTTAAGAAACGGGCTTGATAATCCGCCATGGTTAAGGCAACAGGGGTATCATCTTCATTACCACCCGTAGAATTGGCTTGTCCACCGCACGCCGATAAGCACAAACCTAACACAACCACCATTGTAAAGGCAGTTACCAACGTTGCGATTTTTTTGGTTAAATTTTTCATTTGTCCCTCCTTACCGCCAAATTACCATGGGGGGGGGGGGGGGAAACCTTT